>JADGBW010000206.1 GCA_015231305.1 Magnetococcales bacterium | reverse complement strand
AAGAGGAAGAAGAGGAAGAAGAGGAAGAAGAGGAAGAAGAGGAAGAAGAGGAAGAGGAAGAAGAGGATGAGACCTCCCTGCTTGATGACGATGATGATTCATCTTTGCCAGAAGCTTATGACAGTGATTTTGAAACCACTGATGACGAACCACCTTCCTTAGAAGAAGTAGAAGATGTTCAAGAAGATGTAGAAGATGACTATGATGAAGAGGTTGAAGCTCCTGAGCCTTCACCATTTATCAGCCGTATAATGGAAAACAGGAAAATTTTTCTTGCTCTGTCTGCATTATTGGCTTTAACCCTGTTTGGTAACTGGGTATCTCTTACAGATTGGTGGCAGTATAAATCTTACACCATGAGTAATAACTTCAAGATAAATAAACTTGATGGTGAGTGGAGACTTTATAAATTTGGTGCGGTATTGGTTATCAATGGCTCTATTAGCAACTCATCAAAAGTTGCGCAAGAGACCCCTAAAGTACAGGTGACTCTGTTTAATGAAAATAATAAACAGCTAGACTCAATATCTATTGTGCCCGGACGTGTTGTTTCTGAAGAAATGCTTGATAATTCTGGCGAAAAAGCTATGCGTGCCATGATCAAACTTCAAGATAACCTTAAAAAAGTTAAGATAAAAAAACTATGGCCACAAAAAGAGGTGGAGTTCCAAGCTTTATTTATTCAACCACATGAAGAGTCAACTCGTTATCAAATTGATTTTCTAAACCCTAACGACAAAGAGTGAGGCAACGTCTGACACCAATTATTAAGTGTTGATTAATAACTAGCTATCGCGGTGATTGTGGTATGAGATGTGCATATTATAATCTGGTAGAAACTTTGATTTATTTGGTAAATTATAAGGAATATCAGTGAAAATTAAATCCACAATTATATCAGGAGTGTTAGCTGGACTGTTTTTTTCATCTACACTCTCAGCTTCTGCACCTGTTTATCGTCAAGGGTGTGAATTCCCAATTAAAGGTGTAGAGGTATGCTGGGAAGCAACAGGAAGTTCCAACATAGATTTTGCTCCCTACGCTGAGCTGCACATGCTGCCTCTTGCAAAAATAGTGGCGGGGGAAGAACAGGTATTTGCAGATACCACTCGCAAAATATATCGGCAACTACTGCCTAGTTCTCTGGCTGAACGTATTATCCCAGAGTGGACCCCGGTTTACCACTTAGAAGATGCCGTAACAAGTGGTCAAGATTATGGCTGGCCCGCTTATATGTGGATATCTCCTCGTGCTATGCGCAATAGTAGCGAGATGAGCCCTGGTTTGGTTGATTGGGATGTTTACTTTTTTTCCAATGACAGGCTGGCTCGTACATTAAGAATACGGGTAGAATCCAAACCCAAAATATCTGATAACAAAACAGAACTAATGACTGCAACCGGGGCAGGGGCAATTGCTTTTACCAACCTATCACCTATTGCAACCGCTGCTGCTGTCATTGCTTCTGGATCAATGGCTACGCCAAATCCTCCTGAAGCTGGTCGCTCTCTAGATCTTCTAACCGAATTGGCAACCCGGCAAATTCTCTATCTTGCCCAGTACCCAATTAATAATCTTAAATCACCTGACGTACCGAAGAAAACCTTAGGAGATACTGTTAAAGAAGGCTTTAAAGACTGGTCCAATAAAATTTTTAGTCCTAAATAATGTTTAAAAATATAAAAAAACAGCTATGGGCTTTTGATGCCGAATGGATTCCAGATCCCCGTTCAGGACGCATTTTATACAAACTCCCTGACTCCATGTCCGATGCCGAGGTAATGGAGGAGATGTGGAAACAAGGTGGAGCCACAGAAGAGAACCCTCAACCCTATTTAAAAACAGTTCAGTGTCGCTTAGTTTCAATATCCATGATCAAGCGTCAGATCAATGACAATGGTCAAGTAAAACTCGATTTGCTCTCCCTACCTCGCTCTGCTGACGAAGAAATTGGCGAGAAAGAAATTTTAGAAAAATTTCTAGGTGCTTTAGGAGATCGTCAACCCCAACTTGTGGGTTACAACTCTTTAGCTGCCGATATTCGCATAATGGTGCAAAGAGGTATTACAAGAGGTATCACAGCCCCAAAATTTGCCCGCCGCCCTAATAAACCCTGGGAAGGTGTAGACTATTTTGCCCGTGGTGGCGACTTTCATATAGACCTAAAAGATTATGCTACACCAGGCTGGGGCAGTGGCACACCATCTCTTAACGAAATGGCGGTTCTATCTGGTATTCCCGGAAAAATGGAGACCGACGGACAGCAGGTTCCTAAGTTATGGCTTGAAGGTCGTCTTGATAAAATTATCGCTTATAACGAATTTGATGCCTTAACCACCTATTTAGTCTGGCTGCGTATGGCCTATTTCTCAGGGTTAATCAATCCAGACCAATATGAAAGTGAGCAACAAATCGCCCGTACTCTTATCCAAAGCGAATCCATCAATAAACCCCATTTATTGGATTATTTAACAGAGTGGGACAGGCTTACCTTAGCTTGGCAAAATTAGAAACTTTGACATAGAGATTCATGAACAGTTGCTCAAACCAGAAATGGCTGGTTAAAATAGGTTCATGGATAAGGATAAACAACATAATAAAGGCGAAGTAATACAACTGTTACTTGAGACAGAGGGACGTATCATGCTCTGCTTAGATGCCACCTATAGTGGTGTTGAAGTTCCTAGCAGATTTAAAAATGATACTAACTTAATGTTGATTTTAAACAGTAAAATGCCCCACCCCATTCATATCGGGAAAGATTCAGTACAATCAGAACTCCGCTTTGGTGGCATTCCCCATTACTGTTTAATTCCATATGATGCTATCTGGAGTGCATTTAACCCTGACACCAACCACGGTATGATGTGGCAGGAATCCATGCCTGATGATGTGCTAAAACAACATGGAATATCACCACTAAACGAACTGGTCTTGCCTCCTGCGCCCCCCAAAAAGAAAAAACCAGCAAAAAAAGCAAAAAAAGTATCACCTTTTCAGGTTATAGAAGGTGGAGATAGCAAGAAAAAGCCATCAAAAAAAGGGACTAAAAAACCCAAGCTAACACTGGTTGATTAACCCATAATTTACAGCTTTAATGCCACTCAATCTTCATTAAGCAAGGTAAGCTGAGGGTCGGTCTCGTGGGTTGGGAATGGAATTGGGTATAGACCAGAGAAACAGGCATCACAATGACCAGTGCCTGCTCGACCATTAACTGCCTCATACAACCCCTCCATAGAGAGAAAAGCAAGAGAGTCGGCAGTGATATAGTTCTTCATCTCTTTTACCGAATGGCTGGAAGCTAGTAGCTCGTTTCTGGTTGGTGTATCTATGCCGTAATAACAAGGGTTTGTAGTTGGGGGGGATGAGATACGCATATGGACCTCTTTCGCCCCTGCTGCACGAACCATCTTTACAATCTTACGGCTAGTAGTTCCCCTTACTATAGAGTCGTCAACCAACACAACCTTTTTACCCTTAAAAACTCTGGGGTTGGCGTTAAGTTTGATTTTAACACCAAAATGACGAATAGATTGCTGTGGCTCAATAAAAGTCCGCCCTATATAGTGGTTACGTATAATACCCAACTCAAAGGGAATTTTAGCAGCCTGAGCATAACCTAGAGCTGATGGAACACCAGAATCTGGTACTGGAACCACTAAATCAGCATCAACATAGCTCTCCTCCGCTAATTTTATACCAATACGTTTACGGGCCTCATAGACGTTTATTCCATCGATAGTGGAGTCAGGACGAGCAAAATAGACATATTCAAATATACAGAGGTGACGATTGCGTTTAGGAAAGGGGTAGAAAGATTCAACCTTATCACCCTGTATAACCACCATCTCACCTGGCTCTATATCACGAATAAATTGAGCATCAATTAATTTTAAAGCACAGGTCTCTGAAGATAATACATAACTATCACCTACTTTACCCAAACACAAAGGCCGAAAACCGTTAGGGTCTCGTACGCCAATCATACATTTAGAGTCCATTGCTAAAAGAGCATATGCCCCTTGAACCTGGCTTAAAGCCTCAACTAAACGTTCAGGAAAAGTACGACAACGCGAAAGAGCAGTAAGGTGGACAATTACCTCGGTATCCATGGTTGATTGAAAAATAGAACCACGTCTTTCAAGGTTTCGGCGCATATCAACACCGTTTACCAAGTTACCGTTATGGGCCATAGCCATACCACCGTGGGCGGTATCTACAACTATTGGCTGAAGGTTTCTGGTGGTAGAGCTGCCACCTGCTGTGGAATAACGTACATGACCGATAGCAGTGCGACCTTTAAGTCGTTCTACATCCTGTCTATTAAAAACATCTGCGACCAACCCCCTGGCTCGTTTACAGTGAAGTATTTTATCTTCAACTGTTACGATACCAGCAGACTCCTGGCCACGATGTTGTAGAGCATAAAGCCCCAAATATACAAGATTAGATGCTTCAGCATTGTTACTAATACCAAAAACACCGCACTCGTCATGAAAATGGTCATCTGTGATGGAAATCAAGGATAGTATTCCGCTTTATTCGACCTGAAAAATATTAAAACCGTAAATTTTAATGTTATGTATACGAATTTAATAACCTTCCAGATCAGGAAAACTTGTAAGGTGTCTTTTTTGTTACTATTACAGACACCAACTCCTGCTGATATTTATTAACCTAAGCTCTCAACAAACTACCTTATTCGGGTTAGCAACCCAAGGGCGAACCTAAATTTATAAGACACTTATTTAGTCCACCCTACCCAGTGAAGCAATGATAAACATTTTTTTCAATATTATTTCAGAAACAACATAATCACTTTGTTGTATGTATTTAATATAACAATATATTGTAGATATTTTGAATAACTTTTTATTAACGCAGTGTTACAATATAATATGATAATTTATATTGGATATTGGAGCAATTATCATAGTAAAAAATAATTTTCTTCTTCTTAAAAAAAAATAAATTTACGTTAATAAAAAGTACTGCAACAATCTTTTAAAAAAGGTCATAAATCTACTTTTCAAATATTGGTAGTTTACATAATAGGTGCTAATTACCACTGTTTCTAGGTTAAACCTAGAAACGGCAGTTGGAAGTGCGTACATAGTGTAATCTATTGATTTA
>JADGBW010000080.1 GCA_015231305.1 Magnetococcales bacterium | reverse complement strand
GCCGTTTAATGGATTGTTATTGTTGACAAATATTGATACTGAATCTAACCCAACACGCATAGCATAGGGTTTGGAATCAAACTTTTTTTGGATTAATAGTTTTTCTCTTTTACGGAGTTTTCTACTTGTGCTTGCTATCTCAACATGACCGTTTATTAAGGCTGCAATACCGTTTCCGGAGCCTCCACCAGATACATGAACAGTTGTTCCAGGATTTTTTTCGCTATAAATCCTACCCCACTCATGTGCCACATTAGCCAAAGTATCAGAACCTTTAATGCGGATAATATCATCGTCACCTAATGCATTATTATTTAAGGATGCAGTAAGTATAAATGTTAAAACAGCAATTATTTTTAATGGTTTGTGATACATTTTTGTTATCTCCTTATGTATAAACTTAAGAGGATTGTATCTTGTTTGTGCTCATAAGGGCAAGTTTAAGCTTACTGATTTACCATGCAAAAAAAAAGCCCCTGCATGGTAACGCAGGGGCTTTTTATAACTATCGGTTAAAAGTTGTCAGTCTAGAAACGTGATACACGAGCCTGAATGCCAGTATAGTTGGTTATTTTAGCCATGGCTTGACTTGCCAACTCTTGGTTGGGAAATGGCCCAGAACGTACTCTTTGGTAAGTCTGCCCTTTCACATTTGATGCATTTTGTTGTGTTGGTAGACCTATAGCATTGATCTTTCTTTGAATGTCATCTGCGTGTGTTTGCTCAAGATATGAGCCTAAGTCTACAAAAAAGCCGTGGTTTTGGTTCTGATTATTTGCCTGAGGCATAGCATTTGGTCTGTGCTGGCTTTGTTGCGCCGGATAAGCCGGGGCTTGTTGATAGCCAGGAGGTGGTGCATTAGGTGGCAACTGCTGCCTTTGTGGGGCTTGTTGCTGTTGTTGGTATGCAGCAGGTTGAAAACCAATTGGTGCTGCTGCTTGCGGTGGAGCCGGAGGAGGGGCAATACCACCATGAGTAGGTTGTTGGTGTCTCGCTAGTTGCCTAGGTTGATTTGTGAAGTCAAGATAAGAACCGCCCTGTGCTGAAACGTGAGACATGCCTTGTGCCATTGGAGCGTTAACCATGGTTTGATAACCAGGAGCAACATCTTCTTGTGGCTGCATAGTCACCATATGCTGGGGTTGATTACTTATAGGTGCATGAGATTGTGGTCTTTGGCTTTGGTAACGGCCCATTACACCACGTCTCTGTTTAGGAGAGTCATGGGCAACAATGACAGGGCGCAGGAAGACAACTAATTCTGTTTTTGTTACTTTTCTATCTTTATGGCTAAACAGAAAACCAACACCAGGAAGTTTGCCAAGCCCAGGAAGCCCATTAGAGGTGTTCTCGATTTTGTCTTGCATCAAACCACCCATAACAGCCACCTGACCGCTGTGGATACGCATGACAGTTTCCATCTCTTTGACTTCAATCTCAGGGATAAGGCTTGAAATATCGGTTCCTAGACCATTTGCATCTGTTGCTCTTAAGGCTGGGTTAGGATCATTCACCTCTTGGGTAATTCTGGTAATTGTTGGGCGAACATTCATAGTAATAATGTCGTCTTTAGAGATCTGAGGAGTAACGCTCATGATCAGTCCAACAGGTACTGTGTGAATTTCAGTGTCAAAAGTTGGTGTTGATGTAACAGTATTGGTATCACCAGTAACGCTTGTTGTTGAAGTGGTTGACTTCATGGTGAAAAATACTTTATTTTGCACCACTTTCAACATAGCAGGTTGATTGTTTAGAGCTGTGATTTTGGGACTGGAGAGCACCTTGGTATTACCGAAGGTCTCTAAAATTTTTATTGCTGCCCGTATTGCTGTTGTAGATGTTACAGCGCTTGAAGGGTTAGGGTCACGACCAAGAGAGAATAGCTCCCCTGCGTTGGAAAAAATACCCTTTAAACCAATATCACCAGCTGCATTGAACATCATGTCCCAATCTACACCTTCTTGGAACCGATCGCTCAACTCAACCTCAACAACGGTGGATTCGATCATAACCTGCCTGTGTGCACTACCTAAAGTGGCATCAAGTAGTTCTTGAATCCTTTCATGTTGAGCAGCTGAGGCGAAAACTGATATTTGCCCAGACTCTGAGTTTAAAGCCATGATACCAGATTTCGGTATAGTTGGTGTTTCAGTAGTGGCTTTTGCCGAATTCTCTTTTTCAAACTCTTCAGGAGTTAAGCCAATTAGATCGTCTGCTCCTTCTGGGTTTTCTGCCTCTGGCTTTATTGGCTCAGCACTTTTATCAGTCACACCAGGGTTTAAGATAGTTTCAATATTACTGGAGAGTGTCTTCCAGAAATTATTGGTGGTATCTGTATTAAGGCTAGTGGTTGACATGTTAGAGTCATCATTTGCTGAGCCTTTTGAGTTGAGACTTGCATTTGAAAGCTTAGTTGACACTTCATTAGAGCTTTTTGATGAACGTACAATATTGATATAATCAACTTCATAAATCTTCAGATATGGCATATCTGGAGAGATAATAATTGTACCTTCATTTATTTCATAACGGATTTCTACCTGCTTGGCGATCCGATCTAAAATTTGTGGTAATGTTTGGTCAATAGCACTTAGAGTTACCTTGCCATCGATACCAGGATAGATGTCAATATTCACCCCTGCGTCACGAGCTAAGGCAAAAAGTAGGTCCCTAACTGACATTTCAGTGACGGTAATGGTGTAAACTTCGTCTGGAGTCTCGGATACTTGCTTTTCATCAGGAGGTGTCATCCTGTGAAAAGCGGGGTTTAACATGGTATTATGACGATATGGTGGATCCGTAGGCCGTAAAAAGTGGTCTTTAGATGATTGAATTTTTGATGACTGGCAAGCCGATAACAGCACACAACCTATCAGCAATCCTGCCCATGGACGTATACGCATTTTGTTTGGGTCCGTTTGGTTTAAGTTGTGGATATTACTATTAAAATTTCTTCTCATTTTATTTCCCATCTCTTTAAGATGCCTGCCGGTTTCAGTGGTGGGAGGTTCCCTTCACACATATAAGCTAAATAAATTAATATTGTATAACCTTATAAGTGTGACACTGCTTCGAGGTTATGAGAAGCAAACATTAGGCCAATAGGTTGAATTAGTTATGGGATGTGATTTTTTCATGCATTATTCTGCTTTTTAAGTCAGTTTTTAATTAGATAATGGCAAAAATATCCATGATTACCGTAAGCTACGGGAAAAAATGACCTCTTTGTTCTCCTTTTTCGTTAAGGCATGGTATTCTAATGGGCTGAATTTTTTATAAAGATAAAAAAGTATGGTAAAGGTGGATATAGTATGGCGTTGATTAGTGCTCAAGATGTATCAGTTGGTTTTGGTGGCCCCTTATTATTAGAGAATTTAACATTCTCAATGGATGCAGGAGAGAGGGTCTGTTTAGTTGGTCGTAATGGAACCGGAAAATCTACTCTGTTAAAGTTATTAGCTGAAGAGTTTTTACCAGATAGCGGTAAAATAATTCGCAACCGTGGGGTGCGTATTGCCCGTCTAGAGCAAGAGGTTCCCGATGCTCTTAATGGTTCTACATTTGAAGTTGTTGCTGACGGACTGGGTAAGTTAGGCCACTTAATTGCAGAGTATCATCAGATAACAGCAAAGCTGGCAAAAGATGGTGGTGATGAACTTATGGAGCAGTTAGACCAAGCCCACCAAGCCTTAGATCTTGCCGACGGATGGGATGCTCATAACCGAGTTTCAACTACCATATCACAACTGCGACTAGACCCTGATCTCTCATTTATAACCCTGTCTGGTGGTATTAAACGTAGGGTTATGTTGGCAAGGGCGTTGGTGTCACAGCCAGACCTGCTTTTATTAGATGAGCCTACCAACCATTTAGATATTGAGTCTATAGATTGGTTAGAGTCTTTTTTTAGCAGTTATAAATCCGCCCTGTTTTTTATATCTCACGATAGAATGTTCTCAGATAAATTGGCCACAAGAATTTTAGAGTTAGACCGGGGGCAGTTAACAGATTGGCCGGGAAACTTTAAAGATTACCAAAAACACAAAGAGGAGGCTCTGCACGCTGAAGAAAAACAGAACCAACTTTTTGATAAAAGGTTGGCCCAAGAAGAGATTTGGATACGCCAAGGAATTAAAGCCCGCAGAACCAGAAATATGGGGCGGGTACGAGCATTAAGAGCCATGCGTGAAGAACGTCGCCAGCGTAGAGAACGCCAGGGAACAGTTAATATGCGTATGGAACATGCTGAGAAGTCAGGAAAATTAGTTGTTGAAACACAAAATGTATCTTTATCATTTGAGGGTGAGAAATATGTAGATGATTTTTCTATCACCATCCAACGTGGAGATAAGCTAGGTATTGTTGGTCCTAATGGTTCAGGTAAGACAACCCTTCTAAATATACTGCTTGGCAAGCTTAAGCCTGATAATGGGAAAATAACTGTAGGAACTAAAATGGAGGTTGCCTATTTTGACCAACTAAGAGCAGCTTTAGATGAAACCAAAACTGTAGAAGAAAATGTTGGTTGTGGTAGGCAGCAGGTTAGTATAGGAGGGCGGGAGCGACATATTATAAGCTATCTTGCAGATTTTCTTTTTGCGCCAGATAGAGCAAGGTCACCAGTTAAAGTGTTGTCAGGTGGTGAGAGAAACAGGCTTTTATTGGCTAAGCTTTTTTTAAGGCCTTCTAATATATTAGTGATGGATGAACCAACCAACGACCTTGATGTTGAGACTTTGGAGCTATTAGAAGAGCTTTTAGCAGAGTATAAGGGCACACTTTTGCTGGTTAGTCATGATAGGGCATTTTTAAATAATGTGGTATCCGGACTTTTGGTATTTGAGGGCAAGGGGAAAATTGGTGAATATGTTGGTGGTTATGATGATTATCTTTTGCAAACCAAAAAACCTATAAAAAATGTTCAGCCTGATAAAAAAGGTAAAAAAGTTCTATCCCAAGCTAGCAAAAAAATTAAAAAAAAGCCCACCTATAAAGAGAAGCTGGAGCTTGAGTCTTTGCCTGCTAAAATTGAGTTAGCAGAAGATGAAATTACAGCAATACAAGACAAAATAGCAAAACCAGAATTTTATCAAGGTGATGCTAAAGAGGTAGCAGAAGTTTTGAAAAGATTGGAGGCGTTAGAGGCAGAACTAGCTGTCTATTATAAGCGTTGGGAATACCTTGAGGCTTTATGAAAACAAACAATAAAGTATCCAGACGAGCTAAGTTAAACCCCAGGCTTTTAGCAGTAGAGGCAGTGGAAAGAGTAACTCGTGATAAATTGCCTTTAGCAATTTCTGCCGAAGCAGACCTGCTGCAACCACGAGATAGGGCTTTAGCTTTTGAAATAGCTTTTGGCACAATGCGGTATCTGTCTTTATTAGATGCTATTTTAGCAAGTTGTATTGCCAGACCTTTAGCCAGTAAACGCCATTTTTTACGGGGAGTTTTAAGAACAGCCCTCTATCAAGCACGTTATATGCGTGTACCAGACAGGGCAGCAGTACATGAAGCCGTGGAGCTGCTTAAGTTATCACCGGAGAACTCTCATTGTGGATTTGTTAATGCTGTTCTAAGAAAAGCTGTTAAGGTTGACTCTGGTAAAATTGTCGCCAAAATAAAAGATAAAACTGAGGCCCTGGCTCTGCAATACTCACATCCTAGTTGGTTGGTAAAGGGGTGGTTGGCAAAAGAGACAAGGCAGCGGGTTGTTGAAAGACTAAGATCAAACAACACTCAACCTACCCTAACCTTGCGTACAAATACCCTGAAAATTGATAGGGCAGCTCTTCTTAAAGCGTTGGATGTTGACGATGCTGTTGCTGCTCCTTATACACCAGATGCAATTTTACTTCCTTCTGGTGGTGGTATAGAAGGGTTGCCGGGTTTTTCTAATGGTTGGTTTGCAGTGCAAGATCAAGCAGCACAGTGGGTATCACGTTTTTTGCGACCAAAAGCAGGTGAATATATTTTGGACGCTTGTGCTGCTCCTGGTGGTAAAACTGCTCATTTATCAGCATTAGCCAATGGTGAAATAAATATTGTTGCTATTGAGAAATATCCTTCTCGTATTGAACGATTATTAGATAATTTAAACAGGTTACAAGTTGCCTCAGTGACTGTTCGCCAGGGTGATGTTGGAAAAGATGCTCTTTTGGCAGGTGAGATGTTTGATAAAATTTTACTAGATGCCCCATGTAGTGGTACTGGTATTATACGTCGTCATCCTGAAATAAAATGGCGACGTAAGGCTAAAGATATTGAAAAGCTAGTTAAAGAGCAGTCAGCTATTTTAGCAGCAACCGCCAAAGTTTTGCGGCCAGGGGGCATTCTTGTATATGCTACTTGCTCGGTGGAGTATGAAGAGAACGAAAAGCAGATTGAAAATTTTTTATCAAACCACCCAGACTGGCGACGAGAGCCAATTAGTGAAAAAATAGATTTAGTACCAGCAGAGTTATTGACACCAAATGGTGATTTTCAGGTAGAGCCGGGTCAACTAGATATGGACGGGTTTTACGCTGCCAGACTTCTGCGGGTAAAATAAAACTATGTAAAGCTGTTGTTGGTCCCAGCATATCAAAAGCTGCAAAACTAAGATAAAAAAAACCACCACTCCCGAATAAGAAGGGGTGGTGGCTTGCTCTTTTATAGTAGTTTTTTTGCTATACTATACTGCCAACTATCTAATGATATTTGCAATAAAACCCTAAGCACTTGCTTTTTTACGGAAATAGCTCATAACAGAGTGCATAGTAATAAACCCTTGCAGTAACCCTTGAGCATTTATTACTGGTAGTGAGCGTAAGTTAAACTCTGATAATAGGTCAGCTGCTTGGTTAATAGACCCTGTTATAGGTATTCGTATTAACTGTTGGTCTTCATTTAGTTTATCAATTGTTAAGGTGCAAACTGCTTTGTCTCTTGCTCCCATAGCCTTAGTACCAAAAAATGGACCCATTATTTGCCGAAGGTCACTTTTGCTTATCACTCTAAGTAGCTTATTTTCTTTGTCGATCATACCTATGTAGCGGTTGCCATCATGACGCATTGCATTAATAGCAGTCATAATATGCTCACTCTCTTTTAGGGCGAACGGTTTTTCTGTCATTACAACTTTAAGGCCGCCTGGCTCATCAGGAAGGGGAAGCCCGTCGCTGGTATCATATTTAGCATCTTCATTTAGACCGCTATCATCTGCTGTTAGCTCATCTCCAGCCTCTTCACCTTCTGCACCCAAGGCTTCAGAAAAATCATCTGCAACTTCTTCTGAGCTCTCCTCTTCTTCTTGGCCTTTGTTCCTCTCGGCCATTTCAGCTTCCTCTGCTTCGGTGCCAGGAATTTTTACTCCAAGTAGTGGATCGCCAAAACCCTTAGATAACAGAATACGGCACTCTTCAGATGGAAAACTTGCAACTTGAACATCTGCAGTAATTGTTAAATAAGTTCTTTCAGGATCAAGGGTTGATATTTCGTTGCCCGGCTCAACACGCTCAGCACTTTCAAGGAAGAGATGACCGCCATCTGTCATCTTCTCTTCAACAAGACCGTTAAATACTCCAACAATCTGATTGGCAACTTCATTAAAGCCTTCTTGGATCTCTTCGTTGTATTCTCGTGTTTCAACCTGATTTTGGATGACATCTTCACCCATCATCATCATCAAGCCTGTCAATGCTATTGACGTTGCAACGTCAATAATTAGATGGACATCACCACTATCTAATCCATCTTCATTGACATAGGCAATACAACGATCTTTTTCTAAAAGTGTCTCTAGCTCTTTTGCACCCCGTAGAATCTCTACGGAGGTCAAGTTTATCGCTACAGGGGCAGCAGTTAGCGTGTTTAGATCGGTCCCTAACTTTTCTAAAAAATTTAGAAAGAAAGGTTTAACATCGTTGACTAGTGTTTCTGGAGTTTCCATAAAATTATTCGCTCGCAACCTACAATATATAAAGGGTATTCGAGTACGTTAGGAGGGAGAATGCAAATTATAAGCCATAAAAGTCAACAAGTTTTTATATTTTGTGCAATATTTTTTAATTTTGCTCTTGTAAATAATAAAGAAGGACTGACATACAAGATTTAATTTGTAGTAAACCATACTTGAGATCTTACATGAAATATGGGTGTTCTCCAATAAAGATAAAAAAATTTTTAAAAGTTCTAAAGATAAAAAACTAACTACCGATAAAAAGAACAGGTGGTTTTGTTAGGATACTTATTTAGATTTAATTTGTGAAGATTTAAAAGGTGGCCTGCAAAGGCCGTGTTTTTTTATAAAAGTGAAACAGTAAACCGTAGGCCCTACTTTATTTAGAGAGCCAACTATCGGAGGAGTAATTTACAATGCCCATTACAATAAATTCCAGCATAGCATCGCTACATGCTAGACGCTCTCTAGAAAAAAATACATCAGCACTCAATGTATCTCTGTCTCGTCTTTCATCTGGCTTGCGCATTAACTCTGCATCTGACGATGCATCTGGGTTAGCACTAAGTACTCGCATGACAGCAGAAATATTGAGTGCAAATGCAGCAATAAGAAATACCAACGATGGTATCTCCTTATTGCAAGTAGCAGACAGTGCTCTGGCAGAGACGACAACTGCCCTTCAGAGAATACGCGAGCTAGCGGTGCAGGCTAATACTTCTACCATATCAGGATCAGATCAGAACGACCTTCAACTAGAGGTAACTCAGTTGATGTCAGAGATTCAACGTATATCAACAACAACAAATTATAATAATGTAAATCTTCTAGATGGTACTTACTCTGTAGCAATTGGAAAATTCCAAATTGGTGCTGATGGTGGTCAAACTCTTGCCTTTTCTATTGCGGGAGCATCTGTTGCAAAGATTGGAGCATCAACAGGAACAACCAACGATTCCCTTAGTGTAGGTTCAGCAGCATATAATTTGGGGTACATTGCATCGGCTATTGTTAATGTTGATACAGCTATAGATTCGGTCGCATCTATTCGGGCGCAAATTGGAGCTTATCAAAGCCGTCTGGAGTCAGTTGTTAACACATTAGGTAGTGTAGTTGAAGTTACTGAGGTTGCTAGATCACGAATAACAGATGCCGATATAGCTCAAGAGACTGCAGATATGACTAGACTTACCATTTTGCAGCAGGCTGGTATTGCTGTTTTAGCTCAAGCCAACCAACAACCCGGAATTGCCTATAAGCTGTTGTCTGGCATGAACGGATGAGGCTAGATTCGGCAGTTGTTGCCAAGGATGTGCTCACAACTGCCGAACCTATGACATACTTATAATATTAAATATTTTGATATGTTCTTTTTTTCCACAAAGTAAGCGCACCATAAAGAAGTAACGGTGGTATTGCCATATAGTATTTATTAGTAATACCCATTGATTCTGACAAAAGGTCAGGACGAAACAGCCCTAAGCAAATCAACAGTAACAGCAGCCTTTCCCACCATTTTGCAGGCCCAGCATTCCAACCCATAATGGCCGACACAAAAGCAAACATTGCTATTGTAGCCAAACAAAACAGGCTAACCCATACTGTCCAATCATTTATCCATATCCAACTGCTTGATTGCATGGCTGAACCGCCAACTTCTATTCCCTGTATCAAAATAAGGTCGGTATTAAAAATAAACATAAATGGCAGAATTGCCGTCCGCATATCATAGGTAAAGCCTTGTATTCCGGTTTTAATTGGGTCGGCGTGGGCTATAGCGGCAGCAGCGTAGGCTGCTAATCCTACTGGGGGTGTATCATCGGCTAAAATACCAAAATAAAAGACAAATAGATGGGCAGCAATAGCTGGTATAAGCAACCCACTATCTCCCCCAAGTTGCACAACAATAGGGGCAGTAAGTGAAGCCATGACTATATAGTTGGCTGTCGTTGGAAGTCCCATTCCTAAAATTAAGCTGGTTATTGCAGTAAATACCAAAACAAGTAGCAGATTACCCATGGAGATTATCTCTATAACCTCCATAAGCCGTTGCCCCAAGCCAGTTAAGGTTATTGTGCCAACCACCAAGCCTGCAGCAGCAGTGGCTATGGCAATAGGGATCATATAACGTGCGCCATCTATTAGGCCATAATAGAGGTCGCTAAACCCTTTATTAAAGCCGTTAGATATTGATGTTTTATGGATATAGGCCAAAATTGGTTGTTGCAAAACCATAATAACCATAACCATCATTATAGCGTTAAAAGCTGCAAGCCCTGCTGATTGTCGTTCAATAACCAGAGTGTATATTAAAAGAAATACCGGAAGCAAAAAGTGAATGCCAGACATAAATGTTTTTAGAACCGGAGGCAGTTGGTTTTTAGGAATACCCTTTAAGCCCAATTTACATGCTTCTAAGTGGACCACATAAAATAGACCTAAATAGGAAACTACAGCTGGAATAAAAGCTGCTTTAACCACGTCTACATATGATATACCCAGAAATTCAGCTATAATAAATGCTGCTGCTCCCATAATTGGTGGCATTAGTTGCCCATTGGTAGAAGCTGCAACTTCTATTGCCCCTGCTTTTGTCGCAGGAAAACCAAGCTTTTTCATTAATGGTATGGTGAACGTACCAGTGGTTACAGTATTGGCAATGGAAGAGCCAGATATCATTCCTGTTAAACCAGAGGCAGCAATGGCTGCTTTAGCAGGGCCACCACGAAACCTTCCCAGTGCAGCATATGATAATTGAATAAAATAGTGTCCAGCACCAGCTCTATCCAAAAGGGCTCCAAACAAGACAAAAAGAAAAACAAAGCTGGCTGATACTCTCAGAGGAACCCCAAAAATACCCTCGGTGGTAAGGTACATATGGTTGATAATTTTATTAACAGATGCACCTCTATGGGCTATAATATCAGGTAGTGAGGGGCCAAAATAGCAGTAAGCCAGAAAAATTGAGCCAATAACCATCAAGGCTGGCCCTAAAGTACGCCGGGATGCCTCTAATAAGAGTGTCAGTGTTATGACGCCAAATATTATGTCCTGAAAAATAGGTACTCCGGGCCTTTGGGCAATAGCATCATAGTTAAGCACCACATAAAGTGCGCCAAACCCGGCCACAAGAGCTAAAACTATATCAATTAATGGGGTGTAATCTCTTTTTGCACCCTTTAAAGCAGGAAAAGAGAGATAGGCCAAGGTTATAGCAAAGCTGAGATGTATACCCCGAACTAAAGTATCATTTATGGCTTCTCTAACAACCCACAGTTGAAAAATAGACCAACACAAGGCTAGAATAGCTAATAGATGTTGATTTAAATTAGTAGCTGGTCTACTTCTTAGCTCAGCTTCTTGGGTAGGAATAACATTTTGAGTTGTTTTAGAGTCTGTTTTAGGGGCCATTTAGGGTTCCTGTTAAAAAGGCATTAGTTTGATATATAACCTGCAAAAAACACTATGTTTTTTCAACTTTAACTGTTTTGTGAAATATCCTAGCCTGCTGTTAGTTGGGTTTTTTTTAAACATGTTGTGGTTATCACCCCTGTGGGCAGTAGACTGCCCAACATCTTTGCCACAAGTAGAGGTGACCGCAAGGTTTGTTAAAGCATCTCCAACAGTTAACAATCAAGTCTCCCAAAGGCGATTATCAAGAAAAAGCGGTCGTCGTAAAGATGGTTCCATGACTCTTGGTTTGACACAAAGTGGACTCTATATAAAGGTTTTAAGTACTTTTTCTGTAAGAAGTTCTAAAAGTTCGAGAAAATCATGTGTAAGTTTGCAAGGTGTAGAGTTGGAATATGGTTTTAAAAAAACGGCAGTATTAATTGATAAACATTATCGCCCTGGTAGTTGTGAATATGGTGTTATTTTTAAACATGAGGCTCAACATGTTCATATAATGAACACTAAAGGAAAAAGCTATTATCGGTGGATCAAACATGAGCTGGCAAAAAGAGTCTCTTCAATACAGCAGATAAGTTCAAAAAGGCCACGAAGAGCGCAGAAAAAAATTGCTGCCCAGGTAAAAAAAGTTGCAAAAGGGCTGGTAAGGCAGATGAATAAAAGCCTTTCGGCTGCCCATGCAGTTATCGACACCCCTGAGAATTACCGCAAAACGCAAGAGTTATGTTCAAATTGGTAAAAAATATATGGGGTAGGGGTAAGTGTCACTTGGGTTATCCTCAATATATGTGGCATACTCAATATTGCTGCAATATTTTAGATAAGAAAGTTAAAGTTACATACGTACCATTAACTACTTAGTTTAGAAATATAGTAGTAGGATTTAATTTTATAAATTGCTGGTGTTTAGTTTGTAAGTGGAGGTTTTTTCGATGCAGATAAAGCATATTCTTCTGTATGGTATCATAGGTGTGTCTTTTATCTTATTGATTGTAGGATTTTGGTATAGAAGCCAGCCTAACCTTGAAATTGGTAAACGGCTGGTTGATAACTCATGTGGTGTTTGCCACGATTTAACATCAGAAAAAAAACATGAGCGGGGCCCGTATCTTTGGGGAGTATATAACCGTCCGGCGGGATCGTCTGGTTTTCCATATAGCGAGGCTTTTTTAGCTAAACTAGAGAAAGGTTCTTTTATTTGGGATGATAAACATTTAGAAATGTTTATCGCTAACCCTATGCAGTTTATACCCAGAACAAACATGGGTAAACAAAACTCAAAACACCCAACAGCATTTTCCGGAATTGAGAGCGCGTCTAACCGAGAAGATGTTTTGGCTTATATAAAGACACTTAAATAGTATATATAAAAATAAGGCAAATTTGGATATGAGTGGAGGTTCGGCGCGCTGGGGGTGGACGTTACTTAAGCTAATGGTGGCTGTAGGAGTTGTCTGGTTTCTGCTAAGTCAGGGAAAGCTAGATTTAACTCTGTTTATAAATGGAGCCATTAGTTTTGAGATAATTGTTGTAGCATTGGTATGCAACTTTATTACCTTCTTCTTTTCTGCTTTACGTTGGCATGTTCTCCTTAGAAGTCAAAAGGTAGTATTACCTTTTTCTTGGGTTCATAGCATGACCTACCTCTGCGTCTGCTTTAACATGCTTGTTCCAGGTGCTGTTGGCGGTGATGCCATGCGTATGGGGTATGCTGCCCAAGCAGTACCAGACCGCAAAGGGGCAACTATATTAACTGTTTTTGCTGATAGGTTTGTCGGTTTATATGCCCTTCTTGTGCTTAGCCTTTTAGGTATACTCATTGCTTTTTCAACGGTAATGGCAGTTACTCCCCTTAAATTCATGTTTTTTGTTATTACTGTCATTGTAGTCGGGGGGCCTTTGTTGCTTGTTGTTCTGTTAATATTGTTACCACGTATACCTTGGCTGCGAAACTACATAGATACACCTCGTCCAGGACGCATTTGGCATCTATTTAATACTGTTATAGACTCAGTAAGACATTTTGTTAGGGCTAAAGGCCAGCTATTCTTGGCACTGCTATTGTCTGTTTTAGCTCAGGGGTTTCAGGTTGTTTCTTTAATTTGGATAGCCATGAGCCTAGATATGATGACTATACCGGTACAGAGCTTTTTTGTAGCTGCTCCATTAGCATGGGTGGCAAATATTCTTCCTATATCACCTGGTGGTTTAGGGGTAGGTGAGGCAGCATTCGACCAAATGTGTCACTGGTTGCAACCTGTACAGACTGCAACAGCTTTCGGCACTGTATTTTTCATCAATCGTATTTTTCAGATGACAGCAAGCCTGCCTGGATTTTATGTCTATATCTTCTACAAGAAGAAACAGCCTTCAACATCGACAACTTACACCAAAACCTAATAAATATCCCAACAAAAAATACTATTCAATTTCCTGGTTATAGCTCATGCATTATCATGGTGTTACCTGTATTAGTGAGCCTGCTTGCGAATCTTTAATTTACTTCAAGATTGGTATTAAGCTCCACAGCTCTTAACCGCTCAAATACCTTTTTTGGGGTGATAACTTGAAAACAGGCTGGTTGGGGTTTGTCTGTTTTTGGTAGGGGGCAGTTACGTTTTTTACAGGGTGCTAAATCACAACTACCTGTGAGATGTTTATGGTTTTGGGCGGTTGTGCCAATTTTTGCCGGATCTGTTGGGCCATATAAACATATTGTTGGGCTGCCAACAGCAGCTGCTAAATGGGCAGGGCCAGTATCAACACTTACTACCCCTTTGGAGTTGGCTAGTAGAGAAGCTAGCTGGGTTAATGTTAGTTTTGGGGTAACATGACACCTTTTAGGAGCAGCTTTTACAAGACGTGTTGCTCGCTCTTTTTCTTGGTTGTTTCCCCATGGCAGCATAATGTCAGAAGTTTCTCCAGCTATTTTACATAGCTCAAACCAATACTCTTCTGGCCAATGTTTGCTGGCCCAGGTGGTGCTGTGGAGAAAGACATAATAATTTTTTCCACTTCCAACACCTAAACTGCTCATATCTGCTGGTTTTAGTTTAACTCCATAATCAACAGGGGTCTGAGGTAGGGAATAATTTAATGCCTGGGCAAATATCATGCGGTTTTTTGTTATTGCGTGAATAGCCTTATCCATTGCCATTTTATGGTTATAAAATAGGCTGGCTATGGGTTCTCTGGCTGATTTGTAATCTAGCCCCCAAACTGGGCCATGGGCTAAGCTGGCAGGTATGGCACTTTTTAATAGACCTTGATTATCGATTATTTTGTGGTAACGGTTTTCTCTTAATGAGCTATAAAATTGCTGCAATTCATCTCTATTGCTTTTTGCAAACAGATTTTTGCGAACTCTCCGCCACACAAAGGAAATAACTTTTTCAACTGCTGGATGCCAAGTGGGTATTTCTGCAAAATTTTCTTCTACCACCCAATGAAATTTAATATCCCCAAGCTGTTTTTTAGCATCAGTTATAGCTGGTAGGGTGTGGATTATATCTCCCAACGATGAGGTTTTAAGTAATAAAACGGTATTTGGGTGAGAGTTAGGGTTGGTCATTTTCTGGCTTCTACAAGCTTTTGCAATACAATTTCTGGAGAAATATCTTCTAAGCAGCGCAGATTTTCTTTGTGACACTCTCTTCTAAAACATGGTGCGCAAGGCAGGTTAAGAGATATAGCATGGGCTTTTGGGCCAACAGGTGGTGTGTGTTTGGGGTCTGAAGAGCCATAAATTGCCACTACTGGCACACCCAAGGCTGCTGCAACATGCATGGGGCCAGAATCATTACAAATAACCCCGTCTGCTATTGAGAGAATATCTACCATTTGGGCTAATGTGGTGCGAGAAGAGAGGTTGTAGCCGTTGTCTCCTGCATGAGTTGCTATATTTTCACATAACTCATGTTCTTTGTCTGATCCTATTACCAGTATATTCCAACCGTTTGCCCCTTGTTGCTTAGCCACTGTGCTAAAATGGTGTTGGGGCCACTGTTTGGCAGGGCCGTACTCTGCCCCTGGGCACAGAACTAGATTCGGCTGGTTATTGTTAGGAACAGAAAGATGTTGCAGAAGTTCTTTGGCATTTTTTGGTGATGAGGTAAAACTGGGAGTCGGCAGAGTAGCCGGCATTGCTTCATTGCGAGTAAGTCCTAGTGCAATAAAACGGTCAGTAGTTTTTGGTAGTTTTTTTTTATCTAGGGGGCGGGCATCGTTAAGCAGCCCCCAGCGCATCTCACCTATAAACCCGGTTCTTAAGGGAGTTTTAGCATGAAACGGTATAAGAGCAGACTTTAAAGAGTTGGGCAGAACTATGGCCTGTTTATACCTGCCTACTAATGACCGCCCCAGCTTAAAACGAGAGGCAAGCCCTAACTGACCATGACCTAGTGGGTTAGGTATTGCACAGCGCACCTCCGGCATACGGTCTAATAGCTGGCTGCTCCAGGCTGGTGCTAAAACATCAATTGGGGTGTTTGGCTCTCGTTCTTTTAACAGTTTAAAAAGTGTTTGGGCCATAACCATATCACCAACCCAGGAGGGTCCAACCACTAATATCGCCAAGGTATTGGGGTCTCCTGATTGTATAGGCTCAGCACTCTCTTTGCACATTTTTATACCATGCCACGCCGTTCTTGATCAGCCACAAAGGTAGTTATTCCCTCTTCTAATGTTTTAAAGGGCTTATCATAACCAGCATTTCTTAGTTTGGTAATATCAGCTTCGGTAAAGTTTTGATATTTCTCTATTAGCACCTCAGGCATTGGCCTATAGGTTAGTTTGCCTTTGCCTAAAATTTTAAACAGGGTTTTAGCAATGGCGTTAAAGCTTCTGCTTTTACCTGTGCCTACATTAAATGCACCGTGAATGGGGGTAGGGGAGTCTGCCAAAAATAGATTAACATCTACAACATCACTAACATGGATAAAGTCACGACGTTGTGCGCCATCCTCATAACCACCAGATCCACAAAATAGTTTGGCTTCTTCAGTTTTGCGGATTTGATCGTGGAGTTGATAGACCATGGATGCCATACGTCCTTTATGTTCTTCACGGGGGCCATAAACATTAAAATACCGCAAACCAGCTACGGTAGATTTTATTTGAGGCAGAAAACGGGCGACGTATTGGTCAAAAAATAGTTTGGAATAGCCATATACATTTAAGGGGTTTTCATTGTCTGGATGCTCAACAAAAACAGTGCTGTCTCCATAAGTTGCAGCACTGGATGCATAGACAAAAGGAGATTTTTTACCAATGGCAAAGTGAAAAAGCTCTTTAGAATAGGTAAAATTATTATCCATCATATATTTACCATTATATTCCATAGTGTCAGAGCAGGCCCCTTCATGAAAGATTGCATCTATACTTTTATCTTTAAAGAGACCAGTTTGCAGGCTTTCTCTAAATTCTGTTTTATCCATAAAATCGGCATATTCAAGATCACGTAGGTTGAGAAACTTCTCTCCCTTGGTCATGTTGTCAACAATGAGAATATTCTTCTCACCACGTTGGTTTAGACCTGCGACAATATTTGCACCAATAAATCCAGCTCCGCCGGTAACGATATACATATTTAATTATTCCTTTGGGGTTTTGATGTTATCCATAATACGGCTACTGCTATGTCCTTCAACAAGGGGGATCAAGGCTATCTGGCCTCCCCATGATTTTACTTGGGTAGCACCAACAACGGTCTCTTCGGTATAGTCGGCCCCTTTTGCTAAAAAGTCTGGCCTGACTGCATTAATAAGGGTCATTGGTGTATCTTCATCAAACAGAATAACCATATCAACAGAAGCCATTGCTGCAAGTACCCTGGCTCTGTCTTTTTCGTGGATGATAGGTCGAGATGGTCCTTTTAATTTTCGCACTGAATTATCGGTATTAAGGCCGATAATCAACTTTGTGCCAAGGTTTCTAGCATCCTCCATATATGTTACATGCCCGGTATGAAGAAGGTCAAAACAGCCGTTGGTAAAGACAATTTTTTCACCTGCTTTCTGCCAGGCTTCAACTTGAACAATAGCAGTTTGCAGTGAACATATTTTTGCAGATTGCCCCATAGCCTCCTCAGAAGATAGGGCAGCAATTAAGTCTAGTTGGTTAATTGGTGTAGTACCAACTTTACCAACAACAACTCCGGCAGCAAGGTTTGCTAAATGCAGGGCATCCATCTTATCTAACCCCACAGCTAAACCCGCAGCAAATGTACTAACCACAGTATCACCTGCACCAGATACATCATATACTTCACGGGTAACAGCAGGTATACGCTTGGGGCCAGACTTGTTATCCAGCAGAGCTATACCTTGTTCACTAAGAGTAACAGTGAGAAAGTCCAGGTTTAGATCTTCACACATTTTTTCTCCTGCACTCAACAGTCCTGGCAGATCCTCAATAGGATAGGGGAGTGCAGTTGCTAACTCTTTACGGTTTGGGGTGAGGGTGGTTGCACCACGATATTTTTTATAATTCACACCTTTTGGATCAACCAAAACAGGTATTTTCATCTTGTTAGCAGTTTCAATTATAGCTTGGCAAATCTCTTCACTTAACACACCTTTACCATAGTCAGAGAGAATCACAGCACCAGGAGTTGGTTTAAGGTTTAACTGTTTTAAAATCTGCGCTA
>JADGBW010000079.1 GCA_015231305.1 Magnetococcales bacterium | reverse complement strand
ATAGGTATATTTTGCTTAAAAAACTTGAACGGTACTTTTACCTTCATCAGCCAAAATTTCTAAAACACGTTGTCGCCAACCAGTAGCAAACTTTTGTTTGGTATCTTTGGAAGCTGATCCTGATAATATCTCACCCATCATAGAGCTTAAGTTAGTTTTAGGAGGAATAGCAGCGGGAGAATAGGTCAAACTAACCTTTGCTCCACTATCTTGGCGAGTAAAAGTAACCATACCAGCACCATTAACACTGAATTTCAGGAGATCCCTACGGACAAACTGACCTGCCAAACCATGAAAACCCTGCTTCCCAGAAGCTCCAGTTAAAAGTGTGTACACTTGGCTTAAAGGGCCGTTTACTCCTTCAGAAGGACCGCCAGCAATCTCTACATTAATACCACCTCTTTGGGGTATTTCTTCACCAGGGTAGAGATTATCCAAGGCTACCTTAACCAGTAAAAATGCCCCAGCAACTGTGGGACAAGCATGGCCAGATAGCTTTACAGCATCGGCAAATGTATAGGTAAACTTTCCATCACCAGCCCCCAATAACTCCGCAAGAGGATCATAAAGAGTAATGGAGGGCTGGTTGGGAAATAGATCTACACTACTCATAATTACCCTATAAAACCAACTATAAGCTTGCTTGATTAGTAGGAGTTTGAGCTGTTGGTGGTAAAGCACTTAAAGCACTTGCCTGCTTTAATTTGATATCAACAGCACTTTTTAACATGCCAACACAAAAGCGCATGTCATAAACTTCACACTTTCGACACTCATCGCTAGTAGAGTCACATTTATTCCCTTTGTTGGCCCAACAAGGGGAGTCATGCTCTGTAATAGCCGGACAGTCCTGTTTTTCAACATAGCCGCACTTCATTTTCTCCCAACATGGAATGAGAGATAACAGTGTGCGAATTCCGGCAATGCTAATGCTGGATTTAATCATTCTTCGTATTTCTACTAACCACTCTATATCACGTTCAGAAAAATAACGGGTTCCCGCTCTATTTTTGTATGAGATAAACAGCCCCTCTCTCTCATACATATGAATAGTTCTGATAGAGATGTCTAAACGTTTGGCAACAACGCCAATTTTAACCATCTCACCAATTTCATCTGGTCGTAAATTTCTAAGCATACATATCCCCACAGCTTTGCATAAAAAAAATTTTATAACCGCATTAACTTATTAACTAATATATTTAGCAATATAAACTATCAAAAATAAATATCAATAATCATTAGAACATCATAATATTACGATATTTATATATGCTGCCTTCCACATATATAATTAACATATTGATTTTGCAAATGACTAAACAATAAAAAACCCCTGGGAAACCTTAGTTTTCCAGGGGAAAAAAATTAACTTACTACTTAAAAATTATATTCTAGCTTTCGTTAAAAAGAGTAGAAAAGGCATCTTTTCCGGCATATTTAGCAACTTCAAATAGGCTCTCTTCAATACGGATTAGCTGATTATATTTTGCGATTCTATCGGAGCGATTTAAAGAACCTGTCTTAATTTGCCCTGCATTTGTAGCTACTGCAATATCAGCAATGGTGTAATCTTCTGTCTCACCAGAACGGTGTGATATTACTGTTGTGTAGCCATTGCGTTGAGCAAGCTCTATAGCGTCTAATGTTTCAGTCAATGTGCCTATTTGGTTTACTTTTATTAAAATGGAATTAGCAACCCCTTCTTTTATTCCACGAGCTAAAATAGCTGGGTTGGTTACAAATAGATCGTCCCCCACCAACTGTATTTTAGTTCCTAAGGCATCAGTTAGCTTTTTCCACCCTTCCCAATCACCCTCATCAAAGCCATCTTCTATGGAGATAATAGGATAACGGTCACACAACCCCTTATAATACTCTACCAGCTCATCAGCACTCATAACCCGGCCTTCACCTGCTAGGTTATACACACCCTTCTCTTTATCGTAAAACTCTGAAGAGGCACAATCTAGTGCCAGTAAAATATCTTCACCTGCTTTATAGCCAGAAATCTCGACAGCTTCTAAAATGACCTTCAGGGCATCCTCATTAGATGCAAGGTTTGGCGCAAAACCGCCCTCATCACCAACGGCAGTATTTAAACCTTTTTTCTGTAAAACTTTTTTTAGATGATGAAAAACCTCTGCTCCCATACGTACTGCCTCTGCAATTGAGGTAGCAGAAACAGGCATAATCATAAACTCTTGAATATCCACGTTATTATCTGCATGAGCACCCCCATTTATTATGTTCATCATGGGGGTAGGCATACGGTGGGCATTAACCCCACCAAGATAACGATACAGAGGCTGACCTGTGGTTTCTGCCCCGGCTTTGGCAACTGCTAAAGAGACACCTAAAATAGCATTGGCTCCTAAGCGTGACTTACCTTCTGTGCCGTCTAGTTTAATCATTTGCGCATCAATTGCCCGCTGTTCGGTGACATCCATACCAATTATAGCTTCGGCAATCTCACCATTAACCGCATTTACCGCTTTTACTACACCTTTACCTAAATAGCGTTTTTTATCGCCATCTCTTAGTTCTAAAGCTTCTCTAATTCCTGTAGAAGCTCCAGAAGGAACAGCAGCCCGACCGACAGCACCACCTTCTGCAACCACATCAACCTCTATTGTGGGGTTACCTCTGGAGTCTAAAATCTCACGGGCATGAATACTGATAATCGTGTTCATATAATTTTTTATTCCTTATTCCATATTAAATCGGGTTTACGAGCAGCTTGAGTCTCATCCAAACGCCCTACCCCAGCACCAGGTAGAGGTATATCATGGGGAGAATCTTTAACCAATCTTGGGTTCTCAATTGCTTCGTTACGAATAGCCACCATAGCATCTACAAATCGGTCTAACTCTCCCTTAGACTCCGTCTCTGTAGGTTCAATCAACATGCATTCCGGTACTAACATAGGAAAATAGATTGTAGGAGCATAAAATCCATAGTCCAAAAGTCGCTTAGCAAAATCCAAAGCCGTTACGTTGTAGTTATCTGCTTCTGGTTTTAGGGTTAAGATAAACTCGTGGCTTGCCATCCTATTAGGAAAGGCCACAGTAAATCCGGCGGCGGACAGTTTAGCTAAGAGATAGTTGGCATTCAAGGTGGCATAATCAGCAACCCGGCGCATACCTGGGCCACCCAACATTCTTAAATATACGTAAGCCCTTAATAGCACACCAATATTACCCATAAATGCTGATAGTTGACCTATACTCTGAGGGCAATCTTTACTTTGTAACCAATAGTACTTTTTATTTTTTTGTGAGTTGTCACAAGCTACAATTGGGGTGGGTAAAAAGGGTTTTAACCTTGCAGAGACACCCACCGGACCCGCCCCAGGACCACCTCCACCATGGGGGGTAGAAAAAGTTTTGTGAACATTAATATGTATAGCATCAAACCCCATATCGCCAGGACGAGTACGACCTGTTATGGCATTTAAGTTTGCCCCATCATAATATAGTAGACCACCTGCTGTATGAACAATATTTATAACCTCTTCTACTTGTCTCTCAAACACCCCAAGAGTAGATGGGTTGGTCAACATTAAACCTGCGGTATGTGGCCCCACTGCTGCTTTTAAGCTGGTTAAATCTAGGTCTCCATTTTCATCTGTGGCAATCTCTCTTACCTTAAACCCACATAAAGAAGCCGTTGCCGGGTTGGTTCCGTGTGCAGCATCAGGAACCAACATTTCAACCCGGTTAACATCACCTTGTTGCTGATGATAAGCTTTTATCATAGCAACACCGGCAAACTCCCCTTGCGCCCCTGCCATAGGCGATAAAGAAACAGCATCCATACCAGATATCTCTGCCAACATCTCTTGTAACTCATAAAGAGATTTTAGCACCCCCTGCCCTGTTTGGGATGGTTCTAATGGATGCCGAGACAAAAAGCCAGGCAACATAGCAAGGGTATTACAGGCCCGTGGATTATATTTCATAGTGCAAGACCCCAAAGGATAAAACTGGGTGTCTACTGAATAATTTTTCTGGGATAACAAAGTATAATGGCGCACCACTTCAAGCTCTGATACCTCCGGTAAAGGTGGTGGTGTAGCACGTAAAAAATTTTGTGGCAGATCACAATCTACTGTAGGAGAAGGAGCTTGATGAGA
Source organism: Magnetococcales bacterium (assembly GCA_015231305.1). GTDB lineage: Bacteria > Pseudomonadota > Magnetococcia > Magnetococcales > JADFYX01. Next base: position 13,904 of record JADGBW010000079.1, on the reverse strand, counting down.
GTTCTTGCGCCCAGGCTTACTATCTTCAAATATTATTCTATTGTTTCTCATGAGCTGCTCCTTTGCATAATATCTGCTAGGACATCTCCATATTTATCTATATCATCCTGGGTTTTAGTCTCAGTTACACAAACCAACATTCGGTTATCAGCCAAGGCCAAGCCACCCACAATCCCCACATCTAATAGCTCTTTTAAAACCGCAGATACATCAACATTTAACTTGATGACAAACTCATGAAAAAAATGACCATCATAACAACGTTCTACACCAGGAATTGCAGTTAGTTTTTCTAATAGTTTACGGCTATTATCATGACATGCTAAAGCCACATTAGCTAAACCAGTTGGCCCAACAATAGCCATATATATAGTTGCAGCAACGGTCATTAAGCCCTGGTTTGTGCATATGTTAGATGTTGCCTTGGAGCGGCGAATATGCTGTTCTCTGGCTTGCATAGTCAAAACAAAACCTGACTTACCTTTTTTATCTTGTGTGCGTCCGACAATTCTTCCTGGTAGCTGTCTTAACCATTTTTTCTTACATGCCAAAAAGCCAAAATAGGGACCACCAGAACTCAAGGGTATACCTAGTGGCTGCCCTTCACCACAAGCAATATCAGCACCTTCACTGCCCCACTCCCCCGGCGGCTTTAAAATTCCTAATGCTAAGGGGTTAACTATCCCAACAACTAACGCTCCCACACCATGCGCCCAATCGGTAAGCTTATCAACATCCTCAAGTAAACCATAATAGTTTGGCTGGGGAATAAGCAGAGCAGTTATATCTTTATCGTTATATTTAGTAAGAGTTGAAGCCTCAATACGGCCGTCTTGGTCTGAACATGGTATCTCTATTAATTCAACTCCCTGTTGAGAAATTAGGGTACGAATAGTAGCAATTGTACGGGGGTTAACAGTAGATGGAATAGCAATACAAGCTGTTTTTTTACGGCTACAACGCACCGCCATTAAAACAGCCTCTGCAGCACCACTAGCACCATCATAAAGAGATGCATTTGATACCTCCATAGCAGTTAAACCAGCTATCATACTTTGATATTCATAAATAACTTGCAGGGTTCCTTGGCTTGCTTCTGCTTGATATGGGGTGTAGGCAGAGTAGTATTCACCCCTTGTTGTTATCTCCCAAACTGCTGAAGGTATATGGTGCTCGTAGGCTCCAGCCCCTAAAAAAGCCAACATTCCTCCATCTTGGGCAGAACGTTGGGCCATTAAACGGGAGACTTCCATCTCGTTTAATGCTGGTAATAGTTTTGGTGCTTCACAACGTAAATTAGCAGGAATCTCACAAAAAAGATCATCCAAACTTGCAACGCCAACTTCTGCCAACATATCGTCAACATCTTGGGCTGTATGGGGAATAAAAGGCATTATTACAACATCCTGTTATTATTTATAATTTATTGAAAATATTTTACCCGGATATTTTAGAGGTTCCATATACAATCTGCCTCTACTTTATTAATAGCTTTTTTTAAGAATTATTTAGCTTGGTAAAGTCATCTGCCAGCTACTCACTGTGTTGTCACATAATATGTACATAGCTCTAAGTAACAACAATATTCAATGCAACATCACTTTTTCTTACAAGCATTTATTATGTAGGTAACTTCACAAATTTTTACTATAACGGGTTATCACATTTTTCGTGAGTGACTTGTTATTTTTATTGTGTATGGTTGTTATTAAAAGCCATTTAATAACTCAATTAAACCGGCTGACCTTTTTTTACAAAAGCAGCTCGCACTACTTTAACTGGCATATGCTTACCCCTTACTTCTACTTGACACTCGCAACCCAGCTCTATGTTGCCTTTAACCCGAGCTAAAGCGATGCCTTTTTTTAGGGTGGGAGAGAAACCACCACTGGTTATTTCGCCAACTTTTACACCATTTTGCATAACATTCTGCTTATCGCGCAAAACACCCCTGCCCTGTAAAACAAGACCTACACGTTTTTTGTTATCAGTTTTATTGCGCAAAATCTCCAAAGCTTGACGACCTATAAAATCTCGGCTGGCTGGTTCCCAATTTATAGTCCAAGCAACCCCAGACTCTAAAGGGTTGTGTTTTTCATCCATATCTTTGCCGTAGAGGTTTAAACCAGCCTCTAAACGTAATGTATCTCTTGCTCCCAAACCCACAGGAGACGCTCCAGCCATAACCAACCCATTCCATACCCGTATAGCTTTGTCTTTGGGTATAATAAATTCAAAACCATCTTCACCAGTGTATCCACTTCGGGCAATGCGAAAACCACCTTCAACAATAATATTAAATGGCTTTAAAGCTTGGACTTTTTTTACTAAATTAGAAGATATGGAGTGGCCCAAACTTTCATGAGCCTTGGGACCTTGAACAGCTATTATTGCAAAATCTTTCTGCTCACGTACTTCAACTCCCAGTGCAGGGGCATGTGCGCGAATCCAAGCTACATCTTTTTTTCTGGTTGCAGCATTTACCACAAGAGTAAAAAGATTATCTTCAAGGCGGTAGACAATAAGATCATCCGCTATATTGCCTCTTTCTGTGAGCATTAACCCATAAGAACCTTTACCGGGTTGGCCCGGTGCTACAACTGGTATACGAGCTACATCACAGGCTAATATTCTTTGTAAAAGAGCCTGGCTACCTTCGCCATAAAGATCCACAACCCCCATATGAGAGACATCAAACATACCGCAACCACTGCGAACTAAATTATGTTCTTGCAGTTGAGAACCATAGTGAAGAGGCATATCCCAGCCAAAAAAATCTACCATTTTAGCTCCACTAGCTACATGCACACTATGCAGGGGGGTATGTTTCATCTCTTACTCCTTTCGCACCTCATCCAGCCGTTTTAACATGGAAAGAATTTCTGGCAACTGCTCGAATGCTAACATATTGGGACCATCACATGGTGCATTATCAGGATCTGCATGGGTCTCTAAAAACAGCCCAGCTACCCCAACTGATACCGCAGCTCTTGCTAGAGGTGCGACAAATTGCCGCTCCCCACCAGAGCTTTCACCAAGCCCACCTGGTTGTTGTACCGAATGGGTGGCATCGAAGATAACTGGAAACCCAGTATCACTCATTACAACCAAACCCCGCATATCAACAATTAGATTGCCATAACCAAAAGCATAACCTCTGTCACATAACATAACAGAATCATTACCAGTTTGTTGAGCTTTTTGTGCTACTTTGGCCATATCTTGTGGGGCTAAAAACTGCCCTTTTTTTATATTTACCGGCTTACCAGCAGCAGCAACAGCCTGTATAAAATCTGTCTGCCGACAGAGAAAAGCAGGGGTTTGCATAAGGTCTGCCACCTCAGCTACGGCCTTAACCTGACCTACTTCGTGAACATCAGTTACAATTGGCAGCTCAAGCTCTGTTTTTACCTTTTGCAAAATTTTTAAACCAACATCCAAACCCGGCCCTCTATAGCTTTTGGGTGAGGTGCGGTTGGCTTTATCAAAAGAAGATTTATATACCAAGGGCAAGTCAACATCAAAACAGATTTTTTTTAATGTTTCCGCTGTTTTTAAAGCAAAATCTAACCCTTGTTCATACCTTAAACCCTCTATAACACAAGGTCCGGCAATTATAGCTAATGGTGCTGGGTTGCTAAAGCAGACATCTTTAACCATCACCTTACGATGTACAGTTTTAGCAGAGCCTATGGGAAGAACGGTCACACTTGACCTCCTCTGTATAACATTGATGCCTTGATAAAGCTTGAAAAGAGAGGATGTGGTGTGCGAGGACGTGATTTAAACTCTGGATGAAATTGACAAGCAACAAAAAATGGGTGGTCCGCTAGCTCTACCACCTCAACCAACTCCCCATCAGGGCTGGTTCCGGTTATCAATAGACCAGCATCAATTAATTGTTGACGATAGTTGTTATTAAACTCATAACGGTGGCGGTGGCGTTCTGAAATCTCCAACTCACCATATGCATTTGCAGTCTGGCTACCTTCTACCAGCAAACAATCATAAGCTCCCAAACGCATAGTTCCACCCATGTCAGCATTTACATCTCTTTTTTGCAGTTGATCACCATCCATCCATTCTGTCATGAGCGCAATAACAGGATTTTCACCATGAGTGTCAAACTCAGAAGAGCAAGCATCGGTAATGTTAGCAACATTACGGGCAAATTCAACCACTGCCATCTGCATACCTAAGCATATTCCAAAATATGGTATTTTAGACTCTCTAGCATGCCGAATAGCAATAATTTTACCTTCGGTTCCCCGTTCACCAAAACCACCAGGAACCAAAATACCATCAACTCCGCTCAATGAGGCTTCTGGGTCTTCTTTTATGAGGGTTTCAGCATCAACCCATCGAACAAGAACCTTAGAGTCATTAGCAATACCACCATGTGAAAGAGCTTCATTTAGAGATTTATAAGCCTCTTTTAGCTCCATATATTTTCCAACAATTGCAATAGTCACTTTATGGGTGGGGTTAATAGTTTTATCTAGAACATATTCCCAATCTTCCATCCGAGGCTCTGCCCCTTGTAGGTTTAGCTGTATCAATACCTTTCTTGATAGACCCTCCAGATATAGAGCAAATGGAACACGGTAAATACTATCTTGATCTTGACAAGCTATGACAGAATCTAGGGATACGTTACAAAATTGAGCAATTTTTTTCCGCAAACCTGAGGGAACCTCACGATCTGTTCGCAAAATTAACAGGTCTGGTTGAATACCAATTGCCAGTAGCTCTTTAACAGAGTGTTGCGTGGGTTTGGTTTTAAGCTCACCTGCGGTGGGTATATATGGTACAAGGGTTAAATGGATAAACAGGGTACGTTCTCGGCCTAGATCGTTACGCATCTGCCGGATAGCTTCTAAAAATGGTAGCGACTCAATATCACCAACAGTACCACCAACCTCAATAATGGCAATCTGCACATCACCAGCCACACTGTGTATAGCCTGCTTTATAGCATCTGTAATGTGCGGGATAACCTGCACAGTAGAGCCAAGATAATCTCCCCTGCGCTCTTTTTTAATAACCCGTTGGTAGATCCGCCCTGTGGTAAAGTTGTTAACCTTACCCATTGGTATATTTAAAAAACGTTCATAGTGGCCCAAATCAAGGTCAGTCTCTGCCCCATCATCGGTTACAAACACTTCACCATGTTGAAAAGGGCTCATAGTCCCTGGGTCAACATTTATATAAGGGTCTAACTTTTGAATAGTAACTTTATAACCTCTTGCCTGAAGCAAACACCCCAAAGAGGCTGCTGCCAACCCCTTGCCAAGAGATGAAACAACACCACCAGTGATAAATACAAACTTTGTCATTAATCTTTCCTTAAATCTGCATATTATTTAAAATATCCAGTTTAATCTCTTTTCCTCGCCCCATTGCGAGAACTCATCCATATTTTTTAAATATGCAATTATTAAGAGTAACAGAAAAACCCATTAAAGCTCAATCAACCCTAGCCATGTTATCTTTAAAAACTCACATCTTTATACAATCATTAATAATTTTTTTTACCAGTAGCAAAAGAGTTTTTTTTTACCGCATCAAGAGCAGCAGATTCTAACCCATTACCTCCCGGCAACCAGATTATATTGGCTCCTCTTTTTACCATACGACGAAACCATGTATCTTGCCGTTTAGCAAATTTGTGGATAGCCTGGTTTAGCTTAACAAAAAGAGTCTCCCTATTTATCTGCCCCTGTAACATCTGACAGATAAATCGATATTCCAAGCCATAAAACATTAACCTATCAACTGTAACTCCCGAAGCCAGCAACCCTTCCACCTCTTCAATCATACCCATATTTAAACGTTGCTCTAAACGTTGGGTAATGCGCTTACGTAATACAGCGCGTTCCCAAGAAATGCCCAATATATAACTATCTATAGCTGGTGGCGGGGGCAGTTTTGCTAGAAGGGGCTTTTCACCTTCGGCAATTTCTATAGCTCTAACAAGGCGGTCCCTATCTAATTGGTCAGTAACATTGTGCTGAATGGGCCTTGCAACTTTAAGGCGTTGCTTTAGCGCATCCATTGATAACCTGGCTAACTCCTCACGAAGTTGCGGATTTTGCGGTACAGGAACCAGCCTATATCCACCTAGTATTGAGTCTAGGTAAAGACCGCTACCACCTACTAATATTGGTAGAGCACCACGTTTACGAATATCTTCCACGCATTGCAAGCCAAGTCGCTGATAATCAAAAAGGTTAAACTCTTCTCCCGGTTCTACTATATCTATCATATGATACGGTATTTGCCCGTATTCATTTAAATCTTTACCTGTGCCAATATCCATACGCAAAAAAACCTGGCGAGAGTCAGCAGATATAATCTCTCCTCCTAACTTTTGGGCCAACAAAACCCCCAACTGGGTTTTACCTGAAGCAGTGGGACCAACAACAGCTAGTAGATTTTTCATTTATTTAGGGCTACGAAATATGGAAGGTACAACCAAAATATAGAGGGCAACAGGGGGAAGTAAAGCAATAAGCAATTGCTCTCGCAAAAACTTATTTTGTTTTCTAAAAAGAGAGACCATAATCCGACCAAAACCAAACTGAAACCAAATTAATGAGCATAAAAACCATATCTCCTGCCAATTACTGCCTCCACTAACACGAAAATGTTCATTTATAATTATTAAACTTATTACCCCCCAGACAAGTGCGCCTATAAACCATGCCATTAAACTAATGCCCCTCTCATCTGGCTTTTATCCCAACAGCAACACCAAAAGAACCACGGGATACTGGCTTTGTACCTCTTTTTGTTGCTAGGGTATCATCGTTAGTATCTTTTACTTTCTTAGCTTTATTTGTTGAGATAGACTCATCGTAATCTAGCATGCCAATATCTAGTTCATCCATGCGGGCAAGTAAAGCATCAACTTTTTGTTGAGGATGACGACGACCTCTAATGGTTCTGGTTCCTGCAATGGCGATAATTTCCAACTCATTGCAACCAGCCTCTCTAAAACGGCAAATAGCCTCATAACGTAGGTCGCTAAAACGATACGATTTCATGCGAGCTGTTAGCAAAACCTGACGAAAAATTCGGTCTATGGCATAGGGTCTCCGGGTATCATATCGCCCCTCTTCGCCGTAAAAGATAAGCTTTACATTATCAGGGCGGTTTTCTTGTCTCATAGCTTCTGCAAAAACCTTTACCGCTTGTCGGCTTAAAGGAACAATGCGAATTGCTCGGCTTGAGGTTTTCGGAACCACAACTATACGTTTTTGTAGATCAATATCTTCATTTTTTAAAATAAGAATTTCATTTTTTTTCAAAGCAGTTAAAAGAGAAATACGTACTATTAACCCTAAAAATGGATTATTCAACCTATCACATGCGGCAAGCAGCCTAACCTGTTCTCCAGCACGCAACCGTCTATCCCTTCTGTGGGTTCTGGCTGTACTACCTAAATTATTAACTGGGTTTACCTCTAACCCTAGCTGCCATTTATTAATAGCATGCTCAAACACATCAGCTAAAAAAACAAAATCTTTCTCAACTGTGGCAGCAGAAGCACCCTTGAGACGTTTTTCCCGATATCCGTCCAGAAGTAACGGCGTTATTGAGGCTAAAGTCGTATCTCTTCCCAACCCTTTGGCAAGAGTACGCCCTAACCGCTCATGACGGGTTATACTTTGGGGTGAAAGCTTTTGCTCTATTTCAGCCATATAACGATCAAAAGCTTCATTGAGAGTAATTTCTTGTTGGGACATAGGCTCCCCACGCAAATCAGTGATGTTAATAATTTACATAAGTAAGTATAGCACAACTCCTCCAGAAGCTAACCAAAGGTTGGTTATGTTGCTAACAACAATATTTAAAACCGCTGCTAATGCAAGATCTCGACGTAAAAGTGCTAAAACAGATTTAAACTCCGGCCAGCTAGTTAAAATAGATAGTACCACAAAACCAATAACCCCTTTGGGAACATGTGAGGCATCTGAGGCATAAGCAACCACTGGGTCTAAATAATAACCTGATGCTACCAACACCAAAAGGGAAGGCCATAACCACCATTTAGCAACTGCTATATCTTGCTCTTCTTCGCCATCTTGTTCTGGGGGGCGTTTATAAAACAGTAGAGAAGAAACCGGAATTAAAATTAAAACCCATAACCAATATTGGTCAGCTTCAATAAGGTAGAACCCACCCGCAAGGCAGATAGTAACCAGCATTGTAATAGAGAAGTAAATAGGTGCTACCCTAAAAACCATGCCAATTCGCCCCAACAATAGAGCAGCGATAATAAGCAAAATCGGGTTCATATAATTAGAACCCAAAGGTGTAGATGAAGCAAAAAGGATATCTCCAGTTACCAGGCCAACGATAACCACCAATGCTTCGGGGCCATTGGTTAAAAACCCTGTAAGAGTTCCTATTCCTGGAGTATTTTTCATAGTTTCAATCATTATTTCAATGGATGAACCAACCAAAAACATGATAAAAACCACAGCCAATGCACCCCAAAGCGAGGCTAGCATATCACCATCAAATATATAAGCTGCTCCACAAAAAAAGAGAGCAGTTAAAAGCCAGGAGATAAGATCTACTACCTGGATGGAATCAGCTATAAAACGCTTCATTAAAAAAACTCCAAATAATTATTCTTGAAAGTTTATTATCTCTATTCATTAATTAGGATAAGCTATTTTTGTAAGATACAGACCAGTAGCAGGAGCCATAGGGCCAGCCTTTGTTCTATCTCTGCTCTGCAATATCTCTTTTATATATTCAGGAGGCCAATCTCCTAGACCAACCTTTACCAAACTGCCAATTATATTTCGCACCATATGATATAAAAAAGCGTTTGCACCTATGGTCATGGTTAAAATATCGCCATCTTTATCAAAACGCAAAACAGATACACTTCGTACTGGGTTGGGTGCAGAACATGTAGAGGCGCGAAAAGCTGAAAAATCATGGGTTCCAATTAGGTGGGCACAAGCTGCTTCCATTGGTGTTATATCCAACTGCCGAGGATAGTGCCATACTCTGCCACGTTCTAGAGCTGGAGGTTCAGGACGTAAAAAAATTTTATAACTATATTCACGGTAAAAGGCCGAATAACGGGCATGAAAGGTTGCTTCAACTTGCTGGGCTGCCAAAACTGTTAACCCTTGAGGTGTTAAAGCATTCAAAGCCCTAACAATATCTCTAACTGGTCTATCTTTAGGAGTATCAAAGTGGGCTACCTGAGCAGTTGCATGAACACCGGCATCAGTTCGACCAGCACCAATTAAGGTAATTTGGTGAGAAAAAAGCCTCTTTAATGCAATTTCCAACTCTCCCTGCACTGTTTGCACTGAAGGTTGAATTTGCCAGCCGGAAAAAAGCCCACCATCATATTCCAATAACAGCCGAAATCGAGACACTAAGCTACCAATCCCACAACGAAAATTCTGGTTAACTGAGACCAGCAGTTGGTTGTTAAATAAAAACTGCAATGTCTAGTAGCATCATAAACATTGCAGTTTTTATTTTATTATTTTAACTGCTATATCTAGAATTATACCTACTATAGCCGTTCCAATAATAACTTCCCAAAGTCAATTATTAATCAACTAACTATAGAAACGAGCTTGCTTGCGAACATTGAGAACACTCTACAGTTTGCTAGCAAGCTGGATCCTACTTTTTATAAGTAGTTTATATTTAGAAACACAAAATCTTAAAAAAAATATTACGTTTGAGCAGCTGCTTTTTTGGCCTTGGCTGCTGCTACTTTAGCCTTGATAGCTGCTATTTTTGCTGCCTTATCATCGGCCGGTTCTTCGGCAGCATTGCTAACACCTTCGCTGGCGGCAACACCTGCTGCTTTCTTGGCTTTGGCTGCTGCAACTTTAGCCTTAACTGCTGCAATTTTTGCTGCCTTATCGTCAACCTGAGCATCGGCTTTTGGAGCATCAGTTGTAGCTGTACCTGCCATACCTGCTGCTTTTTTGGCTTTGGCTGCTGCTACTTTAGCTTTCATGGCTGCTATTTTTGCTGCTTTATCATCAGTTGCTCCAGCCTCTGCTGCTTCACCACTTGCCCCAGCAGCTTTTTTAGCTTTAGCAGCTGCTACTTTAGCCTTCATCGCTGCAACTTTATCACTAGGTGAGGCAGCTCCGGTAGAAGCTCCTGCTTTAGCTGCTGGCTTTGCCGGACGTGCCTTTTTAACTGGTTTACCCAATGCAGGCCGGTAAATTTCAACTCGTTCGCCGTCAACCAATACTCTATCAGCATCAACAATTTTACCCCAAACACCCAATTTGCTTTTTTCTAGGTCAATGCCATCAAACTTATCCAAAATACCAGACATTTCAACAGCTTGTTTTGCTGTTCCACCTTCATCCATGTCTAAATTCATAACCATCTGCTTTTTGGCTTCGGCATATACTACGGCAACTTTCATGAACCGATTCTCCTAATCGAAATTATTATAGATTCGGCAATTGTCATCACGTGCTCAGCGCAAGATATTGGTTTGCATAGTATATTCGTATTAATACCACAACCACTTTTTAGGAGGCAGTATTTCCCATAATATACTCACTTAATTTAAAACTTACTTAAGGTAAGTGACGACAACTGCTGAATCTAGGATTATGTAACACACCAATTTATATCCGCTATCAGCAAACTTTTACCAATGGGTATAATAGTCACATTAACGCCTTTCTTTCAACTGACAAAGCCTTTATAGTCATAAGCGATATTTTGTAAATATAAAAATTCAGAAAAAATTTACAAAACATAAGCTTTTGATTTTACAAGATATTTTAGACCATTAATATCATTATTTATGTTGCTACGGTTTCCTATAACTTTGTACAAGTTTAAAACAATAATACAGAGAATGTAGGTAGCTTTATATTTTCAAAAATGATTTACAAATATATTTTATAAAGCATAAAATATATTATCAAACATTTTATACACATTGAAATTTATTGAAAGTTAACATATAAAGCTAACATGCTTAAAACTTACACACACAGTTAAATAATTGGACTTTTTTAAACGATAACATCCTGTTAACCCGGTATTACAACATATTGTTTTAGCTATATTTATAAAATATACTAGGGTAATTGGCTAGTTCATGAATCTATGTATAGGTGAAGTCTTATGAAAATTTATTCAGTATATAACATCAAAGGTGGTGTTGGTAAAACCACCACAGCCGTTAATTTAGCATATATTTCAGCCTCAACTGGAGCACGCTCCATGATTTGGGATCTTGATCCCCAAGGAGGCACTAGTTATTATCTCTGTGTAAAACCCAAAGTTAAAGGTGGGGTTAAAGGTCTTATAAGGCAAAAGCCCAAGTTTGATAGCCTATTAAAAATGACAGGATACCCCAACCTGGACCTTCTGCCTGCCGATATATCATATCGCAATATGGACCACTATCTGCATCAAGAGGTTAAACCAAACCGTGGCTTACACCGTATACTTCACCCATTACGTAACCGCTACGACAACATTTTCTTAGACTGCCCTCCAGGGCTAACGACTCTTACTGAAAATGTTTTTAGAATATCTGATGTACTACTAGTTCCACTTATTCCAACGCCTTTATCTCTTAGGGCTTATAACCGTTTAGTGCAATTTTTAGTTAAACGTAGAACAAAAAAGCTACAGGTTATTCCATTTTTCAACATGGTAAATTCTAACAAACCAATTCACCGGATTGTTACTAAAAATGTTCATGAAAAGCATCCAATATTTTTACGGAATACAATTCCAGAATCTACCGTAATTGAAGCCATGGGCATTAAAAGATCTCCTATTTTTACCTATGCCAGAGAATCAACAGAAGCAGAGAATTTTCAAGATCTATGGAAAGAGATAAACCAAAGGGAAAAAAACACAAAAAATAAGAAAAAGAAAAAAGCATAACTTTTAAACGATAAATTTTTCAACCTAGAAACGGTATATTTAAAGTACCGTTTCTAGGTTTTGTTCTCATAATAAATTTTCTTTCTCAGCTTCAAAACTCCACACTCAATCAAAATTGAGATTCCTTTCTTCCAACAATATTTATCACTTTTAATTGTAATAGCTTCAATTAAAGATTCAACATTTTTTGGTACTCTATATTTACCGAGAAATACCTTTATATTTTTTTCCAGACGATTTTTTGCAACATCCTGGATTTGCTTGGCAGTAACGTGCGTGCTCTTGCATATTTGCTTTTTTAATATCACTAATACACTCTTGATACCCTGCTCTATCACCTGCATTTAATAAACCCATACAAGATGTACCAACCTTTCCAAGTGGTGGATAGCAAGCCTTTTTATATGTCGAAGAGTTACCAGAAGAGTGTTTATTACTTTTGCTTGATCTAGACCCACCGCTTTGTGAGAATATTTTGTCTAGCTCTCTTCTTTGCTCTCTTTGTATTTTATCTTGATTTTCTTGTTTCATATGTTCAATTTTTTCATTAATTCTGTTCCATGTAGCTCGTTCTTCAGCCTGTTTTTCTGCACGTCTTTGTGCACGTTTGCGTGCTTCTTCACGTTCATATTCACGAACTTCTCGGTTGTACTGTCTCATTTCATCTTTTGAAGATATAAAATCACCTTCTCACCACTCACCACTTTTTGTCGTTACTTTACCTCCGTAATAAGAAGTTTCAACTCCTTTTCCATGCTTCATTCCTTCCTTCCAATACCCTTTATATTCTTTAGTTAGATCAGACCCTGTATAATGTTTAATAACTCCATATCCGCTAGGTTCAATTGAACGATATGTATATTGCTGACTTAACGTGTCCCATTCTTTTCTGTCCATATATATAACATTTCCAACATACTTCCAGTTGCGACCATCTGGTTTTCCATCTTCTATGGTCGCACCTGAGGCTTTTGTAAACCACCCACCTAAGAATCTTCCAGAATATTTAGTTTTCCCATTACTGTCTATAAGTACACCCTCTCCATTTACACAATCACCCTTAATACACCTACTACCGTGGAGCACATTTATTTTTGAACACCCATTAAAAATAATTGAAAACACTAAAACATAAAAGACGACCAAAATCTTATTATTTTTTAGTGTTAAAATATTCCGAAAATTCATAGCTATCCCTCATGTCAATTGTGAACTAATTATTAATTTTATAGTTATATTCTTTCAAAAAAACAGACAAAAAAAACCCCAGGCTAGCCTGGGGTTTTTTGTACTAATTTTTTACTTTTTACTAACTATCAACCACCGCCGAAGATACCCTTCAAAGTGAAGAATGTAATAGCAGATGTGATGCCAGCAGCTGGGAGTGTAACAACCCAGGACACAATAATGTTACCAATAACCCGAAGATCAAGTGCACCAATACCGCGAGCTAGACCAACACCCATAACCGCACCAACAGCGATGTGAGTAGTTGACACTGGCAAGCCAGTTTTAGAAGCAAGCACAACAGTGGTAGCAGCAGCTAGAGTAGCACAGTAACCACGTGTTGGGGTTAGCTCAGTGATCTTAGTACCGATTGTCTGCATAACCTTGTAACCCATGGTAGCAAGACCGAGAACGATACCACCACCACCAAGAATTAGAATCCAGATTGGTAGATCAGATTTTTGTGTAACTTCACCACCGGAGTTCACGATGGAAACAACAGCAGCTAGAGGTCCAATTCCGTTAGCAACATCGTTTGAACCGTGAGCAAAAGCCATGGCACAAGCGGTGAAGATCATCATTGGTGTGAAAACTTTCTCAACACTAGCAAAATGGAACTCTTTATCAGCAGTCTCATCCATCTGTACCCGGTCGATCATTACTTTACCGATGAAGGCAATAATAACACCAGCAATTCCAGCGTAGATGAAGCTCTCAGACGTGCTAACTTCCAGTTTAAGATGTTTTAGCCCTTTAAA
>JADGBW010000205.1 GCA_015231305.1 Magnetococcales bacterium | reverse complement strand
CATCCACTATCCAAATCATGATTTATGGATTGAGCCATCATGGCAAGAATTGATTTATCATTTAATGCAATGTTATGGTTCTGATTATGTTAGTTGAGTTATTAAGTTTCTGAACAGATATAAAGTGTACCAAAACACTGTACCGTACAGTGTACCGTACAACTGTACCGTAAACTCATTTGGTACACTTCGTAAAACCACCACAATTCAAGTAGTTACAATGTTTTCCTGTATATTTCAACCTGTTAAGTCATTTATTAATGGTTACAATATCTTATTGCGTTTATCTTATTTTATCATAATGTTAGTAGATTATTTTTGCATTACCAGTATGTTAAGATAGTTTTACGTTGGAGCAGATCCACAAGACCACTACAAAATAAAAAGGCGATTGGCTTCTTGCTAATCGCCTTTATTTATTAAAATACTGCTGAAATCCTTTTCATTGCCTTTTGCGCGGTTTTTTCTCCTAATGGCTAGTGTTTTGCATGTATGTAAGTTACACTTTCGAACGTTTACCAGTTCATTTCATATTGGAGCATGAGGATGTTAATTAGTTTTTCAGTAGAAAATTGGATGTCTTTTCGAGATTTAACCTCTTTTTCTATGGTTGGTGGCAGAGAACTTCAACACAAAGAACGAGTCCCTAGAATTAAAAAGTATCAGACAAAAATCCTGCCTATTGCAGCTTTGTATGGTGGAAATGCTTCTGGTAAAACAAATTTCTTCGAAGCCATCGATTTTGCAAAATGGTTAATCGTAAAAGGCCCTAAAACTGATAAATCACCTATACCTGTAGAAATATTCAAGCTAGACCCTTTAGCTATCGAACGTCCATCAAGCTTTATTTTCGAAATATTGATTAATGAGATTATCTATGAATACAGATTCTCGGTGAATAGAAAAAAAATTATAGAAGAAAAATTAGTTAGAATAACAAGTAGTAATGAATGGGTACTTTTTGATAGACAAAATCAAAATATTGAGTTTCATAAAACAATTAAGAAAAATAAATTTTTAGCTTTTGCATTTTACGGTACAGATGAAAACCAGTTATTTTTAAACAACTCTGTATCTCAAAAAGTACCTAATTTTAGAAATATTTATGACTGGTTTGAAGATACCCTAACACTAATAAGACCTGATAGTAAATTTCAAGGACTAGATCAATTTTTCAATGATAACCACCCACTAAATCTTTCTATGAAGACCATATTACCTCATTTAGATACTGGCATCACAGGTATTGGTGGTGAAACAATACCTTTAGAAACTATCAAAATGACTCCAGAGCAGAAATTGGAACTTGAAGAAGATTTACCTGAAAAAGGTGGGATCTTACTATACACAACTGGTCAGGAACGTTTTTTCGTATCTCGACAAGATGGAGAAGTGATTGTTACTAGAATGGTTACCTTTCACACTGATATCAACGGAAAGGATATAAAATTTGACCTTTCACAAGAATCTGATGGTTCAGTGCAAGTTATGGAATTACTACCAGCAATAATAGATCTTGTACAGCCAGATTCCAAGAAAGTCTATATTATTGATGAAATAGATAGAAGCCTACATACATTACTAACAAGAGAACTTATTGAAGGGTTTCTTATGTCTTGTTCTAATAATAGTAGATCTCAATTACTTTTTACTACTCATGACGTACTTTTGATGGATCAGCATTTATTTCGGCGTGATGAAATGTGGGTTGCTGAACGTGACACTAATGGAGCCACAAAATTATTCTCTTTTAGCGATTTTAGTGACATTAGGAATGATAAAGATATTCGTAGGAGTTACTTATCTGGTCGTATTGGTGGTATTCCCCGTCTGCTTTTAAGTGGTGCTTTAACTACAAAAATTGATGATAAAAAAGCTGAGGGTTGAATCAATGGCAAGACGAAAGTTTACAAGAAAAGGTCAAGGTAAAAGTCATTATAAACGACTTTTCATCATTTCTCCTGAAGGATCAACTACAGAACCGCAATATTTTAAACTATTAAATCAATTGTCTGCTCCAGAATTTGTAATAAATTGTTTAATAAACAAAAAAAGTTCTCCTAATAAAATTCTGAAAAAAATGATAGATGAATTACAGAAAACTTCTCTTAAAAAAGGGGATGAAGCTTGGATCGTAATTGACAAAGATAATTGGACAGATGACCAGTTAAATTCACTATACCAATGGTCAAAAAAATCTGAAACTAATGGTCTTGCAGTTAGTAATCCAAAATTTGAGTACTGGTTGCTGCTACACTTTGAGAACGGATGCCAAGGCACTCAACCATCAACATGTTGCTCAAGACTATTGGCTCATATTCCAAATTATAGTAAACATATCGACAGCAAATTATTTACAATAGATTCCATAAAATATGCTATTCACAATGCTAAACTGAGGGATTCTCCACCTTGCAGTGACTGGCCAAAATTTCAAGGAGCAACGACTGTTTATAAGTTAGTTGAAAAACTTTTCAATTAACTTCCAAAAAAGTATTTTTTTATAGGTTAACTGCTTATTCTGAATCCATACCAATGTAAAAAGATGGTGGCTCAAGCTCAGTAAGGTTAAATACTCTCACTTTGGTTGGAAAGTTGATTACATCAGCTGGTATACCAAAATCTACACCAATCTACCTAATAACGGTCTGTCTTGTCGAACTGATATCCAATCTATATTCAGGTTCATATCTGACCTTTATTGTTTATTCCTGTACCACTTTACCACATCCGAGTACTAACTTTACGTGTTACTAGGACGTACCCTGCTTCGCAGGGGGCTTTTCGTTTTATGCTTCATCCTTGGGGCTGGCTCCCGGCTCAGGACTTCGGGGACTCCCTGTTTCCCAATATGTAACCTTTTTAGGGTACTGCAACTTTGGCACATTTTTGGTTTTTTTTAGTTTTGGTTCTATTTTTTTTGGCTTTTGATGATTGTAAGATGTGATATCAGACTTTTCTGAGCATAGATACAGCAACATAGAGATTAATGGCCCTATATCTTTGCTAACAAATTTTGCCTCAACATCAGGTTCATCATATTTGTTTGGATCTTTTCCTGGGATTACTCTTAAAAGGATGGAGTTCAACACCATTTCATAAAGCGTACCTTCAGCTTGTAATGATATTGTTACAGGTATCCCCAAATCCATACCTTTTGGCCTGTATCCATAACAATTTTTAATTCAGTATCAACAGAGGTTGGCTCACTATTGATATATGCAAAAAATCCAACTATTCCAGTAAAATCTTCACCTAATTTTACTGTATAGCCTGGAGTTTCTATATATACGCACCATTCAGGCATTCTGTACAACAATTCTATTGTTATATTACCTTTTAAGCTTGTTTTTGTTAAACTTTCTTGAAGCTCGCTATCAAAGTTATATATACCTTGTGTTGGCCTCCAATTAGCTAAGGCTGATAACTCAATTTCACGGGTTTGATATGGTGTGTTTCCATAATATGTCCAACTAATACACTTGTTGCACTATATGGCAAATAACAAAATTCTGCCCATGCCTCTACTTCTTTACCTTTTTGAAGCCGTAAATCATCAATATGTTTTAACAATCCTGGCATTACCTTTTGAAATTCGCTTATCTGTTCTATTTGCCTTATCATTTTTTATCCCCATATTCTGACATGATTAGAACACCAGTTAATTATATTGATCTGGAGTAGTTTTAGTCATTTTTTGTCAAATTATGAGTCAGAATTGCTACTGTGCTATTGCTTCCACAAGAGCCTTTCACGCCGGTAACAGGAGTTCAATTCTCCTACGGGACGCCATTTTTTTTCAACTGGTTACATTTTCAAATATTTCTACTTTCTGACTTTTCCGCACTTCCCCATGTTTAACCAACTCTTTGCTTTTGTCTTTTCTGATTTTATATATATATCATAGTACATGACTAAATCAGATTATTTGTATTTTATAGTTGCTATAAATTTATTACCCTAACTGTTCTATCTGTAATATTTTATTGAAATTAATAATATTTTTTCTTGCCTCACTACTGCCTTATAAATACTCTTTGCACCCATGAAAATTATATACGACAGTATGAGACGGCAAAGAAATATTGATGAGTATGATATTGACTTAGTTGCTGTTTTTGAGTTTGACTTTGAAAATTCTGATACTCAGATTGATAACAGCCAGCACTACTGCCAAGACCGTTTTATAGCTTATGGCAACATTGGAAACCGCCTGCATGTTCTTGTTTATACAGTTCGAGATGATGGAGCTTTTAGTGTCATCAGCCTGCGTAAAGCCAACAAACATGAGGTTGAAAAGCATGGTTTGTAAAAACCGCACCTATATTAATAGAAATTGAATTATTTCGTCGCTAATGGGATGTTCTTAAATGGCTTGGATACAGCCTACTTGCTTGCCATACTTATGTGTTGTTATTGCTTTGTTCTAATGGGTGATATTGCTTCGTTTTAACTTACTATAATGTGTTGTTTTATAAAGATATAAACGAACAACTCTTTTTAAATTCACCTGCTGATTTTAAGAGACAAATATGTTTTGAAATGTTATTGTGCTTAACAAATGAAGATTAGAAGCTTTCACCAAGTTTCGTTAAATAATTTTAATAATTGGAGTATGTTAGGCCATGTCAGCTGTAGTTAGCAATCTTGCAAGCCCTGTAATGTTTCCTGGTGGTGATGCTGCGCGGAATATACCATCATCAGCAGTTGGAGAATTAGCTAAAAACACCCAAGAAACTTCTAACACATCTAAGGTGGTGTCGTCTGGTAAAGTTGATCAAATACAAGGTTTAAGCCGTACAGCACGCTTATCACCTCCTGAAGTAGACGCTAAGGCTTCTGAACACAGTAAAGAAGCGCAAATGCTGTCTGGTGATGAGCTACCTGGCGGACTGTTCCATGTTAGTAAGTTAGACGTAACTGTATAAATAACAAATATAGTGATTTCTAATCAAAAATTGACACTCTACAACCAATATTACGTCTTTCCTGCGTAAGTTGGGATCCATAGAGTTCAATGTTACTGCCCTAGATTCCCGCCTTCGCGGGAAAAATGATGGTTTCTTATTTTGTACGATTTTTTAAGTGAACCCATTATAAATGGCTAGGTTGTATAACTATTATTGATGGTTGTAAAGCTATAGTCTCCCCCTTTATAAATTGGTTATTATAATTTCAAAAATCTTTTTGCTGTAGTTTCTATAATTGGCGTTTTAATATTTTTTAATTTTTAATTTTTAAAATGTGGCCAAATATTATTAAGTCTCACCTCTCGCTATGTCC
>JADGBW010000015.1 GCA_015231305.1 Magnetococcales bacterium | reverse complement strand
GGTGGTGATGAACCATACGTAACCAGCCCAACTTTCACACTTATGAACACCTATACAAAAGGTAGGCTGCCAGTTTACCATTTTGATTTATACCGTATAGCCATGCCTGAAGAGTTGGGTTTAACAGGAACTGATGAATATCTAGAAGCTGACGGAGTAGCTTTGGTTGAGTGGGCGCAAAATGGAGGCGATTGGATTCCCGCTGATCATCTAACCTTAGAACTAATACATCAAGATGACGATCCAGATTTACGTATTATTGAGATGAGGGCTGTTGGTCCTCGTAGTGTGGAGGTGTTTAATGCGTTTCGACAACGCTATCCAGATTGATTCTAATGCAGTTGCTTTTATAAATGATGTGCTTGGTAGTGATGGTGATATTTCTTTGGTTTCTGGCGATGCCTCTTTTCGTCGTTACTTCAGGGTTAAAACCTCTGATGAGCAGTTTATTTTTATGGATGCTCCTCCCGCAAAAGAGGATTCGGCCCCTTTTGTGGATATAGCTACATTTTTAGGTAAACAAGGTATTGCTGTACCCAAAATTATAAAAGCCCGCCTAGATTTGGGTTATTTAATTATTGATGATTTTGGCGACACTACTTTTCTTAAAGCTCTGCAAAGTGGAGTTGCTGCCCCGACCCTCTACCAAGAGGCTATAGAGGTTTTGCTGGCAATGCAGAGTACCCCAAAAGATGGAACCTGCATAGCACACACTCGCCCCTACGATAAGGCTCTGCTTACAAGAGAGTTTGCTCTGTTTACTGATTGGTACATTGAAGGGATATGTAAAAAATCTATAAGTGAAAAAGATAAAAAGAGTTTTGAAGCTATTTTTGAACAAATAATGGACTATCTGTTAGCCATGCCTACCTGCTTTGTGCATCGTGACTATCACAGCCGAAACTTAATGTGGCAAGGTTCCATTCAAAAAGGAAAGCGTGTTGGTGTTATTGACTTTCAAGATGCCGTAATGGGTCCGATAACTTATGACTTAGCCAGTCTTATGCGAGATTGCTATGTGGCTTGGGAGAGACCTTTCAGAGAACAGGTTTGCACCCAATGGTTAAATGGAGCAAGAGAAAAGCTAGATTACCAACCTAGTAAAAAACAATTTAAAAAAGATTTTGACTGGATGGCTCTACAAAGAAATTTAAAAGCCATCGGAATTTTTGGGCGACTATCTCTTAGAGATGGTAAACATGGTTATTTAGAAGATATTCCAAGAACATTCACCTATGTAAAAGAGACCTTGGCTGATTATCCTGAACTATCGGGCTTAAGTAAGCTTATTGGTAAATATACTCCATGAAAGCCATGATTTTAGCCGCCGGAAAAGGGGAGAGGTTGCAACCATTAACCAACCATACTCCTAAACCACTAATAAAAGTGGCAGGTAAAAGTGTTGTTGAGCATACAATATCTAATTTAGTAAAAATGGGTATAGAAGATATTGTCATAAACACTTGGCATTTGGCAGATAAATTAACTGACTTTGTAGGAAGTGGGAACCAATGGGGGGCAAAAGTACTCTTTTCTAATGAAGACCGTCTTTTAAATACTGGTGGAGGGGTACGAAATGCCTTGGATAAATTAGGGGATGGCCCAACGATTTTGGTAAATGGGGATATTTTATGGAGTTTGGATTTGCAACCACTTTTAACCAAATATAACCCCAAAAAGATGGATGCCATGTTAGGGTTAACCACTAACCCCCATTATAAAAAAAGTGATTTTTCATGTAAAGCTGAAGGTGGTAATATACAAAGAGCTGAGGGCAAAGATGATGGCTATACCTATACAGGTATAATGATTTTTTCTCCACAAACTCTTTTAAAATATCCTTTACAGCCATTTTCACTCAACCGTTTTTTTGATGATAAAATGGTTGAAAAAAGGCTGTTTGGCTTACCATTACATGGTGAATGGGCTGATATGGGGACTCATGCAAGGTTGGCTCAAGTACAAAAAGAGTGGGGTGTTAGTTATTGATCGTTGATGTAGAATAGCTAACTGAGTTAGTTTAACGGTTGGTATTTCCAAGTATCAATGGCATCGTCAGTTTTTTTTAATTGCTTGCATTGAGAAGTTAACAAAATATATTTAAGGAATGGTCATGGATTTTAATACGGCTCGGATTAACATGGTTAAGGCCCAAGTGGCTCCTAATAAGATTCACGAACCAGAACTATTAGATAGTATGATGGCTGTTGCTCGTGAAAACTTTATTGACTCCAACTATCAAGATCTGGCTTATTCTGATATTCAAGTAACCATGGGTGGCTCACGGCGTTGTTTAAAGCCGTTGCAATCGGCGCAGCTAATCAAAGCTGTTGAAGTTAAAAAGGGTGATAAAGTTCTAGTTGTTGGTGCAGGAACTGGCTTTGAAGCAGCTGTGCTAGCTAAAATGGGTGCAGAAGTCTTTGCAGTTGAATCCGATAAAGAGTTGGCAGATAAAGGTAAAAAGTTAACTCAAGCTGACAATGTACAGTGGTTGATTGGTGGTTTAGAGCAAGGTTGGGATGCTAAAGGTCCTTATGATGGTATACTTTTCGGTGGAGCTATAGCAACAATTCCCCATAAGTCTGTTGGTCAACTGACTGGTGATGGAGCATTGGCTGCTATTGTAGGAAAAAGTGGTGATCCTGTAATGACTCTAACTAGAATTAAAGGGTTAAGTGGCGGAGGACATCCTGAGCCAATTCTTGAAACTGTTGCAGATGTTCTTCCTGGAATGGGACCACCAGAACGGTTTGAGTTATAGAGTCTTTTTTTATTTAGTTTCAGAATAAATTAGAATTTTCGGGGGTTTTGTTATGGCTAGAAATAGACTAAAAGAGGCTGGTGGTGGTGCAGCAGAAGCTCAAAAAGCTACTAGTGAAATGATGCCTATGATTGGCGGTGCAGTTTTAGGTGTTATAGTGCTGTTTTTTGTTGGTTTTCTGCTAACCAAGAAAAAAAAGAAAAAGAAAAAAAAGTAGTTAGAATAAGTTTGTCACAGGGTGTTTTTTTAAAATTTATAAATTTGTCTGTAAGGAATATGTTTCGTGGGTTTGATTGTGCAAAAATTTGGCGGAACCTCTGTTGGAACCGTTGATAGAATTCGTAATGTAGCAGCTAAGGCGATATCTGAATTTAAGGCTGGCAACCAAGTTGTGGTTGCTGTTTCTGCTATGTCTGGTGAAACCAATAGGCTTGTAGGGTTGGTAGAAGATATAACAGATAGTTATAACAAACGTGAATATGATGTAGTAGTATCAGCTGGAGAGCAGGTCTCCATAGGTTTGTTGGCTATAGCTATTGAATCAATGGGTTACAAAGCCCGTTCTTATCTTGGCTGGCAGGTCCGTTTTTTAACGGATAATGTCAACTCAAAAGCTCGGATACAAGAGGTAGAAGCGTTTAAAATTAAACGTGACCTTGATGCTGGCTCTATAATAATAGTTGCTGGGTTTCAGGGCATTGACAGCCAAGGCAACATTACCACACTTGGTCGTGGTGGGTCAGATACATCAGCTGTTGCATTAGCTGCTGCTCTCAAGGCTGACCGTTGTGATATCTATACGGACGTAGACGGTGTTTATACCACTGACCCTCGTATGGTTCCCAAAGCTCGTAAGATGGATAAAATATCTTATGATGAGATGCTTGAGATGGCATCTTTAGGTGCTAAAGTTCTACAGACTCGCTCAGTTGAGCTTGCTAAAAAATATTCTGTTCCTCTTCGTGTTCTTTCATCAATGGAAGAAGGAGAAGGAACTATGTTGATTGGAGAAGATAAAACGATGGAAAAGGTTATGGTTTCGGCAGTTGCCTACAACAAGGATGAGGCTAAAATCACTGTTCAAGGTTTACCTGATAAAACTGGTGTCGCAGCTTCAATTTTTGGTGTGCTCTCCGATGCTAACATCATAGTCGATATGATTATTCAGAATGTCTCTGATAGTGGTGAGACAGACATGACTTTTACGGTTCCCAAGGGCGATTATGCCCAGGCAATAGAAACCTTAAAAGCTCCAGCAAACGAGATTGGTGCTAAAAATATTAAAGGCAACCCTGATATTGCTAAGGTCTCTGCAATTGGTGTTGGCATGCGTTCTCACTCCGGTGTTGCCCAAAAAATGTTTAAAGCTTTGGCTGATGACGGCATAAACATCCAAATGATTTCAACTTCTGAGATCAAGGTCTCAGTAATAATTGATGAAAAGTATACGGAGCTTGCAGTTCGCTCATTACATCAAGCGTTTGAACTAGATAAGGATGTTGGAGATCGTGTCGGCGGCTGATTCTAATTTTATAACAATCTATGATACTACTTTAAGGGATGGTTCTCAGGGCGAAGATATACTTTTCTCTGTTGAAGATAAGCTAAGAATTACAAGACGTTTGGATGAGTTGGGTGTGCCCTTCATTGAAGGTGGATGGCCTGGAGCTAACCCCAAAGATGATGCTTATTTTCGTGAAGTTCGTAAGCTTTCTTTAAAAAACAGTCGTGTTTCTGCCTTTTCATCTACCCAGCGAGCTGGAGTTGCGGTTGATAAAGATAAGGTGCTACAGGGCTTGTTGAAAGCTGAGACTGGAGTTGTTACCATTTTTGGTAAAAGTTGGGACCTCCATGTTACCGATGCTCTAAATATCTCATTAGAAGAGAACCTAGAGCTTATTTATAACTCTATTAGGTATCTTAAAAGTCGTGTAGATACAGTTTTTTATGATGCAGAGCATTTTTTTGATGGTCATAGGGCTAACCCAGAATATGCTATAAAAACTCTTTTAGCTGCTCGTGATGGTGGTGCAGATGCCTTGGTTCTATGTGAGACCAACGGCGGAAGGTTGGTGGATGAAGTAACCAAAAGCACCCAAGAAGCACTAAAGCTAGGTGTGGAAATTGGTATTCACACCCACAACGATTCTGGTTTAGCGGTAGCTAATACCCTGGCAGCAGTTGGAGTTGGTGCTACCCATATACAGGGCACTATAAATGGTGTTGGTGAGAGATGTGGAAATTCTGACTTAACCACTGTAATACCAAACATAATTTTAAAGATGGGCAAAAAATGTGATATTTGGCCCAAGCAGTTGACTAGTTTGACCTCTGTAAGCCGTTTTGTTGATGAGATGCTTAATCGCTCTCCTCGTGAAAACCAACCTTTTGTTGGTAATTCGGCTTTTGCCCATAAGGGTGGCATACATGTTTCGGCTGTACGGAAAAATTCTGAGACTTACGAACATATCCGCCCTCAATTAGTTGGCAACAGGCAACGGGTGTTGGTCTCAGAGCAAGCTGGCAAAAGCAACTTACTGGCTAAGCTTAGTGAGTTTGGTATTACAAATCTCGATAGTCATGATAGCCGTTTGCAGACTTTATTATCGGATGTTAAAGATCTTGAGAGCAGAGGTTATCAATTTGATGGTGCTGATGCCTCTTTTGAGTTGCGGGCTAGACGAGCCTTGGGAGATGTGCCAGAATTTTTTAAGCTCCATGGTTTTAGGGTTATAGATGAGAGAAGGCAACGTAATGGTGATGGTCCTGTTGTAGGAGCAGAAGCCACTGTTAAGCTTGAGGTTGCATCAAAGATAGTCCACCTGGTTTGGGAAGGCTCTGGTCCTGTGGATTCACTTCATGGTGCATTATGCCAAGCTTTAGAGTGGTATTATCCTACAATAAACGATGTAAAGCTGGTAGATTTTAAAGTTAGAATTCTCAGTGGTGTTGGTACTAGTGCCAGAGTAAGGGTTTTAATAGAGTGGCAGGATGGCGAAAGGCGTTGGGGTACAGTTGGAGTTTCAGAACATATAATAGCTGCATCGTACGATGCTATGGTTGAGTCTTTAAATTATAAGCTATTTATTGATGGAGCTACCCCGGTTAAATAATTTTTAATGAAAAACTTTTATATGTGGTTTCTAGTATATATTAACTGGCAATCACCACACTTGATTGGTGGAGAGATGTAGGTCATGAAAAAAATTGAAGCGATTATCAAACCCTTTAAATTAGACGATGTAAAAGAGGCTCTCTCAGAGGTTGGCATCCAGGGAATTACTGTTTCTGAAGTACGGGGTTTTGGTCGTCAAAAGGGGCATACTGAGCTTTATCGCGGTGCTGAATATGTGGTAGACTTTCTACCGAAAATTCGAGTTGATGTGGTGCTAGATGATGACTTAGTCGATAGAGCCGTAGAAGCAATTGTGCAAGCAGCACGTACAGGGCGTATTGGTGATGGCAAAATTTTTGTTACTCCAGTTGAAACTGTCGTGCGTATTCGTACTGGCGAGCGAGACGCTGGGGCTTTATAGTCTATAACTTATGACAAAATCATCACGAGCTTTAGGCACAAAATTCAAAAAGGGAGAGGTTATCTTCCAGCAGGGCGAAAGTGCCGACTGTATGTATGTGGTGCAAAAAGGCAAAGTCGAAATCGTCATGGAGACGGAGTTCGGAGCCAATAGGTTAACTATAAAAAAAAAGGGTGATGTATTTGGTGAAATATCACTCTTTGCTTGTAAGTCACGTTTTGCTTCGGCCCGTGCTCTTAAAGATTGTGTGGTACTTAAAGTCGATGAGCGGGCTTTTATAACTAAATTACATCAAGACCCATCATTGGCTTTTCGTACTATCCAGAGTATGGCCCGGCGAATCTATGATCAAGACCACACTTTAATGCGTGGTTTTTATAACCAAGATGAGAGTTGCTGTGAAATTACTGGGTTTTCTAGTTATATTGATTTAGCACTCTTTTTAGATGCAGAAGTCAACAGGGCTAGGCGTTTAATGCAGACCATGGCTTTTGCCATAATAGATATGGATGGCTATGGTGATATCTGCGAAAAACATGGCATAGAAATTGGTGAATCTCTTCTTAAATCACTAGGTTCTATTTTAAAACAACATTTGCGTCACAATGATATTGTTGGCCGTTATGCAGAAGACCGTTTTGGTGTACTTCTCTATGAGGCCGACGGTATGGCAGCATCCAAGGTGATGGAGAAGGTTAAAGAGTCATATAGCGAGCACGTTAAAGATACAGGTATTGTAGATATTGTATCAACCTTTAGTTGTGGTATCGCTATTTATCCAGAACATGATAAAACGGTAAACCTAAATAAAGCAGCGTTTAAGGCGTTAACTAAATGTAAAACTAGCGGTAAAGATCAGGTAATAGTTGCTGATCCAGGGCCTGATTGGAAGAAAAAGAAGGTGGTTGAAAAAACTCCAGTTGAACCGCCCACTACTAAACAGGCAGGCTGGGGCTTTGGTTTTCTTAAGTCAATTTAACCTGCACTGTGATAGTTATTTATATACGTGAATTTATCTAACAATGCTAAAATAGGAATTATAGGCGGAGGACCGGCAGGAGCAATGGCCGGTTTTTTCCTGTTGGAGATGGCACAACGTGTAGATTGGGATATTACAGTAGATATCTACGAACCCAGAGATTTTAACCGTTTTGGCCCTCCAGGTTGCAACATGTGTGCAGGGGTTGTTTCTGAAAACCTTGTGCAGACATTAGCAGCAGAAGGCATTGATTTACCTCTTCAAGTTGTTCAACGTGGTATTGAGTCCTACATTCTCCATACTTCCGCTCTACCGACAGTGTCAATTAACACTCCATCAGACGATTTGCGTATAGCCACTGTTTATCGTGGTGCTGGTCCCAGGGAGTCAGCGGGGGACTCTAGTTGGGAGAGTTTTGATGGTTATCTGCTGAATTTGGCAAAAAAGCGTGGGGTTAATGTTATCAATAAACGGGTAGATGATATCTTTTTTAAGGATGGTTTACCCCAGATACATTGTAAAAGTTCTGAAACAAAAACTTATGATCTGCTTATTGGTGCTGTAGGAGTTAATGCATCTATTTTAAAAAAATTCACAACTCTTGGGTTCTCCTACGAAAAACCTCCAGTAAAAAAAGGGTTTGTATCAGAGATATATCTTGGAGAATCTGTAGTGCAGGAGTACCTAGGAGGCTCCATGCACATTTTTTTACTGGATATACCAGGGTTAAAATTTGCGGCAATAATACCCAAGGTAGAATACGTTACAATCAGCCTAATGGGTGAAGGTATAAACAAAACATTGGTAGAAGAGTTTATGAACTCAAAAGAAGTTCGTAGTTGTCTGCCGGACTCTTTAAATTGGCACTTTAAAGAGAAAGAGATAGATATTGGGCAAGCATGTTTCTGCATGCCTAACCTAAATGTAGGCCCAGCTGTAAAGCCATATGGTGATCGAATTGTTATGATTGGTGATTGTGCAGTATCCAGGCTATATAAAGATGGAATTGGTGCTGCTTATATAACTGCAAAAGCAAGTGTGGTTACAGCTCTGTTTTTTGGTGTAAGTAGCGATGACTTTAAAAAACATTATGCTCCAGTTTGTCAACGCATTGCCTATGATAATATAATTGGTAATTTTATTTTTATTATCACGATGTTATATCAAAAATTTAAACTTTTCAGTGGTGGTATGGTTGCTATGGTAATTAAAGAACAGTCGCAGCCTAATTTGAATCGTCGTATGAGCAGAATTTTATGGGATACTTTTACAGGTAGTGCTACCTATCGTGAGATTTTTATTAAATCTTTTCATCCACTTTTTATAATTAGCTTGGTTAGTTCTACAGTTTCAGCATTTTTTTTTCGTTTATTTAAAAAGAGGTAAAATTGAATAGTTACGCATGGATAGTATTAGTGGCTCTTTTGGCTGGTTATATGCTGCAATTTATCGCAACACGTTTAAATGTCCAATCTATGCCAGAGACTCCACCCAAAGAGCTTGCAGACCTTGTCGATAGTGAAACCTGCAAAAGATCGTTTACTTACGCACGTGATAAATACCGTTTGGAGATTGCTGGTTCCACCACAGATTTAGTAGCACTTCTACTTTGGTGGTGGTGGGGCGGATTTAACATGCTAGATGTTTGGGTACGATCATTAGCTTGGGGTGGTCTTGGTTCAGGTGTGCTTTATATAAGTATCTTAATTTTATTGGGTAATATATTAACATTGCCATTTTCTATTTATGGTACATTTGTTATTGAAGAGAGATATGGCTTTAACAAAACTACTCCCAAGACATTTATTTTAGACCGTATTAAGGGTTTGGTGTTAGCTGCTGTACTTGGTATACCAATGCTTAGTGCTATTCTTTGGTTTTTTGCTTATGCGGGTTCTGATGCTTGGATCTATTGTTGGGGGGCTACTACAGCTTTTTTACTATTGGTACAATACATTGCGCCAGTTTGGCTGATGCCACTGTTCAACCGTTTTACCCCTTTAGCAGATGGTGAATTAAAACAGGCAATTTTGCAGTATACTACAAAGGTTGGTTTTACTGTTGCGGATATATTTGAGGTTGATGGTTCTAAACGTTCATCAAAAGCCAATGCATTTTTTTCTGGCTTTGGTAAAAACCGTCGTATAGGTTTGTTTGATACCTTGATTAAAGATTATTCAACAGATGAGTTAGTAGCTGTGTTAGCCCATGAAGTAGGCCATCAAAAAAAGCGACATATGATACAGTCGCTCATATTTGGTATAATCCATATGGGGGTTATGTTTTATCTTATGTCTGTTTTTATTTCTGAGGAAGGGCTTTTTGCAGCTTTTCAGATGGAACAAATTTCAATATATGCTGGTTTAACTTTTTTTAGTTTTTTGTTGGCTCCTCTTGATATGTTACTGGGGCCAGTATTAAAATTTGTCTCACGTAAAAATGAGTTTGAAGCTGATAGTTTTGCGGTACATACCATACCCGATCGGCAACCATTGATATCTGCACTAAAAAAACTATCAGTAGATACACTTTCTAATCTGACACCACATCCTTTATACGTTATACTGAACCATTCTCACCCACCTTTAATCCAGCGGATTGCAGCAATCAAAGGTGTTGTGTCATAATATGCTTGTTTTACGTGGGTAGTTGGGTGCATTATCGGTAGGTTAATATATTTTGGGGGGTTCTTGTTATTGTTGTTTTAGTTGATTGGGTAACCTCATGGTTGTAAAAAATGAAGGATCATTTGATGAAAAACTGCTAAACCTTCTTTTAGAAAATAGTCTAGAAGGGGTTATGCTGGTTGATAGGCATGGTATTGTCTGTCGTGTAAATCAAGCATTTGTAACAATGACCTCTCTTGGACAAGACTCTATAGAATCCAAAAGCGTTGTCCGAATGCTTAAGACTGGCAATATTAATGATTTTTTTGATCCTATACGTGAAGGTTTATGGCAAGACGGTTTTTGGCAGGGTGATATACAACAAACTCTTGTAAACGACCGTATTATTAAAGGTTTTTTAAAGGTAAGTGCCGTTCTTCCCAAGAGTGGTCCCGTACGTTATTATCTATGTCAGCTGGCAGAACATGGACATTTAGAGTTAGTCCGCGCTGGTGGACAGGCCATTACTGCAAGAGATAACTTGACCAAACTTGCAACTCTGCCAGTGTTTACAGACCGTCTTCTACAAGCTGTGGCTAATGCCCATCGTCAAGAGCAATCGGTTGGGGTTATGATTCTTGACCTAGACCGTTTCCATCAAGTAAATGACTCTTTAGGTACAAAGCTTGGTGATGAGCTTCTCTGTTTAATTGCTGGTCGCTTAACTAATTGTCTGCGAGATAGTGACTCTGTAGCCCGTATTGGAGCAGATGAATTTGGTATGTTGTTATCAGACATCGATGAAGGACCAGGAGCAGTACGAAACTCTGGATTTGTAGCACAAAAGGTATACGAGGCACTGGCACAACCAGTAGAGTTAGGTGGAAAATCTATAGAAGTTACCGCTGCTGTAGGAATTACCCTTTTTCCTCAAGATGGCAGAAATCCTGAAGAGTTGTTAAATAACGCCAAAACAGCTCTCTCACATGCACGGCAAGGTAGCCGGAATAATTACCAGTTTTTTTCCCATAAAATGGCAGATGTAGCACGTCGACGTTTTGCCCTTGAAAGCAGCTTAAGAGAGGCAGTTGAAGGTGGGCAGTTACATCTCTACTATCAGCCTCAAATTGATCTTAAAACTGGAAAAATTATTGGTGCTGAGGCTCTGTTACGTTGGATTCACCCTGAACAGGGAGTTATATCTCCTGTTGAGTTTATTCCGGTAGCTGAGGAGACAGGGTTAATTTTACCAATTGGTGATTGGGTAATAAGAACAGCATGTAGGCAGGTGGCCATTTGGCGTGATATGAACTTACCTCCTGTACGGGTTGGGGTTAACCTTTCTGCAGTACAGTTTCAAAGACAAGATATTGAAAAAGTTGTTAAGGAATCTCTTGCTGAAACAGGAATTGATCCTGGATACCTTGATTTAGAGATAACTGAAAGCGCAATTATGGATGATGTCAAAAAGGCTGTATTAATACTAAACCGTATTGGTGACATGGGTGTTAAGCTTTCAATAGACGATTTTGGAACAGGGTATTCATCACTTAGCCAGTTGCGTCATTTTCCATTTAAAACTCTTAAAATTGATCGTTCATTTGTAAATGCCATAGCAAATGATGAAGGAGATAAAGCCATAGTAAATGCTATTATCGCCATGGCTCATAGTCTTAACCAGACTGTAATTGTTGAAGGGGTTGAGACAGTGGCTCAGCTAGAAATTATGCAAAATTTAAATTGTAATGAGATGCAGGGATATCTATTTAGTGCTCCTGTGAAAGTAGACAAATTTACAGAATTATTAAAAAACGGTGTGGAGTTGAAACATGTTGTAGAAAAAGCCTCTGACCCTAAAACAACAAAGGGTAGGTGAATTATGGATCAATCTACAAAGCTGTCACACACCGAACATATTATGGAAGAAAAAAATAATAGTGTTCCTGTTGCAAAGTTACCGTCTGATTTTCGCACTAAAATGTCTAAAGACCAGATAAATAGTCTTCCAATACGAAAATGGGATGGAAAAATTACTCTTGTAAACTCAGAAGAAGCTGTGGCTGACGCTGTTTCTCGTCTACAAAAAGAGACTGTTTTAGGTTTTGATACTGAAACCAAACCAGTTTTTCGTAAAGGAGTGACCCATAATCCTTGTATTTTACAGTTAGCTGGAGAACACGAAGTAACTCTATTTCAGTTAAACAGAATAAAAAATCTCTCTCCAATTGCAGGTCTATTAAAAAATAAGAACATTCTTAAGGTTGGTGTTGGTTTGGTTAACGATATCGACCAGTTGCAAGCAGTAATGCCTTTTGAGCCTGAGGGGTTTATTGATGTAGGAAATATGGCTAGCAAAGCCAGTATTCAAAGCCGTGGACTGCGCAGCATGGCAGCACGTTTTTTTGGTTTTAGAATTTCCAAACGGGCGCAGTGCTCTAACTGGGAGGCTAAAAACTTAAAAAACTTTCAACTTCTTTATGCTGCAACAGATGCGTGGGTTAGTCGAGAAATATATCAAATTATGAAACGTAACGACCTTATTAGGTAGAGGATAGTTCTTATCCTTACAAGGCTACGAAAAAGCCCATGTATAAAATATTTTCTTTTCCTAATACCATTAAGCTATTTATATATATATTCTGCTTTTTTTTATCATTTACTGATGTTAGTTATGGTGAAGAGCCTAGCAAAAAGCCTATTCTGAGCTTAGAAGCACAGATGCATACGGAACCAATTTTACGTATTGCAACTGATAGTGCTAACAGTTTTTTTGTCTCAAGCTCACAAGATAAAACCCTTAGAATTTGGCAGCTACCTTCTGGTCGTTTGCGAAAAATCATGCGGGTTCCAATAGACCATGGTTTAGAAGGAGAATTAAATGCTGTAACTGTATCCCCGGACGGGGTGTTAATTGCAGCTTCTGGAAACACATGCAAAACTTGGGAACCTTCTAAGGGATATTGTATATACATTTTTGATACAGCAAGCGGTAATATTTTATTACGTATTAAGTCTCTACCAGCAGAAGTTAAACATATGGCCATATCTCCTTCTGGTAAATATTTAGCTGCTGTTATGAAAGGTACAGGGGGTCTAAGTGTATTCCAAATTTATGATGGTCGTTTATTAAGAAGTGATAAAGATTATGGGAATGATGCAATATGGGTAGATTTTAATCAAAATGGTGGTCTTGTAACCTCCAGTTTAGATGGTTATATAAGATTGTATGACAATAGATTTAGGCCAATAAAAAGGAAAAAACTAGCTGAAAATTATCAACCATATTCAGCAGTTTTCTCTCCTGATAACGAAAAAATAGCAGTTGGTTTTAGTAATCGCCCTGTTGTATCAGTTTTCTCGGCACATGATTTAAAAATTCTTTATTTTCCTGATGATACCGCAGGGGTTGGAGATTTTCGTACAGTTGCTTGGTCAAAAGATGGTAAATCTTTATTTGCAGCAGGTAACCATAAAAGCTCGCATAACAGTTTAATTCGCTATTGGAAAAATAGTGGTCAAGCAAACATTTCAGGTTGGGGGGAGTTTCTCGATCTTCCTGTTTATAAAAGCCCAATTTCACAGATTATAGTATTAAATAGTGGTGATATTCTCTATAGCGGTTTAAAGCCAGTATTAGGTGGTATTGATAATAATGGTTTTTTACATTTTAGACGTTCCAAGCCAACTGCTAGTTTTGAGGCTTGGCAAAATGAGCTTTTAATATCAGCTGACGGTAGTACAGTTGGTTTCCCTTATGATAAATTGGGAAAAAGTAGAGGAAAATTTTCAGTTCGTGATCTTAGGCTACTAAGTCGTAGGGCGGTAGCAGGTAAGATGTATAAACCGTTAACTAAATCTACTTCTTTTTTGGTCACAGGTTGGGATAAAAAAATTGGGCAGTTAAAATTTAACAGACGAAAACTTAAGTTAGGAGACAGTGAGCAGGTAAACTCTCTTGCTATTGCCCGTCATAATCGTTTTTTTATTATTGGTACATCAGATAACATAATACTTTATGATGATTCTGGGCGCAAAAGGTGGGTAACCCCAGTTGAAACGCCTATTGAAGGGGTAAATATAAGCCTTGATAATAAGGTGATAGTTGCAGCCCATAAGGATGGTGTAATCCGCTGGTATCGCACTGCTTCTGGTCGTCATTTTCTCTCACTTCTTCCCCATAGAGATAAAAAACGTTGGGTAGTCTGGACTCCAAATAAGGTTTATGCTGCCTCCAAAGATGGTGATAAACTAATAGGATGGCACAAAAATCGAGGCATTAATAAGGCAGCAAGTTTTGTGACTGCTGAAAAACATAGTGATTCCAAACTACACCCAGGGTTTATCAAACGTCTATTTAATAGATGAGATTTTCATACCCTCTAATGCTGTCTGTTTCTTGACGTATTTTTATTATTTAGTGCTGTAAATAATAAATTCTGCTTGTAACTTTCTTACGTATCACCACTTAAAATTAAATATCTTTATGGTTTTACTGCATATGTCATTATTGTTAGCTAGACAATTCCTCTGGATTTCAATAACGGCATAATATTTGCTTTATTGTAACCTTGAGTTCTTTGTTTAGCTGTTATTATGGCTTCATTTACAAACTGTATAATGATTTCAAATCAAAAACAGACACTCTACAAATAACATTACGTTATTCCCGTGAAGGCGGGAATCTAGAGAGTTCAACGTTGCTGTTCTTGTTTTCCACCTTTTAGGAAATGACGATGGTTTCTTGAAATTATTATGTTTAGCTTTGTGTAGATAAAGAAAAGGACAAAAAGGTACTTTAGAGGTGTAAAATGGATAAAACCCTTGTAAAAATATTAAATATGGCAACATCAGGATCTTATGATGAGAGCAATAATGCCATTGAACAAGCATATAAATATATGAAGCGGAAAGGGCAAAAACTTGAGGATATCGAGTTTAATTCTCTTTATAATGGAGATGTCATTGCTATAAAATTGATAGCCCGTTTTGCCCATGAGCAGACCTCTTCTAAACAACAGGGTGACTATATTAGTTCTTGGGCAAGTACCATATATGGTAATGGTAATAGTAATAGTAGCCAAAAGGATATTAGGCGAGAGATACAGCTGAGAAAAACTCAAAATGCAAACCTAGCAAAAGAGCTTGCTATGGTAAAAAGAAGTCTAGTTGAGACTCAAAACAAACTGTTGGAAGAGCAACAAAATGTTGAAAAATATCTAGATGTTATAAATGGCAAACACTCTGAATTGTTGAATACTCTAAATGTGTGTAAAAAACAGGCTGCAATAGATTCTGAGCGGTCAAAAAAGAGAGTTTTAGAGTTAGAGTCTGAGTTAAAAAAATTAAGAAATAAAAACAATGAAGCAAATGAGTTGTATAAATATATGGTTCATGCAAAAGAGTTGCAAATATCAAACATTCAAGATCAGTTAAAAATTTTACTTGGTAATTTTAAGTATAAAGCACTTAGGCCCCTTATACCCTGTTAGTTTTACAATCCTGTTTAACGAGGTTAAGCCGCTATTTTTTATACACTGGCATAAAATTTTGATTTATTTGGTAAATCAAAAAAAGCAATATTATATGCTGTATATACGCAAAAAAATACCGTCACTAAGAATATTTTTTTCGATATAATATGGAAAAACTTGTCCAATCTAACTGCATCATCAAACCACCATTAAGCCTTATTTTCTAAATAATACAAATAAATCATAAGTCTGAATATACAATTATATATTGGTAACAAAATATGTTTATGTTACTTTTTAATTGATATGATTTTCATTCATTCTGCACCCACTATATAAAAAGTTAGGTTCAAGGATAAAAAGTGAATCTATCCACAAAAATAATTTCTTCCATAATGATATTAATGAGTGTTCTGGTGGCTGCTTTAACTTGGCAGGACATTGCTAAAGAAGAGAGTATGTTTGAAAGGCTAGTTGAAGATCGAGCAAAGGCTATAACAAACATTATCTCAATGTTTAGTATTGAGAGATTATTGATAAAAGAGTACCTAGCTTTGGAGGTAGAACTGAGTAACATAGGAGAGAAAACTACAGATATTATATCAATAACTGTTACTCACAACGAAAAAATAGTTGCCTCTTACCAAGCAGACACCTTAGATACAGGCCATATATTTATAAAAGATATATATACTGATTCGCACCAATTAAAAAACAAAAAACTTGGGCAGGTACAATTAATACTCTCCACTTCTACCTTCAATAGGTTGTTAGAAGGTCATAAATGGGAGAAAATATGGAGTGGTGTGCTTAGCCTTGTGATTTTATTTGTTGCAATGGTTTTTCTGCTTAGGGTTAAGGTTTTGCGTAGAATTGAAATATTAACCAAATATTCTCAAATTATTGCTAAAGCTCATGGTTATACCAAAACAGATGAAGAACAAAAGGAGATTGTTGAAAATTTTCTAAATTCACACCACAAATTTCTAGATGGTCCCAGTGATGAAATTGGACAATTAGCTAAAACTCTTCGAACAATGTCCCGTTCTATAGGTGAAAAAGAGGCTTTGTTGCTTAAGGCTAAAGATAGATCTGAAGCAGCAAATGAGGCTAAAAGTGCTTTTTTATCTACAATGAGTCATGAAATACGCACCCCAATGAATGCAATTCTTGGTATGGGAGAGCTGTTATCTGAGAGTGGTCTTGATGAAACTCAAAAACATTATTTGGGAGTATTACAGAGAAATGGTGAGTCTCTATTATATTTAATTGATGATATTCTTGATTTTAGTCGTGTTGAAAGCGGTAAAATTATTTTAGAGTCAACCCGTATTGATCTCAATGAAATGGTAAAAAGTGTTGTTGATAATTTTCAATTAGAAGCCGGATCAAGGTTTTTGAAAATAGTAGGCATTGTTGCCACAGATGTAGACCCTATACGTATTGGCGACCCTATCCGGCTAAGGCAACTGTTGATGAACCTAGTGGGAAATTCAGTAAAGTTTACTCCTGAAGGTGTTATTTCTATTTATGTTCAAAGCAATATAAAAAAACAAGACAGTTTAACTTTTTCAGTATCAGACACAGGAATTGGTATCCCAGCTGAAAAACAGTCGGTTATATTTGATGTTTTTACGCAAGGGGATAGCACAACCACTCGCAAATATGGTGGCAGTGGTTTGGGGCTTACAATTTGTGCTCGCCTAATTAAACTAATGGGTGGAGAGATTAAGGTTAACTCTAAGGAGGGAAAAGGTAGTGAATTTCAATTTACAGTTGACCTACCCCAGCTAAAAAATAAAAACAAAACCTCCCAGTTTGCCCCTATAAAAGATACACAACCCAAAAAACCTCGAATGATAAATAGTGACTCAAAACTAAAAATTCTACTAGTTGAGGACTCACAAGATAATATACTTCTGTTTAAAGCATACTTAAAAAACGGTTCTTGCAAATTGGATACAGCAGTTAATGGCTTGGAAGCAGTTGAAAAATTTAAAGAAAACCAATATGACCTAGTATTTATGGATATTCAAATGCCATTAATGGATGGTTATTCTGCAACTAAGGCCATTCGTAAGTTGGAAGTTGAAATGCAAAGGAAAAGAACTCCTATTCTTGCTTTAACCGCATATGTAATGGAAGAAGAGATAAAAAAAATGATGCTGTCTGGTTGTGATTTGCATTTGAAGAAACCCATAAGAAAGAAATTATTATTAGATGTGATTTCTAAATTTTCTAATGATTAATATATTTTTAATGACAATATAGAATTAAATATAAAATATAATAAAGCTGTATAAATCATGGATAATAAAATATGTCAGATGGCGTAAGTAACTCCCAAATAAAAATTGATATTGATAATAACAAGATCGTCAAAGAGATTTTAGCAGAGGGGATAGCATTTCATCTTGCAAATAAGCTAGAAAAGGCAGTTGAGTGTTATAAAAAAGTTGTTGCTATCCAGTCAAACCATGTAGAAGCTCTTTTTAATATGGGAGCAGCATTACATGCCCTAGGTGAACTGGATGAAGCTCTCTCTTTTTATGAAAAAGTATCTTTATTACAGTCAAATAATGCTAATGTTTACAATAATATTGGTTTACTTCTTCAGCAACTAGGTAATTTTACAAAGGCTAGTGATAATTACAACAAAGCAATAATAATTAATCCTAACTATGTAGAGGCATACAATAATTTTGGTAACCTTTTAAAGTTGCAAGGCATGTTAGACGATGCAATTTTGTGTTTTCAGAAAGCTATATTGATTAAACCAGATTATGCTGATGCCTACAGCAATCTTGGGAATACCCTAAAAGAGCAGGGTAAACTTGGTTCTGCCGTTGAAAGTTACCAGAAGGCAATTATCCTTAAACCTGATTTGTCACAAGCCTATTTTAATTTAGCTAACACTCTGCAAGAACAAGGTGATTTAAATAAAGCAGAAGAAAATTACAAAAAAGCTATTTCACTAAAGCCTGATTTTTTTAATGCTTACAGCAATCTTGGCATTACTCTGCAAGAGCAAGGTAAGTATAACGTAGCAATTTCTTGTTATAATAAAGCTATAGCAATTAACCCCAATTTTGCCACTGCCTATAATAATATTGGTATGGCTCTGCAAAAACAGAACAATTTAGATGAAGCTGTTGATTATTTCAAAAAAGCTATAGCTATTTCTCCTGATTATATAGAAGGATATATAAATCTTGCTGATAACCAAAAAGGGCTAGGTAAGTTTGCTCAAGCTATTAGTAGTTATAAAAAAGCCATAGCAATTAAGCCATCAACATGGCTTGAAATTATGATTTTATTAACTCAGCCTCAGGTTCATTTGTCTAAAAATGAGATTAACAATTTTAGGCAGAGTTTGAAAAATGGAATGGATAGTCTTATAACCACTCCCCCTAGTGATGAGGTGGCTTATGAAAAGATGGGTGTTACTAACTTTTTAACTGCTTACCATGGCTTAAATGACTGCTCACTTCAAAAGCAACTTTATGAGTTATATTTGCACAGCTTTCCGGTTTTAAATTGGTCTTCACCATATGTAAACATTAAAGGAAAGGCTGGCAAAAAGCTTAATGTGGGAGTTTTATCTACCAACCTATATAACCATACTATTGGTGCTTTAAATATTGGAATATTTAAAAACCTTAACCGGGATAGGTTTAATTTAATAATTTTTCGTACACCTCATATTCAAGATGATGTATCCAGGGCTATTGATAAATTAGCAGATAGAGTGGTTCCAATTAGTAAAAATTTAATAATGGCAAGGAATGTAATATCTGAAGAGAAGCTAGATTTGCTCTACTATCCTGATATTGGAATGTGTAATTTCACTTATTTTATGGCATTTTTTAGGTTAGCTACTGTGCAATGTGTTACATGGGGTCATCCTGTAACAACTGGCATTAAAAATATTGACTATTTTATTTCATCAGAGGTTTTAGAAATATCGGATGCTAAGGAGCATTATACAGAACAGCTTTATCTATTTAAGGGGCTTCCTTGTTATTATTATCGGCCCAAACTGCTAGAAAATAGTAGTACACGTGAAGATTATAATCTTCCATCACATGGTAATATTTATCTATGCCCCCAATCTTTGTTTAAGATTCATCCTGATTTTGATATAGCTATCATGGATATTCTTGCAAAAGACCCCAGTGGTTGGGTTGTTTTTATTGGTGGAAATAATAAATATTCTAAACAATTATTGCTTAAACGTTGGGAAAATTTAGCTAATAATAGATCAGAACAAATTCTATTTTTACCAAGGTTAGATGAAGATAAATTTTTGGATCTATTTCGTCTAGCTGATGTTGTATTAGACCCATTCCATTTTTCTGGTGGTAAGACAACATCAGAGGCATTATCAGTAGCTGCACCAGTTGTCACGCTACCAGGGTTATACATGCGATCTCGTGTAACAGCAGGATGTTATCAACATATGGATATGCTGGACTTAATTGCTAAAAATTCATCCGAATATGTCTCATTTGCAAATCGTCTAGCTACAGATAGGCAATGGCGTAATGCAATTGTAGATAAAATAAAGGCTAACTCACACCGTATTTTTGAAGATATGGAGTCAGTAAAAGAGTTTGAGAATTTTATTGAGGTAGTTATAGAAAAGTCTGGAAAATATTCATAATACTACCATAGGCTTAAATTCACTTAGCAACTCTTGTCTACTTTCTTCTAACTGTTGGGTTGTTAATGATGAGGTCATAACGGCAGATTCAGAAGAGCCATTTGTACCCTTATAAAAGCCACTTAATAGGTCAGTATTTTGTGATAAAAATAGATCAATCTCACCGTAACCACCATCAATTTTGTCACGTATTTGTGTTCCTTTGTAAGGGAAGAAAAGCGTTAGATCAAAGTCGTTTGTTATTTCACGGCCAAAACGATTTTTAAAACTATTTTTCATAAGAAACTGTAAAAATTTGCGGGTTTCTTGGATACTATTATTGTCTTCTCCAGGTAACCCAAGCATTAAAAAAGCTTTTACTTTTATTCCTCTTTCATTACAAATTTCGACATAATCCATCTGCTGTTTAAGGCTAACCCGCTTTTCTACATAATCGAGAATTTTTTGTGAACCAGATTCAGCCCCAAAGCCTGTCTCAATACAGCCAGAATCAACTAACATTTGTGCTATCTCAGGTGTCATAGAGCGGGCATGTCCAAAACAACGATAGTATATATCGTGTTTAACAATTTCTTGGGT
Source organism: Magnetococcales bacterium (assembly GCA_015231305.1). GTDB lineage: Bacteria > Pseudomonadota > Magnetococcia > Magnetococcales > JADFYX01. The sequence goes on along the minus strand of JADGBW010000015.1, from coordinate 22,501 downwards.
TAGCTCTTTTACTCTGTTTTTTGATAGTGTAAAAATATCATCAAAAAACATTATTCCGCGAAACCCTGCTTCTTTAGCCTGCTCAATTTGTTGACCAATATTGCTTGCTTTATACATGAAGACTTTACTTTTAGCATCTTCACAAAACGTACACTTCATTGGGCAACCCTTGGCTGTTAAAATTGTAGTTGAGGGTATGCCTTGGATATCAAAGCAGTATTGTTGGATAAACTCAGGACTGCGGTATGGAATAGGGAACTGATTCATATCTTCTACAGATATGGGTATTTCCAAAATCCGTGAGATATTTTTACCATTATTTAATATTTCAAGAAGTGCAAGTTCTCCATTGCCAATGACAATATGGTCAAAAGGAAGTTTGCTACAATCTGTAAGATAATACTTTGCGTGGGGACCGCCCAAAATAACTTTTATATGAGGCAGCTTTTTTTTAACTTTATCCAGTATTTTATATGCCTGATCCCTCTGAGGTGTCATGCAAGAGATACCAATGTGGCTATATGAAATATATTTTTCAATATTGTCAAAATCAAAATCTATTTCAATTGTTGATTCAATACCACGGTCTAACATAAGAGAGTGTAAAGACATAACCCCCATTGGAGGCATAACCCGGTCTGAATCTAAAAAGTTGTCACGCAATGAAACCAGCAGAATTTTTACAGTATTAAATTGCATTATTAAATATTTCCAGAAGTAACATTTATAAACCTCAAATATATATGCTTATGATAGTTTAAGATAGTTCAGTTTAGCCTTTATGAATTATCTTAAAAAGGGTTTTATCTTAGTTTCGCAGTGGATTGTCATTATTTTATTTTTTGTGTTATTAATAAATAATTATTTCCCTTTTATATATTTGAGAAAAACTATGAATCAAACAGAATTTGAAGCTGTGGATGCAAAGCGGTTTGAGGGGCTTCCTTCTCTCTCTGTTGCTGAGGCCGCTTGGATGGCTGGGGTTACATTGGAGAGTTATGAGAAATTTATGACGGTTGCTGGAGTTGATGATCTGCGTTCAATTAAACCAGATGAGCTATTACGTATCGCTTTTACTTTACTTGGACAAAAAGAGTCACAGCTAGTTATGTTGCGTTTGCAGCTTGCAGCAACTTTGCAACGGGAAAAAGAGCTTGCTGATGCTCTTGGCTCCAAGCTCAGCCAACACACTCCATTGCCTATTGACTATTTTCCTGATGAATCCAGTGCATCAATGGAGCAAGACTCTGGAAAAAACAAGAAAAAAAAGAAAAAGAAAAAATTCAAATAAACTGCATTTGTGTTGCTATTTCAGTTGTATAGCCATGTATATAATTGGTAAGAATAATACTTGACATAATTTATCGGATATTAATACTTGACAAATTTTATCAATTATTAGAAATTGTGTTTGTCGATAGCTTTGTGGGGTCTTGGTTTGTACATAACTTGTTCCTATAGATTTAAGGCTATTTATTGTTAAGATCTGATTAAAATGGAAAGTGCCAATGTTTAGCCGCATCAAAGCCGACATTAAGGTGGTATTTGAACGGGATCCTGCTGCTAAGAGCGTTACCGAGGTTCTTCTTTGTTATCCCGGTGTGCATGCTTTAATTGCTTATCGTTTTTCCCACTGGTTATGGACATGTAATTTTCATGTTATCGCTAGGCTATTCTCTCATATAGCTCGCTTTTTAACTGGTATAGAAATTCATCCTGGTGCACAAGTAGGCCGTGGGCTGTTTATTGACCATGGTATGGGAGTAGTCATAGGTGAGACAACAGAAATTGGTGATAATGTAACTATTTATCATGGTGTTACATTAGGTGGAACAACTTGGAACAAAGGTAAACGTCACCCAACATTGGCTGATAATGTAGTTATAGGAGCTGGAGCCAAGATATTAGGGCCAATAAAGCTCGGTAAAAATGTGCTTGTGGGTTCCAACGCAGTTGTTGTTGCTGATGCCCCTGATAACTCTACTGTAGTTGGTATTCCGGGCCGTATTATATATTCCAAACCTAAAAATGTTGAAGATAGAGATGCGAAATTTCCATCCTATGCTGAAACTAGTGGTATGCCTGACCCTGTCGCTAAAGCAGTTGGTTGCCTACTAGATCAGGTCCGGCAGATGAACAACCGTATTAAAGAGCTTGAACAGTCAGACGATGTTAAACATCTAGAAGCACCAACCTCCCTCCACACAAATTCTCAAAGCAAGCCACGTATTGAGGAAATGTCATGAAATTAACCACTCGTGGTCGTTATGCTGTTACCGCCATGTTGGACCTTTCATGTTACAGTGCTGGTGAACCAGTAAGCCTTGCTGATATTTCAACACGCCAGGGTATTTCCTTATCTTACTTAGAGCAACTATTTGCTAAACTTAGACGTTATGGTTTAGTGCGTAGTATCCGTGGTCCTGGTGGTGGATATGTTTTAACTGAACAGCCAACAGATATAAGCATTGCATCAATTATTCGTGCAGTTGATGAGCCAGTTGAGGCATCATCATGTGATGAGGAAAAAAAGTCCGGCTGCAAACAGACAACCAGTTGTATTACCCATAACCTTTGGGCAGATATGGGAGTTCATATTTTTAATTATTTAGAATCAGTAAATTTGGGTGGTTTGGTGGAGGAGAGCATCGCCAATGGAGTTAATATGGACCCGAAGAAGGTTCCTGAATTGGCTTGATAAAAATGATATACCTAGATCACAATGCTACATCACCAGTTCGTAAAGAGGTTGTTGAACAGATAATTCCTTATTTTTGTGAGTTTTCAGGCAATCCATCCTCAGTACACACTCCAGGTCGAACTGCACAAAAAGGGTTAGATGAAGCCAGGCGTAAGGTTGCTAGGCTTGTTGATGTTCATGAGAGCCAGGTGATTTTTACCAGTGGTGGCACAGAGGCAAATAACCTTGCTTTAATGGGGGTTGCCAGTCGCTTTAACTTTAACGGTCACATTATCACCAGTGCCATAGAACACCCCTCTGTATTACAAGTTTGTGAGTTGCTAGAGAGTAGGGGCGTTAAAGTAACTAGGTTGGGTGTAAATGATCAAGGATTAGTTGATTTAGAGTCTTTTAAGGTTGCTATTACCCCGGAAACTTTTTTAGTTTCAATCATGCATGCCAACAACGAAACTGGAGTAGTACAACCAGTAGCGCAAATAGCTAATATTTGTAGTGAAAAAGATATTTTGTTTCATAGCGATAGCGTACAGAGTATAGCAAAATTACCTGTTACTTTAGCCAAAACTGGAGCCGATTTGATATCTCTATCAGCTCACAAATTTGGTGGACCTAAAGGGGTGGGAGCTTTAATTGTAGATAACCACCTAAAACTACCCGGTTTGTTACTTGGTGGCAGCCAGGAGCGTGGTCGCAGAGCTGGTACTGAAAATATACCTTCAATTGTCGGTTTTGGTGTCGCTGCTGATTTGCTTTTGCAGGAGCAAAAAGATTATAGCGAATATATGCTTGGTTTACGGAACCAACTAGAGGAGAAGCTCTCTAAATTAGTACCAGAGTTAATTATATTTGGTAATAGTTCAGAAAGGTTGGTAAACACTACTGCGGTTGGAATTGCTGGGTTAGATGGAGAAACTTTGGTAATGCATATGGACATGGCTGGTTTTGCTATAAGTGCTGGGTCGGCTTGTGGTTCTGGTCGCACCAATGCATCACATGTATTAACAGCAATGGGTTATGACGGAGCAATAGGGCGCAGTGCTGTACGCATAAGCCTGGGGTGGGATACAAAAGCTTCTGATATTGATAAGTTTATTAACGTATTTAGCAGGACAGTAAAAAAACTACAACAGATGAGCGCACCACTTACTATGGCAGTTTAAAAGATAAAGATTAAAGGGTTAGGATAGAATAACGCTATGAAATTACCAATATATATGGACAACCAAGCAACTACTCCAGTTGATCCTCGTGTTTTAGAGTTAATGCTCCCGTGGTTTACTGAAAAATTTGGCAATCCAGCCTCTAGCTCCCACTCTTTTGGTTGGGAAGCAGACACAGCCGTAAAAAAAGCAAGAAAACAGGTCGCTGATCTAATAGGAGCAGACCCCAAGGAGATTGTCTTTACCTCTGGTGCTACTGAGTCTGATAATATAGCTATTATTGGAAGTGCCAATTTTCATAAAGATAGAGGAAACCATATCATCACCTTGGTTTCGGAGCATAAAGCAGTTTTAGACTCCTGCCGTCATTTAGAGTCAGAAGGGTTTGATGTAACTTATCTACCTGTACAAACCAACGGTATAGTCGATCTTGATGTCTTGGCTGCCGCTTTTACTGATAAGACAATATTGGTAACTGTAATGGCAGCAAACAATGAGATTGGGGTTATCCAACCTTTGACGGAAATTGGCGCATTATGCAAAGAACGTAAGGTCTATTTTCATACAGATGCAGCACAAGGTGTTGGCAAATGTCCTATTGATGTTAATGCCATGAACATTGACCTTTTATCTATATCTGGACATAAATTTTATGCACCTAAAGGCGTTGGTGCGCTGTATGTAAGACGGCGACCTAGGGTTCGTGTTAAACCAGTTATGTTTGGTGGTGGTCATGAACGTGGCATTCGTTCCGGAACATTGCCAACACCACTGCTTGTTGGTTTAGGCGCAGCATGTGAAATTGCACAACAAGATATGGAGTCTGACAATAAACGTGTGTTTGCACTGCGAGAGCGTATGCGCCATGGTATTATGGAGCAGCTAACCCATGTAGAACTAAATGGAGATTTAGAGCAACGTTTAGCTGGTAATTTAAATATTTCCTTTAACTATGTTGAAGGTGAATCACTTATGATGGCAATAAAAGATGTTGCTGTATCATCAGGTTCAGCCTGTACTTCAGCCTCCTTAGAGCCATCTTATGTTCTTCGTGCTTTAGGTGTAAACGAAGAGATGGCCCATACTTCCATACGTTTTGGACTTGGGCGTTTTTCTACCGAAGAAGAGGTAGATTTTGTAGTAAAGACTATTGTAAAAGCAGTTAATAATCTAAGAGAGATGTCCCCATTGTGGGAGATGGCCCAAGAGGGCGTAAATTTGGATGAAATTGAGTGGGCAGCTCACTAAAGGGAACATTAAAAGGATAAATAATCATGGCTTATAATGAAAAAGTGTTAGATCACTATGAAAATCCACGGAATGTAGGAAGTTTTGATAAAAGTGACGACAATGTTGGTACTGGTATGGTAGGAGCTCCAGCTTGTGGTGATGTTATGAAACTGCAAATTAAGGTAGGAGATGATGGCGTTATTAGTGATGCCAAATTCAAAACCTTTGGCTGTGGATCTGCTATTGCTTCATCTTCTTTGGTTACAGAGTGGATAAAAGGTAAAAGTTTGGACGATGCATTAACAATTAAAAACAAGGATATTGCTGAAGAGCTAGCACTACCCCCTGTTAAGATACACTGTTCAGTTTTGGCTGAGGATGCCATCAAACAAGCTATAACCGATTACAAGAAAAAACAGTAGGGGAATTTTATTATGGCAACTGAATTTTCAGGTATAACACTTACTGAATTAGCAGCAGAAAAAGTACAGGGAATGTTGGAAAAAAGAGGTACTCCAAATGCTGCAATTCGTTTAGGAGTTACAACTGCTGGCTGTTCTGGTTTCTCTTATAAACTTGAATATGCTGATGAAGTTGAAGAGGGTGACCATCAATATGAACAACACGGTATCCGTCTAGTTATTGATGAAAAGTCACTTTTAACCATGGATGGAACTCAAATGGACTTTGAAACCAAGCAGTTTAAATCTGGTTTTAAATTTACAAACCCCAAAACTAAAGAAGAGTGTGGTTGCGGGGAGTCATTTAAGGTTTAATGGCAACTCAAACTTCACCTCAACCTTGCTGGTCATGCCGGGGGCCAATTCAAGAATTGGCCCCTTTCTGCCCCACCTGTAATATAATTCAACCCCCTGATCCTACCCAGAATTATTTTGGTGTTTTTTCCCTAACACCAGGGTTTAATGTTGATAATAAGCAGGTAGAAACCCTATATCGAGAGCTACAACAGCAGTTTCATCCGGATCGCTTTGCAACCAAAAGCCCCACTGAGAGACGTTATTCAATGGAACACGTAACCCGGCTTAACGAGGGGTTACGTACTTTGGGTGATCCTCTTGCATTAGCTGTATATCTTTTGCAATTGTTTGGTCACACTGTAAACAGTGAATCCAATACTCCTTCTGATCCAGAATTTTTAATGGAGGTTATGGAACTGCGTGAGGCTTTAGAAGATCTTGATTTAAGCCAGGATGATGCAAGCGATTCACTGGATAATATGCGTGGTGATATTGAGCAGAAGTGTGTAAAAGAGATTAGCGAATTAAACACTCTATTTGCAGGTTATTTTAAAGAAAAACAATCTGCAACCCTAGATACAGTTGCAAAAGTTGTAGATAGGTTGCGCTATCATAACCGTTTTTTAGAAGAGCTTGATCAGCGAGAAGAGTCACTTTTTTAACTTTATGGAAAATTTTTAGGAAAAATTTAATCATTATGGATGTCTTGCTGGATATTGCAGAGCCGGGTCAAACCCCAAAACCTCATGAAATTCGTCTAGAAGATCAAAAAAGGGTTGTTGGTATTGATCTTGGTACTACGTACTCGTTAGTTGCAGCGGTTGATATAGATGGCATGCCTGCTTGTATAGCTGATGATGCTGGTTCGCTATCTCTCCCTTCAGTAGTTCATTATTCTAGCGAACCAGGCAGAGAACCTATAACTGGTAAAAAAGCCCTTGAATATGCCATAAACCACCCTGATAAAACAGTAGCTTCAGCCAAAAGGTTAATGGGACGTGGTTTAGAAGACCTTGCCGATGAGATAGCTCACAGCTCTCTAGCTCTAGAATCAGGTGAGGGGGGAATGGTACAGATAGCAGTAGGTTCGCAACATATTTCCCCTGTTGGCGTAGCAGCCCAGATTTTAAAAAGCCTAAAAGAGCGTGCCCAAGAGGCTTTGGGGGGTGAGCTACATGGTGCTGTAATTACTGTTCCAGCATACTTTGATGATGCTCAACGCCAAGCTACCAAAGATGCAGGTCGCCTAGCTGGTTTAGAGGTTTTGCGTTTAGTTAACGAGCCAACCGCAGCTGCCTTAGCTTATGGGTTAGACCAAGGCCGAGAAGGGATGTACGCTATTTACGATCTTGGTGGTGGGACATTTGACATATCCATTCTCAAGCTGACTAAGGGTGTGTTTCAGGTTATGTCTACTGGCGGTAACTCCTCTTTGGGTGGAGATGATTTTGACCATAAATTGGCTGATCTATTTATCCAAGAGATAGGAGATAACAATCCTTCTGCCGCTCTTATGCAAATATGTAAACAAGAGGCCCGTAGGGTTAAAGAGCAACTGACAGAATCTGAAGAAACCTCGGTAAATATTGAAAATCCAAATGGTGAAAACTATAACAGAACCATAACCCGTGTAGAGTTTAATGACCTTATTAAAAAGTTGATACGTGCAACTGGTTTGCCATGTCGCAGAGCTATGAAAGATGCTGGTTTAAGTGCAGATAAACTCCAAGGTGTGGTTTTGGTTGGTGGTTCAACAAGGGTTCCTGCTGTACGAGAATTTGTTACAGAAGTTTTTAAACAGGAGCCTCTGGTAGATGTAGACCCAGATCAGGTTGTGGCGTTAGGGGCTGCTCATCAAGCAGATCTATTATCCGGCAACCGCAGAGATGGTATGTTGTTGTTAGATGTAACCCCGCTATCTTTGGGCATAGAGACCATGGGCGAGCTTGTTGAAAAAATTATACCTCGCAATAGCCCTATACCCACAGCCCGTGCCCAAGAGTTTACTACTTTCAAAGATGGTCAAACCGCCATGGCAATACATGTTGTGCAGGGTGAGCGAGAGTTAGTCTCTGAGTGTCGCTCACTTGCCCGTTTTGAGTTGCGTGGCATACCTCCTATGACTGCGGGAGCAGCACGAATTAGAGTTACTTTTCAGGTAGATGCAGATGGGCTATTAACTGTTTCCGCTCATGAAGAAACAACCCAAATTTCGCAATCTGTAATGGTTAAACCGGCTTATGGTCTAAGTGATGGGGAAATTGAAACCATGCTGCGTGATGCTATAGCACATGGTGCAGATGATATGATGGCTCGTGCTTTTAACGAGGCCAAGGTAGATGCCGACAGGGTGCTTGCTGCATCTGGAGCTGCTTTAAAACATGATGGAGATCTACTTAGTGAGAAAGAGTTGAAAAAGGTGAAAGCCGCAATGTTAAAGCTATGGGAGACAACCCAAGGTAAAGATCATGAAGCCATTAATCAGGCTATTAGAGATTTAGACCGAGATACTACATTTTTTGCCCAACGCCGTATGGATAGAGGCGTTAAGTCCTCGATGATGGGACATAGTGTTGATGATTTTTCTTAGACAACACGGATATTTTTTAAATTATTCGTATAAAGGATAGATAGTTATGCCAAATATTACATTTCTTCCAATGAACCAAACATTTGAAGTGGAAGAGGGAAGCTCAGTTATGGAAGCTGCCCATGATAACGAAATAGATTTAGAGGGAGCGTGTGAAGGTTCCTTGGCTTGTGCGACATGTCATGTAGTTGTAGATGCAGAGTGGTATGATAAATTAGAGGAAGCAACTGATGAAGAAGAAGATATGCTCGATCAAGCTTTCGGCTTAACACCAACCAGCCGTTTAGGATGTCAAGTTATAATGACAGATAAACTAGACGGTTTAAAAGTAACCATTCCAGAGTATTCAAAAAACATAAGCGTAGACAAAAAATAAGGAGAAAGCCATGAAGTGGATTGATGTACAAGACATTGGCATAGAATTGGCCGACTCAAAACCAGATATTGATCCCTTATCGGTGCGTTTTACCGATTTAAGAGATTGGGTGATGGAGCTACCAGGTTTTGATGATGACCCTGCGCGATGTAACGAAAAAGTATTGGAAGCCATACAGATGGTATGGTTGGATGAAAAAGATTGAGCCTTGAAGTGGCGGTTTTAAACAGCAAGAGTATCAATTAAAAAATAGTTACAATTTCATGAAAAATGCTTTTACATATGATGCCTAAAAAAATTCAATATTTTCCACAATACACAACTTCTGACTATCGTTTATTTGTTGAATAATGAAAGTATAAGTTACTAATTTATCACCTATTTTCTTAAGTTTAAGCAATAAGCAACCGACAAGTCTGTTATATGTATGGTGCTTAGTTTGTGGCACGCCTTTTATTAGGTTAATTAATTTAAAAAATAGATGATGATTAAATTATTTAAAATATTATGTGTTATCTCTGTGTTGATTGTCAGTGGTTGTTCTGGCAAAAAAGCCACTATAGAGCCAGTAGATAATGATAGTATTCCGCCTCAAAAAGTTTTAGGCACTATACCTCCACCAGTAACTCATTCTCATAAGCCAGTTATGCCAATTGAGAAAGTAACAAACGGGGCGTATGAAGAGTTATACTCCATTGCTGTTGAAAACTTTTCAGTACAGGGGCTTCTTTACAGCCTTGCTAAAAATGCCAAGCTAAATATAGATATTAGCCCTGATATATCGGGCATTGTTACCTTAAATGTTATTGATCAAACGTTGCCAATGGTTATGGAAAGAATAGCCAAAATGGCTCATCTTCGTTTTGAGATGGATGGTCCCACATTAGTGGTAACTCCTGATATTCCCTATATCCACACATATCAGATTAATTATCTCAATATTGACCGTAAAATGAGTAGCAACTTGCGGTTGTCTAGCCAAATTTCATCTTCAGGAAGTGGAGTTCCAACATCAGACGGCGATTCTGCCCCTAGTAAGCCAGCTTCAGAAGGGCGGTCTAATATATTGGTAGATAATCTTTCTGAAAATAATTTTTGGTCACAACTAGAAAAAAATATACGTTCAATAATTGAAAAATCTGAGGTTAAACAACAACCTAAAAATAACACAAATTTTAATGCAGACTTAGAAGATGATATTGCCTTATCAAGGAATTTTCAAGCCAGAGAGCAAGAGTTAGCGCAGTCAAATAAATCTGCAAAAAATAAAAAACCTGCAAAAGATCTTGTAATTGTTAATCCACAAAGCGGTCTTGTTACTGTTAGGGCAACTTCACGGCAACAAGAAGAGGTACAACTATTTCTTGATAAGCTAATGGATGGGGCAAGAAGACAGGTTCGTATTGAGGCAACAATTTTGGAAGTAAGGTTGGATAAATCTCATGAAGCAGGAATAGATTGGACAGCTTTTAGAGATGTAAGTAGTAACCGCAGCACTACAAATACAGTAGTTGGTAACAACACTTCCACCACCTTAGCAACAGTTGTTACTACAGAAGACCCTGTGGCTTCTCTTAATATTTCTGACCCTATATCAGGAGTTGCAAATATTTCTGGGGTATTTCATAACGTAAATATTGCCTTGAAATTATTAGACCAATTTGGCGATGTCCGGGTTTTATCATCACCAAAGCTTGTTACCCTTAATAATCAAATTTCAGTACTGAAAGTAGTTGATAATCTTGTTTATTTTACAGTTGAAAAAAATGAGAGAGAGAGTAATTCAACCCTTATTACTACTTATACTTCTAATGTTAAAACAGTACCAGTAGGTCTAGTTATGAGCGTTTTACCGCAAATTAGCCCTAATGGACAGGTAAGTTTAATTGTTAGGCCAACCATTACCCGTGTAGTAGATTTTGTTACAGACCCCAACCCTGACTTGGCAAACAAAAATATTGTTAGCCGTATTCCGCAAATCCAAGTACGGGAGATGGAGTCTATGTTGAGTGTACAGAGTAGTCAGACAGCGGTTATAGGTGGTTTGATGACCAGTGTTATTAATGATAGTAAAAACTCTGTTCCTGGTATCTCTAAAATTCCTGTTTTTGGAAGTCTGTTTAAACACAAAAAAGATTCAGTAACCAATGTTGAATTGGTGATATTCTTAAGGCCAACAGTAATAAAGTCAGATGCAGATCTTCTTGAGAAAAAGGAACTTACACTTCTAAATACGTTTTTAAATAATCGTACTGCACAAGAAGAGGAAAAACAAACTTCAGTGGGAAATGAGCTATGAGTGTTCTTGTAGATACTTTAAGCAATAATGAAAAAAACGGTTTAAATGGCTCCTCTCAAGAAAATATTAAAACCGATTATAACAGGCATAGCTGGCCTGGTGGTTCTCATATGAACACCTCTGTTGGTTGGTTTTTGATACTATTTTCTATAATTGGTATTGTGGGCTTAGTACTTTTTAGTAAGGATTTTTTACAATTTGCCAAAATTGTCTCTTCTGAAGAAGAGGCTGCAGTTGTTGAGACAGTAAACAACAATAATTTAATACCTTTAAAATCATTTGTTGCTAGAGAGTCTGTTAGAGTTCGACCAATTGTTCCTGCAAAAACCGAGATGCCAGTTGAAAATGTAGAAAACAAAGAGCCAAAAGATGTTAACTCTAACTCTAATAACCCAGATTTAGCTGGTTTATCAGATTTAGTAAACAGGATGGGTCAAATTGAAGATACTTTAGAAAATATTAAGGATACATTAATAAAAGATTCTGTACAGCGAGTATCCCAACCTCCTGTTAAAAAAGCACAAAAAAAAGATAACAGTGCATTGATTGCTAAGAGGGAAAAATCGAAGATTAAAAAGTCGCGTCGTCTGAAAACAGTAGCTATTAAGCAAAAAATTCAAACTGCTAATACCTTATTCTCTCAAGGTGAAATAGCTAAGTCAGCTGAAATATATAACAGCGTATTAAGGCAAAATATTTTTCGCCGTGAGGCTCTTATGGGGCTTGCTTCTATAGCAGTTCATAATCATAAATATGAAGTTGCTCGGCAGACATATAAACGAATTTTAGTTCTCAACCCTAAAGATAAAGAAGTATTGTCTAGGCTTATTAGTTTAAGAGACGTTGGAGATCCTATGAAGAGGGTCGCCCAAGTAAAAAGTATGATCCGCACTGAGCCAGATAATTTCAATCTCCATTTTATTTTAGGCACAGTATATATATCTAAACAACAGTGGCCAGAGGCTAAGGAAGCCTTTATGCAGGCCCATATTTTAGAGAGTGATCATGCTGATACTGTATATAATTTGGCAATAAGTTTTGATCATCTAAAGCAGTCTGAACAGGCATTGAAATACTATCTTTTAGCAGCAAAGTTAGCAAAAAAACAGCCAGTAGAATTTGAGATTGATGATGTCAATGATCGTATTGATGATTTGCAAACTTATTTTGCTCAATACGATGAACCTACAATTGTATTGGCTCCAGACGGTGTTAACTGATGAATACAATTAATAATGTTTATTTAGCTTTATTGTTGGAAAAATTAACAAATAAGAGCGGATCAAATATGCGAGGTGGATATGTATTTAAACCACTATAAAATGCACCGTTTTCCTTTTCCTAATGCTGCTGATGTCGAGCATTTTTTTGAAGAAGGTAAGCGCGGTGTTATTCTTAAGGCTATAGAGTATGCAGTACACAATGAAGAAGGTTTGACCACTGTTGTCGGTGAAATTGGTGTTGGTAAATCAACTATGTTACGTCTGTTGGTTAAAAATATCTCTTTAACAATTGATACTGTAGTAGTTGAAGATCCAAGATTATCGCCTTTAGAATTTTTAAAAACTATAGCGCAGCAGTTACATATTTCTGCAAAGCATACTTTGCAAGATCTACGTATTGCAATAACTACACATCTTTACAATACCCATTTATCGCAAAAGCGGGTTGTTATTATTATAGATGAAACTCAATATATCTCTGCCAAAGTTTTAGAAGAAATTCATATGTTGAGTAACCTTGAATACAATGAAAAACGGATGTTGCAATGGGTGCTTTTTGGACAACCACAAATGGAAAAGCAGCTTGATGGAAAAGCAGCATCACCATTAAAAGATAGAATTATTAACCGCTTGACCTTGGAGCCACTAACCCTTGATGAGATAGAAAGTTATATTAAATTTCGTGTTTTTATAGCAGGATATAAAGGGCCAGACATTTTTAATAGTGGATCCATTAAACTAATACAAACTATTTCTGGTGGATGCCTTCGCAAAATAAACCTGTTAGCTCATAAAGCTTTAATGTCTGCTTATGCCAGAGGGTCAAAATCTGTGCAAACTTTTCATGTTCATTTAGCAGATCAAGAACATGGTAAGGAACATGTAATAGATGTAGACTTTGCCGACACAATTGAACCCAATACTGTTAAAAAAGCAAAAAAGCAAAATAGACTATGGTGGAATGTTGCAGCAATAGTTGTTGGTATAGTTACTGGGACATTTTCTATAAATTATGTTAGTAGTGGAAGCAACTATTTTGCTATGTTAGCAAAAGAAAATACCACAATAGAGATGAATGTTGAGCCTGTGAAAAAAAAGAAAGAGGTAAAACATTTAGTAGCTAGTTTTAGTTTTAACCCTGCTGATATGGAAAACTGAGAGCTTGTAAAATAATGCAACAGCACTCTTTTACTATAGAATGTTAACCATTGATCGTTTTTTAAGGTCAAGATGCAGTAAAGATATTGCTGTATTTAAAGCTTTCATTTTTTCTTCTCTTAACCCATATGTATTTTTGCTGTTTTTTTTCCCACTTCTTCTAATAATTAACCAGCCAAATTTTTTGTTAGCGGCCCCTGTACAGCAAGATCCTGCTGTAGCTACTGATGAAAAACAAAAAAAAAATGACCCCATACATATAGGCCGTGTGCTTAATTTATTAGATAAAGTAGAAGGGCAGATTGGTGCTGATGATAAAAAACAGCTTGAAGCAAATGAAAAAATATTTGCTGGTGAGGTAATTACCACAGGTAAAAATAGTTCTGTTGTTCTTAAATTTAGAGATGGCTCAACATTTAATATTGGTGCTGATGCCAAAGTTACACTTGATGAATTTGTTTTTAACCCGCTAGAAAGCGTAACAAACAACACAATATCTGTTGGGGCAGGTGCATTTAGTTATACTTCAGGTTTTTCAGTTAAAACCCCCAAAACATTAATCCGCGTACCCACAGTTTCTATTGGAGTTAGAGGTACTGTTGTAGAGGGTATTGTTACTGCAAAAAATCCAGATTTTATTGATATTCCTGTAGGTGAAGCTCAAGCAGTCAACAGTGGTGGCAAACAAGAAATAACTACTGGCCAGTCTTTAGCAGTGTTAGATGAAAAAAGCAGACCAATGGATCCAGAAAGGTTGGTGCCTGCTATGTTGGTAGATGTTATTGCACTTATTCAAGACGAAACCAGCACTGTTATGCCTGCCCTGGTCCCTTTAACAAAAGAGCAATATTTAGAAGATGCTAAGGCAAATAGAGAACCCATTAACAAACAACAAATAAAAGGGGCACATGCCTCATTTATACCAACATTTAAAAATGCTTCACTACAAATAAAACACCTAGTAAATAAAGCTATAGCAACAGTTAATAAAGAACTTGTTTTTATTGCTAATTCACTAGCATTTGTAAAAGCTGTTAATGCTGCTTCAGTAAAAGATATTAGCGTAGCTTTAAAAAGTTTAAGAACAGCAGCAAAGCTTGGTCTGTTGGGAGATCCTGCGGTCTCTTTTACTAACAAACAGTTAGAAGAGCAAAAAAAATTCATTCAACAAGTCAAAAAGAGACATCCTAATGCTGCAAAAATATTACAACAAAATAGAGAAAATAAAAAATCAGCTAATAGGAAAAACAAAAGAGAGAGCACAAAACAGGTAATTTCTGGGTCAGCAAGTGTTGCTAAAGATAGGTTTGAAGTAGCAGCAGTTGTAGCTTCAGCTGTTGGTGCTTCGACTCAAGGAGATCAAGAAATTGCGACTGATATTATTGCAAGTGCACTTACAGCTCCTGGTTTAACTGATAATGCAGATGCCGCTGCTACAATTTCTGGGGCAGCAGCTCAGGCAGATCCAAGCGTTGCTGAAAATATTGCAGCAACTGCATTGGTTTCTCTACCTGAATCTGAACAACAAAAAGCAACAATACAAATTGCTACATCGGTGGTTTTGATGGCTCCAGATATGGCTGCAAGAATTGCTGGAGCTGTTACAAAAGTAGCAAATAATCAAGACGCTGCATTAATAGCTTCTGTTATAACTAAGGCAGTTGATGGTAAAAATGCTGGCGAAATTGCTGGGGCTGTTGCAAAAGAGGCAAAACCCGAAAACGCAGGAGATATTGCTGCTGCAGTAACTAAAATTGCAGGTGCTGACCAAGCAGGAGATATTACTGCTATGGTTGTTGAAAATGCTGGACCCGATGTAGCAAGTGCAGTTGCGGCATCTGTTACATATGTAGCAGGAACAAAATATGCAATTGATATAGCTGTTTCTGCAACACAAGCTGGTGGTCCTCAAGTTGCAGCTGGGGTTGCAGCTTCTGTAATTCAAATAGCTGGTGCTAACAGTGCTGCTAGTATTGCATACGCTGTTGTTAGAGTGGCAGGAGAAAGTATTGCAGGTGGAGTTGCAAGTGCTGCTACCCAAGTAGCTAGGGCAAAAGTTGCAGCAGATATAGCAGCTGCAGTTATATCAGCTGCTGGTGATGGGGTTTCCGGTATTGTTGCTGCACTAGTAACTAAAATTGCAGGTGATGCTGTATCAGAAGATATTATACAAGCTATTGCTAATGCTTCTGGGCAGAGTGTCGATGAAATAAACGCTTCTATGATAGAGGCTGCCAACTCAGCAACATTTTTAGAAGAATTAAAAACAGCAGTAGAGTTAGCTAATAAAGCTATTGAACATCAGCAACAAGCTATAATAGCTAGTAAAAATGCTCTTGAATATGAAAAACAAGCTAATACTGCAATAGGCTATGCTCGTAGTGAGACTGAAAAATTATCAAAACAGTACCCAGCTATTGTTGCAGGTAAAACTGGTTCTAATAGTGCAACAGTAACTCAACGTAATGCTACCACTACAATAGCCAGCCAACAAAATAGCGGACAAACTTCGTCTAATAGAGGACAAGTTGCTGTTGATGATGTAACAGTTGCCCAGAAGAAAGACATAAACAAACCTGTTGTACGAAAGCCAACAGCAATCAACATCTCTCCATCTTCTTTAGATGAAAATATAAATGTAAACAGCGATGTTCTAGTTGGTGTACTAACAACAACAGATAAAGATATTGTTGATACCCACAGTTACACAATTACTGGGGGAGAAGATCAAGATCTATTTTATATCTCAGATGATAAATTATATATATATGCTGGAAACACAGTTGATTATAACCAAAAAGAAACTCTGTCAGTTTCTGTTCGTACCATAGATTCAGATTTAAATGCCTTTGACCAACTACTCGTTATAAATGTAAACGATATAAACGAGGCACTAGATGTAATAACCTTAAACAAAACCAACCCGGCTAATAGAACAAATGAAATTAGTGGCACTGTTTTGGGAAGTTTAAGTCACAACGATCCTGATGCCGGTGATGAAGTTACATTTACCGTTAAATCTGCAATTAATACCCACAGAAATATAGATGCTAGCTCTCTATTTACAATTTCTGGCAACAAATTAAAAATAACCAGAAGTGCAAGGGCAGCTTTGGACTATATAACCACTTTTACGGTTACGGTACAGGGAGTTGATAGAGGTGGTTTGGGTGGCGAGGCAGATTTTACAGTCACTGTAATACCTACAAGCTTGGATATAAACTCACTTCCCGATACAGACACAGCTTCTAGCATTAAAGTGAACTCTAGAGTTTTGTTTAATAATATTCGCTCTACACTTAGGGCTGGCAATTCGTTTTCTTTGTATAGAAGTGATTTGTTAACACTTATTCTTGGTAAATTAGAACAACAATTCACCGGAGGATTTGCTTATAAAATTGATGAAATAATTGAGTCAATAGGTGCAAATATTTCCGAAGAAGAGATAATTACAATTATTTTTAATATAAAAAATTTAGAAGAAATTAACGCTAAACTAAATGGTGATGGTCGAGCTCAAAGATTTATACTGTACGCTACATCTGGTTTAACAGATTTTATAGATGTTGACTCAGTTAATGTAATTATGCAGGTTAAAGTAAATATAATTAACAGAACTACAGTAGGGTTTGATGCTAATAACTCAACAATTCAAATTATCAGTAACGATGGTACTATAAATCAAAGCTATAAAGTATCGGAACTTATTGCTCAATATAACTCAACCATAAGCTATCTACCTTCAAATGTTAAATTTTTTACCAGTAGGTATCATATCCCCACTGGTAAAATTCCTTATAATTATGACCTTAATGCATCTGGTAACTATTTAGGAGGTTTACTTTCAAATATTACATTTAACGATGGCAGCATAGAGCTAACACCTTAAACTTGGAAATACTCAGGCAGCATCCATTACAGTTTTTTTACCACCAAGATCTGTTAAAACCTCATTGCCATTTTCTGTAATAAGAATGGTATGTTCAAACTGGGCGGATAGGGAGTGGTCTTTAGTTACCACTGTCCAGTTATCTTTCATGAGTTTTATAGCTGGTTTACCAAGGTTGATCATCGGCTCAATGGTAAAAACCATACCAGGACGAATTATAATTCGGTCCCGTGAATCTTCATAATGTAGTACAGCTGGTTCTTCATGAAACTCTCGCCCTATACCATGACCACAATATTCGCGTACTACGGTGCACCGGTTTTTTTTTGCCAGACGTTCTATGGTAGCCCCAATGGTTTTTAGCATAATACCAGGTAGAGCAACTGCTATTCCAGCTTCCAGGCACTCCAAAGCTACCTTACGTACCTTTTCACCTTTTGCTGTTGGTGTTCCCACATGAAAAGTTTTACTTGTGTCACCATGAAAGCCGTTTAAATATGTTGTGATATCGATATTTATAATATCTCCATCGCGTATAACTCTCTCACTTGGTATGCCATGACATATTTGATGATTTATTGATGTACATATAGACTTGGGGAACCCGCGATAATTCAAAGGTGACGGTATTGCACCATTGGATATAATATAATCATGACAAATATCGTTTAGTTGCTGGGTAGTAACTCCTGGTTTTACATGTTCTTCAATCATAGCCAAAGTCTGGGCTGCTAGTCGGCATGTGTCCCGCATTATAGCAATTTCTTCGGCACTCTTAATATGAATCATCTCCTACATTAGCTCCATTGCTAGTTGATTATTTACTGTAATATTATCTTTTTCGACTCTACACTGCCAAGCCATCACCTCTACACCACTTGATAATGCCTCTTTTAGCGTTTGAGCATATGTTGGGTCAATATCAGCAGCAGGCTTAAAATAGTTACCATCACTACGTTGAGCCAAAAAAAATAGTACTGCTCTGTCACCCCCAGCTACAACATCCATTAAAGTTTGAAGATGGCGAGTTCCTCGTTTGGTGACAGCATCTGGAAAAGCTAGATGGTCATAGCGATGCAAAGTAACGCTTTTTACCTCTACATAACAGCGAGAATCGTTGTTATCAGTTAGTAAAAAATCAAGGCGAGTCTCTTTGCCAAAAGCTACCTCTCGGCGAATATTAACATATTTAGTTAACTGGGGTATATTTTTTGCCTCAAGAGCTTCATTTACAAGGCGGTTTGTTAACCCTGTATTAATACCAACCCAAGTTGAGTTGGCAAAGCTCATCTCCCAGGTAAAAGCAAGTTTACGTTTGGGGTTGTTTGCGTGGGAGAGTCTAACTTGCATTCCTGGTTCTGCTAAACCAGTCATAGAGCCAGTATTGGCACAGTGGGCTATAACAACTTGACCATTATCAAGTTCTATATCAGCTAAAAAACGCTTATAACGACGAATAAGAGTACCCTGTATTAGGGGAGGAGAAAAAAGCAATTGTTATCCGTATTTATGGAAGAGGATGGACGGCCATTTTTACCTGTAATGTTTTAGCTTTGCCATTTCTTGATATGGCTACCAAAACAATATCATCCGGATTAAAACTACCAATTATTTTAACAAGTGAGGCTGGAGATACAACAGCCTGACCATTTATTGAGATAATAACATCACCAGCTTTAAGCCCAGCTTTATGACCTGGACCGTTTGGGGCAACAGCCTTTACAAATACTCCGCCAGTTTTATTAACTCCAGGAGCGATACCTAGCCAAGATGATGGGGGGCTTTTTTTAGGAGCTTGGACCGGGTGCTGCTTAGAGTTTTGGCCAAAAAGTGGAGCCGGGAAAGGGGCGTGTTGCATAAAAGATGTTATATTTTTTTCACTAGAAGGCCTGTGAAAAAAAGGAGTTTGGGAGACACTTAGATGGTCGTTACTATCGTCAAGTACTACATTTACTATGATATCTTTACCATGGCGTTTGATACCCAAAACTACCTCTTTATCAGCTCCAAGGCGAGATATCTCATTAGTGAAAGCCATTATAGAGTTGACTGGTTTTTTATCAATTGTGATGATTAAATCACCATTTTGAAGCTGAGCACGATCAGCCGGACCACCTTTTATTATCTCGCCAATTTGAACACCACGGGGTGGTTCAATGGTTACACCAAGCCAACCTCCGGCATTGACTGGTGTAACCATGGATATGGCAATAAAAAAAGAGAATAAACTGAAAATTCGGCTAATCATTAGGATATGCTCCCATTAATCTTTATCCGGTAGTTATAAATGTGGTAGCAACTACCGAATATAGGATTAAATGCTACTCAACTTCAATCTTTATGCTTCCAGGACGTTCTGCTTTTCCTGATGGATTTGTATATTTATCATTTAAGCTTTGGACAAATACATCGGTCTTTTTAAGTACATTTTGTATTGCTCGTCTAGAACCTGAGAATGGACCCCAACCTGCTGGTCTGGTGCTAAATACTGACCGCCAAGGTTTGGTGTTGTAAATAAAAGCATTGCCCACATATTCTCTAATGTCGTCACTATCAATTTGTTGGTCGATCTCACTTTTATATTTATTGATAGCAACTTTGCGCAAGCTGTGATGGATCCATCCTGCAAGGCCAGCAGAACCAGCGGCAAGCAGTCCAACCACAATCTTTTTCCATAGTTGAGTATCAGCAGAAAGCCAATGTTTATAATCGAGCCATGGTAGAACATCGATGTCAAACTTAACAATTAGACTAGCAATAACTGCACCTAGAATACCAAAAACAAAAGCATCTGATATTAAAACCTGTTTGCGCCATCTGGTTAGTAGATCCCGAATTCTTGGTACTACTTCTTCTTCCATAGTTTTAGCAGTGTGCTCTAATACTCCGATAATTCTGTAAGCACGTTCTACTTCAACTTTGTTGATACGGTCGGTAATCTCATCCATATCCTCGGTTCTTTTACCCTCATAACGTTCTCTTACGTATTCATCGTTAATTGGGGGAGCCGCATCCAAGTTGTATATCTGATAGAAACGTCCAGCAGTTAAGCCAGCTTGGGAGAGGGCCCGTTGCCAAGCTGCAACAACATCTTCCAGGTTGTCCTCTTGTACTGTGCAATCAACTTGATTGAGGATAAATAGGAACTTATTGGCATCTGAGCGGTTAATTGTATTTTTTACAAGATGTTCCAGAGTATCACGCATTGCACCTGGTTCTGGATGTCTAGCATCAAAAAATACCAAGACAAGATCTGACAGTTTCATCATGTCATCAGTTATTTTTAGTGTGGCATCTCTTTGAGCGTCTGCATCAAAACCTGGAGAGTCGATAAATATTTTTCCACGTAAGAATTCAGTCTGGCAGGTTTTAAGCTGTAAGTATGAATCAATACGTTTGCCTTCACCAGCGCTTACCCGTTCAATCTCTTGGGAGATATTATAAAATGGGAAGCGAGGGTCTGCATCAAGGGCTAATCCAGGCAGTGTTCTTGCCTCTTCACCCTCAGAAAAACAGATAACAGTAAACTTGTCATCAACAGCTTGATTGCCTGTTCTCTGCAAATCTTGCTTTAAAAATGAGTTGATAAACGTTGATTTTCCTGAAGAGTAAGTACCCAAAATAGATACCATTGGCCACCAAGTTACCCTAGTGGTAAATGAATCAGTATTAGGTAAAATGCCCATTTTATACGCGACGTTATCTAGGTCGCGAAAACTTTTGACCGCTCCTAATAATAGAGTTTTATTCTCCTGTTTAAGATGCTTTGATAAGTTGTCTACTCGGCGCTTAATTGGGTTGCTTGATCGGTTGAACATCAATAGGCTCCTGAATAATTTTTAAAAAAGAGGTAGGTCATTCACGTTTTTTAGTATAGGCTTCACACATAGTTTAAAGAATGGTATCATCAATTTCTCTTATACATTGAGAAATGGTACCATTAATTTCTCTTATACAATATATCCTAGAACAAAACACGAGGTAATGCCATGGCTGGAGATAGTTTATTAGTAAAAGATAGCAGAACAGGTAAAGAAATAACACTACCAATTTTAGAAGGGACCGATGGTCCACCTGTAGTTGATATAGCACAGATATCAAAACAGCTTGGTTTGTTTACCATTGATCCTGGATTTCGAACAACAGCTTCTTGTCAAAGTAAAATAACATTCATTGATGGTGATAAAGGTATTTTACTATATCGGGGCTACCCAATTGATCAATTAGCTGAACAAAGCACATTTTTAGAAGTTTGTTATTTATTGTCTAAAGGTGAGTTACCAAATAAAGAGCAATTTTTAGAATATGAAAGAATTGTTACAGACCATACTATGGTTCATGAACAGTTGCTAAACTCATTTAAAGGTTATCGTCGAGATGCTCACCCAATGGCTATTATGGTTGGTGTGGTAGGGGCATTATCTGCTTTTTATCATGACTCACTTGATATTCATAACCCAAGACACAGAGAAGTTTCTGAATTCCGCCTTATTGCAAAAATTCCAACTATTGCCGCAGCATCATATAAATATTCAATTGGTCAACCATTTGTTTATCCCAAGAATGATCTGGGCTACACCGAAAACTTTTTACGGATGTTGTTTAAGGTTCCTACGAAAAAGTTCCAAATGCCTGAAGTATTTATCCGGGCTATGGATCAAATTTTTATTCTCCATGCCGATCACGAACAGAACGCTTCAACTTCAACTGTTCGTTTAGCTGGTTCTTCTCAGGCTAATCCATTTGCTGCTATTTCTGCAGGTATTGGCGCACTTTGGGGGCCTGCTCATGGTGGAGCTAACGAAGCAGTTCTAAAAATGCTTCATGAGATTGGTGACGTATCCAACGTGCCTAGCTTTATTAAACGGGCGAAAGATCCTAACGATCCTTTCCGCTTAATGGGATTTGGACACCGGGTTTATAAAAACTATGATCCACGGGCAACTGTTCTTAAACAGGCTTGCCATGATGTTCTATCTGAACTTGGCCAACAGAATAACCCTCTGTTTAAATTGGCTGTTGAGTTGGAAAGAATTGCAACTGAAGATGAATATTTTGTAGAGAAAAAGCTCTATCCAAATGTCGATTTTTATTCTGGTATTATTCAGTCTGCTATT
>JADGBW010000078.1 GCA_015231305.1 Magnetococcales bacterium | reverse complement strand
CAAAAAAATCATTCTCCTATATAAAATGAGATAGGAAGTCTGAAAATTTACTCAATTAAGTAATCATTATATACCAAAATAAAATAAAAATGGGTATTTTATAACCATATTTACAATTAAAATATTATGTTAACAACTTTTTAATGGAATATTAATGTACATTTACTTTATAGCCCGGAACTTTCATCTAGACTAAAGTGAGGATCATCAGCATATTGATTTTTAATTTTAAGGGCTTCCGGCAGAATCTTTAAAAAAATTGGTACTAGCTCTGGGTCAAAGTGGGTTCCAGCATCTTGTTGTATAACCGAAACCGCTTTTTCAACTGTCCAAGCTTTTTTATATGGTCTTTCTGAGGTTAGAGCATCAAATACATCAGCAATAGCAACTACACGTCCTGAAAGTGGTATATCTTCACCTTTTAAACCTTTTGGGTAGCCTGTGCCGTCCCATTTTTCGTGGTGTGACATTGATATCTCTTGGGACATGGTCAACAAAGGTGATCCATGGTCACCAATTATAGAAGCGCCATACTCTGGGTGACGGCGCATTATGTTCCACTCTTCGTTATCAAGTTTGCCGGGTTTTAGAAGTACAGCATCTGGTATACCAATCTTTCCTATATCGTGCATTGGTGCAGCATGAAAAACTAGGTCGGCCCACTCCTCAGATATATTCATAGCCTCCACCATTAAACGGGTGTAGTGACTCATACGAATAACGTGTAGCCCAGTCTCATTATCTTTAAATTCAGCAGCACGGCCCAAACGGCGGATAATTTCAAGGCGGGTTTCTAGTAGTTCGCTTGTGCGCTCCTTAACTAATCTCTCCAACTCTCTTTGTTGGTTATATAAAGCCAAATGAGTACGGACTCTAATATCTACAATTGGGGGGCTAATAGGTTTGGTAATATAGTCAACTGCACCCAGCTCTAAACCTTTACGTTCGTCATCTACTTCTGCTTTAGCAGTTATAAATATAATAGGAATTTTTTCAGTAGCTGGGTTGGCTTTCAAACGACGGCATACCTCATGACCGTCCATATCTGGCATCATGATATCTAATAAAATCATATCTGGGCGTGGATTGCCCTCTGCAATCTGTAGAGCTTTTGCTCCATTTAAAGCGGCTTTTACCTTATATTCTTTACGCAGAATTCCCCCAAGTATATCAAGATTCTCTGGGGTATCATCGACTATTAAAATAGTCGGTTTATCTGTTGATGTTACCATCATTTAACTTTTCCTTTTTAGCGGATGCCAAATTAAGCTGAATAATCCTTTTGCTATGTATTGGCAAATTTATCTCTCAACTCATCAACTATATGTAGCGCCTCTTCAAAATCATAATTGCCTATTGAAGTGCTAATTTTTTCTGCGACTTCTGCGTGCACTGAGCCTTTTAGAAGGGGTTCCAAGTTTTCTACTAAATCTATTGCTTCGCTATCATCATCTTGCAACAAAATGTGTAACTTTTCCAGTATAGGTTCTATTTGTTCCATTTTAAGTGGTCTATTATTTGAAGTAGACTCACTATTTTCCCCTGCATTTTGTTCAACAGTGGCAAAATAGCTGTTAAGGCCAGCTAAAATTGGGGTTAACTCTACCATTACTGTTGTTAGGTTTTCTTCAATTACAGAAAATTCAGCTTTTTGGCTACAGGAGGCTTCTAGGTTTTTTGCTACCTCTTGTAGCAGACTTGCTCCAAGGTTTCCTGCTACACCTTTTAAAGTATGAGCGATGCGTGTTGCAGTTTCAAAATCGTTTTGTTCAATAGCGGTGATAAATTCTGATTTAAACTCTGCTTGGCTTTTGGAGAACTTTTTTAATAAACGAAGGTAAAGCTTTTTATTTCCTTGTGTAGTGGCTAATCCCGCTTCTGTTTTAATACCGGGCAGACGTGGTATTGTTGTGGTGTCTTCTTGTGGTTCAGAGCTGCTTAATACCTCATCATTTTTGGAAAAAGGATTTGCAGGTGTTATCCATTTTGCCATGGTAGTAAACATATCACGAACATTAATTGGTTTTGCTATATGGTCGTTCATGCCAGCTGCCAAGACTTTTTCTCTATCCCCAGCCATAGCATTTGCAGTCATGGCTATAATAGGAAAATCTTTAAATTCAGCATTTTTACGAATCTCTCTAGACGCAGTATAACCATCCATAACCGGCATCTGCATGTCCATTAAAACACCATCAAAAGGGTTGGGTTTAATCATAAGTTTATCTAAAGCTTCTTGGCCATTATTTGCTACATCTGCTGTTATGCCTGCATTAGCCAAAAGTTCTAAAGCCAGCTCTTGGTTAATTTCGTTATCTTCCACCAACAAAACATGTGCTCCTTTTAAAGAATCACTAGCTTTGCTAATTGCTTTTGAGCTGTCTCTACCAGCAGATGAACGTGCTGTTGGGTTAGTTTGGACTTTTAAATTTGCAGTAAATTGGAAAGTACTTCCTTTGCCAGCTTCGCTTTCTACCCATATTTTACCACCCATCATTGCTGTAAGGCGTTTAGATATTGTAAGACCTAAGCCTGTTCCACCATATTTACGAGTGGTTGAAGTGTCTGCCTGAGAGAAAGATTTAAATAGTTTAGCCTGCTGTTCTGGGGTCATGCCGATTCCAGAATCTTTTACTAAAAAGTGTAGCTTTATATCTTTATCAGTACGTTCTTTCATTAAAACTTTAATGACAATTTCACCAGTTTCAGTAAACTTTACTGCGTTGTTACCAAGGTTTACAAGAATTTGTCCAAGGCGTAGGGGGTCACCCACCAAAGCTGTTGGCATGTTTGGGTCTGTTTCAAAACGAAGCTCAACTCCTTTTTCATCAGCTTTTAAACCAACAAGATTTTCTAAATTATCAAATACATCTTCAAGGTGAAAATCTATAGACTCCATATCAAGTTTGCCAGCCTCAATTTTAGAGAAGTCTAGAATATCGTTGATAATACCAAGAAGAGATTCTGCAGAGCGGTGGACTTTTATAATATAGTTACGTTGACGGTTGGTTAGTTCTGTCTCAAGTGCTAAATAAGACATACCAATAATGGCATTCATGGGGGTGCGAATTTCGTGGCTCATGTTAGCCAAAAAGTCAGATTTAGCTTGATTGGCAGAGTCAGCCAGCTCTTTAGCTTCAGTCATAGCCTGTTCTGCTCTTTTTTGCACCTCAATATCTACAAATGTGCCTACCAACCCCCCTGGTTCGCCGTCCTCTTTAGCAAAACCTTGAACCCAATATAAGGTGTGATGATTTTCACCATCAGAGAAAGGAACAACCATCTCTCTGTGAACTTTTCCAATGGTTTTTATAGTCTCTTCATCTTCCTTTTGATATCGAATACGGTCCTCCATGGGTAGATATTCTAGCTCTAGTACACTTTTACCAATAAAGGACTCACGCTTTACGTTAAATGTATCTTCATAAGCTCTGTTACAACCTTTAAATAGGGTGTCAGCCCCTTTGTAAAACACCGGGTATGGCATGGTGTCTACCATAGCTTGTGTGAAGGTTAACTGGTCGGCAAGTTTTCGTTCTGATTCTCGTATTGCCTCTTCAGCCTTTTTACGTTCGGTAAAATCTACAACTGTTCCAACCATGCGAGTTGCTGCACCTGATTTATTACGGGCAACAATAGCCCCTTGAGAATTTAACCAGCGTATATCTCCACCCTTAGCAACAGCCCGGTATTCGACCTCATATTTGGTTATTTCACCATTTCTATATCTTTTGCCAATCTCCAATACTCTATCTAAATCTTCTTTATGAATAGTCTCCATCCAAATATCGCGTACAATTGGGTTTATATCAGCTAGGTTATAACCCAACATCTGTGCCCACCTTTCGTTGACTACCATTGACCCATCTTGCAGATCAACATCCCAGAACCCCAAATCACCACCTTCAAGAGCAAGTTCTAAGCGTTCTTCTCGTTCATATATACCAGCTTCTGCTTGTTTTTGTTCGGTAATGTCAGTAAGGGTAACAACTGCTCCACCTTCAGAAATAGGAGCTTGTCTTATATCGAGAACATTACCTTTTGGTAGTATAAACTCTATACGTATTGGTTCTCTATTTCTTAACCCTTCTAACCTTTCTTCAACTAAAGTATCTTCATCTACAGGGCCATAATCTCCTCGTTTAACTAAAAAACGGAGAACCCCTTCAACAGGCAGGCCAGGGGCAACAAGTTCAGTAGGTAGCTCTAACATCTCCATGTAGTGAGCATTAAATAGTACAAAATTTAAGTCAGCATCTAACATGTAAAGACCGTCAGACATACTGGTAAGAGCAAGGTCTAGACGTTTTCTTGAATCTAGTAGATCTTTGCTGTCCTGTTTTTTTGCGGTAATGTCTTCTTGCAAAGCTATATAGTGAAGCACCTGCCCATCTTGCATAACAGGGCTAATAGATATTGCTGCCCAATAGGTTTCACCATTTTTTTTGCGGTTAAGAACTTCTCCTCGCCATATTTTACCAAGTGAGATTGTCTGCCACATATCCTGGTAGACCTCTTTAGGAGTTGAACCAGAATTAAGAACACTAGGAGTTCTTCCCGTTAGCTCTTCTAGTGTATAACCTGTCACTTCGATAAAGCGTGGGTTAACATATTCGAAATAACCTTCAGGTGTAGTTATAACCACGACAGACGGGCTATTTTCTACTGCCAACGATAGTTTGTTTAACTCTCCTTCTGCTAAGCGTCGTTGTGCGACCTCACGACCAAGGCGGCGGTTCCAAAACAGGATTATCCCAATAATAATCAATAAAACAATGCCTATTTGCATTGCAAGAAGACGTACCTTTTCCATGTCTGCACCATGCTCATAACGCACAGAGAAGGTTTTTTGCCTGAGGGCAGAGTGTTCTTCTAAAGTCATTGCAGCTAATGTTTTGTCTATGATAGATGCCAGCTCAGGCCAATCTTTACGTACTGCCATTGCCTTGTTATCACTTTTATATTCTGATGGAGCAGCAATTTTTAAGTTTTGTAGGCCAATTTTTTCAATTAGGTAGCTGCCAACAGCAAGGTTACTTAAAAAGCCGTCAGCTTGCCCAAATGACACCTCTCGCAGCCCTTCTTCTGGTGTGTTAACAAGGTGCAGTTTTATTTTAGGGTGGTCTTTTTTTAATAGGTTATGAGCAATAAACCCTTTCTCAATTGCAATAACATTTCCATGAAAATCTCGTAGCGACCCGACAAAACGATGATCTTTCCGAGTGAAAATTACATTAGGAAAAGAGATATAGTCTCTTGTTATATTAAGCTGTTTCTCTTTTTCTGGGTTACGAGAAATTGTTGGCAACAAATCAACTTTTTTTAATTTGGTTATACTATCTATTGCTTCAGTACGAGATAGGGGGACAAATTCCAGTTTAACTCCAATGTTAGAAAAAAGAGCGCGAACATAATCGATGGACAGCCCTTGTGGTTTGTTTTTGTCCATAGAATGGAATGGGGGCCATTCTCCCACCATTACTCTTACTTTGCGATGTTTCTCAAGCCAAACTTTTTCTCTGGCACTCAGTTTAACTTGGTTCTTTTTTTTCTGGTCTCCACTGTTTTGAGGTAGCCAATTTCGCCTTAGCTCGTCTAGCTCAACGGAGCGTATAGAATCCATACCTTTTTGTAATATGTTACGTAGAATAATATCATCTTTTTTTACCCCAATATGAAGGCGGGTCTCTTCGGGTTTTTTTAGCCACACCTCATCAGTGATCATAACATCTGGTATGACGTGTTCTTTTGATAGATGATTAATAACTCCGTGGCTACCTATAAACGCATCAACCTTTCCTAAAGAGACAGCTTTTAGTCCAGCTAAAACACTTTTAACCGGTAGTTGATGAATTTTCGGGTATCTTTGCGACATTACTTGAGCAGTGGCAAAACCTTCTACAATAGCCACTCGTCGTCCATTGAGGTCGTTAAGTGTGGTATCTTTATTAAAATTTTTACCCACTACCAATACAGTAGCGTTGGTTGAGTAATAATCAGTAAAAGAAATAGTTTTTTGTCGTTCAAGGGTATTATAAACAGCTGGTAGAATGTCTATATCACCTGCGTTGAATTTTTCTAAAATTTTTGACCATGGTAAGCCATGTTTAAATTCAAGTTGTAAGCCAGTTTTTTTTGCTATGAGTCGTAAAAAATCATTAGAATAACCAGTTGCCTGACCATTGTTAACAAAGTCAAATGGTGGCCAGTCCATCTCAGAACCAACCGTAAGGGGTTGGGTTTGGCTTGCTATCCAGTTTTGCTCTTCTGGTGTTAATTTGGCCTCTACAGTTTTTATGGTCCCACCAAACCATTTACGTTGCAAACTGGCAAACTCTTCTTGACTAATTTCGCCTACTGCTTTTTGCAGAATATCGCGAAAAATTGGTCTATCAATGTGAACAGCAATTCGTAATTGATTTAAAAATGCTGGGTCACTTATTACGCTGTCTACTCGTAAATTAGTAAGGCCATGTTTTTGTATAAGCCAGTTCTCTATAGCCAGACCACCCAATGCTACATCTGCTTCACCACCTGCTACCGATTGCAGTGATTCTAGTAGTCCATTGGTAAGGTGTAGAGGAATGTCTGGATATTTACGTTGTAATATTTCTTGGTAGAAAAAACCGTGAGGAATAGCAATTTTTTTATCAACTAAATTAGAAAAATTACGTACACGTTTATGGTCATTACGGCTAACAAATACTGGTGGGTTTTCCACATAAGGGTCAGTAAAGGCAAGATAGCGGGAGCGTTCAGGGGTTTTAACAATATTGAGCATGATGTCCAGTTTTTTAGACTTCATCTGCAATAAAAATTCATTCCAACTAGGGCCAGAAACATAACGTATGGCTATGCCAAGTTTTCTTGCTATTAGGTCCATATAATCAATAGAAAAACCTTTTGGTTTGCCATATTCATTATAATTAAAAGGGGGGTAGTCTACTTCGTTATGAACTAGAAACGGGCCAGGATTTTGGGTGAGCCATTTTTTTTCGGCTACTGTCAGGCTTATTTCTTGTGCGGTTTGCGGTTCTGGTTGGGCTTGGTGAGTCTGGTAGAGCTCTGCAACCCGACCAGATTTAGTCATTTTTTTTAGTGCATTGTTAAGTTTATCGTATACCCCTGCATTAGCCGAGGTTTTTGACATGCCGTAATAGTTATCTATGGTTTGGATATAGCGAAAACTGGCATAGCTGTAATTACGGAAGCCCAACCCAGCTAAAGCACTATCCATAGCTCCTCGGTCTAATACAGCAACAGCATCAACTTTATTCTCTATTAACTGTTTTGCTAACCCATAATCTCCACCTGTAGAGAAAATTTTGTTAATCTCTTTATCTTTATCAAATGCACTAAAATAAGCTGTTTTAGATTTAACACCTATGGTCAGTTTTTTTAAATCTTTAAAATAACGGATGAGTTTTTCATCACCCTTGCGTACTAAAAAAAGAATATCTTTGCGCTGGCTGCCAATTGGTCCTAGAAACTGGACAAATCCTTCACGGCTTGGCTTGCGAATTGTGCGAGGGATAATATCAGTAATGCCTTTTTTTAAATCTTCAATACTGGTAGAAAAAGGTTTGTCTCGCCAAGAAACAGAATAACCTATTTTGGCAGCTGCTTCTTCTAATATTACCTTTAAAGGTCCACCTTGATAGTGCCCATCAACAATCATTTCTGGTGGGCGGTGACGAATATCAGCTGTTAGCACTTTTTCACTGCTTATAGCTGTTCCCATGAACAGAAATAGATAGCAAAAAAAGGTTAATAATCTGATTTGAAACAAACCCATGGATCAATCTCCAAGGCAGTATACTAAATATACAATATTAGGTAACATTTTTTTTTAATTCTCATTAAGGGGTAACGATGATAACATTTTGTAAGTTTTGGTATTATTCATTTTAAAATCTCTGCTCTTTGAAATTTTCGATGGCGACGCTCAATAGTATCAACTGCTCTAACTGCATACTCTTGGGCGGTATAAATTTGCATCATTGATGGGCCACCATCTTTTCTTGATGCCATATCGCCGACACAAAAAAAACCACGAATATCTGTTTCAGCGGAATAATCTTCTATTAAAACACGTTTTAACTCATCTGGTTTGTCAATGTTTTCAAGCCTTGCTCCTAACTGAATGGCTAGCTCATTATATACTTTGTAAATGCCTAAAGATACCAAACCATAACGCGCAGTTACACGGGTGTTATCTTCCAATATAATAGCATGGAGATCACTGCCAGCCTTTTTCTTTATGATCTCTTCACCTGTTTCTTGATCGTCAAAACCGACAATACGTGATGTTTCAACATTAATACCATGGTGGTTCATTAGTTTACGGGTTGTATCTTCGGCTTCAAGAGATTCACCATTTGTAACCATAGTAATTGGTACGTTATAGCGTTCTTTTAACATTAAACCTATCTGACAAGCCACTTCTGAATGACCAATAATAGCAGCAGCACCTGAGATTACTAAATGACCCTCACAGCGGATACAATAGAGCAGACGTTCTAAATTTGAAAAAGGAAAAACCCACTTAATATCATCAACTTCACGACCACTTTTCAAGGTTTTTTTAACTTGTGGAAGAGTATCCATAACTCCAGTCGACAAAATAACATTGCTGCCAGTTACCACTTCTAATTGTTCACTGTCTGGTTTTTCTTGAAGCTGGACAGTGAAAATATCTCCATCTTTTTTTATGTCAACAGCCTTTAAATCTTTAACTGTTACCAATTCACTGTATTGGCTTTCGATACGTTCAAGAACATTGTCAACAATCTCTTGGGTTCCTATATGAAAAGTCTCTTCATTTAAGTGTTGTATAGCTCTTTCAAACTCTTCTGTATTGAGAGATTTTTTAACCTGTTTTAGCATAATATCTGGATGAACACCGATCATATTATCGATGTTTAATACATATTTACCACGGCTAGCCTTTGCTGTTTTGCGAGTACCTTTTACCCATAGGGTTTTTAAATGATATTGGGCTGCCCTAAGGGTTGAAGCTGATCCGCCAATTCCGCCCCCAATGACAATACAGTCGTACTCTACATTTCCCATCTGAGTATCCTTAATTTTATAGTTAAAGCTATTAGTATTGTTAAGAGTTTGAAGTTTTAACCAGTAACTCCAGCTTTTCCATAGCTTTGCCACTGTCTAGAACATTATAGGCCATTTCTAAACCTGATTTAATGCTATCTGTCACTCCAGAGACACAAAAAGCTGCACCAGCATTAAGAGCAACAATATCTCTATGAGGCCCTTTGTCACCTGCAAGAACTGCTCGGGTAAAGCCAACATTAGCAGCAACATCACCACCAAGAATTGCTTTTGTTTTAACTCTTTTAATACCAAATTGTTCAGGTTCAATAATATAGGCAGTAACTTGCCTGTTCTCTTTTAACTCTGCCACACGAGTTGGAGCTGTAGTTGTTATCTCATCCAGACCGTCCATACCATGAACAACCATGGCATGTTTTGCACCTAACCGCCCTAAAGCACTTGCCATGCTTTCAGTATATATACCATCGTAAACTCCAACAATTTGATAAGGTGTGTTAACCGGGTTTATTAGTGGGCCAAGTAATTTTAATAAGGTGTTATTTGATAGGTTTTTTCTTTGTTCTATAATTGCATTCATGGATTCATTGTAGAGTGGGGCGAATAAAAAACCGATGCCAGCTTTAGCAATGCATTTTTCTACAATTTCAACACTAGCGTTAATATTTACCCCTAACGCTGCAAGTAAATCAGCAGACCCAGTTTTGTCAGATACATTGTGGTTGCCATGTTTGGCCACTTTTACACCACCACCTGCAACAACAAAAGCTGATGTAGTAGATATGTTAAAAGTACCTAGCCCATTGCTACCAGTGCCACAAGTATCAACTACAACTCCATCGGCTTTTAAAGTGACAGAGCTATTACGTACAGCCATAGCAGAGCCAGCTATTTCACTTATGGTCTCACCTTTAATATTGAGAGCAGTTAAATATGCGTCAATTTCAGCTTCACTATTTTTACCAGATAATATCTGTCCCATAAGACGGCGTGCATCAACCTGAGTTAAATCGCCTCCATCAATTAAAATTTCTATGGCCTGTTGGATCTTCATTTTCAGCCTCGTTTTTAAAAAACTTATTTTATTATTGGTATTTCACATAAAAAAGCTAAATATATCCGAAACACTCAATTTTGGTGTTTCTTAGTTGATCCATTTCTATTTTTTGTGAAAAAAAGACTTCATAACAAATATTAACACAACTTCATATTAGAACAAAAATATAGTTAAGGATGTGTTGATTTCTTCAGCAGGCCATGCTCAACTACATCTTTCACCTATATTTGTTAATCAACATGTATAAGGGTCTGTTATTCATAAGTCTTGTTGAAATTTATATAAATAGCTTATCTTTTCTTTAAGGTTGTTAAATAGTTTCTAATAAATAGTTTTATACATTTTTCGAACTAAAAAGAAATTTCTATTTAATATTCCTATATATCTTAATAAGTTTTAAGATAAATTTTGTTGCTGCAAAGCTTCAAACTTTATTACATCTTGTAGTTTTTTCGTAAAGTCCCATGTTTTTCCATCCAACACCTTTTCTTCAACTTCATCTATCATCTTTTGCATAACTTCAACTACAGACTCAAAGCTGTATGTTTCACCTTTAAGTTGGGCAATAGTTTTTCTGTAAAGGTGGCTTATATGTTGGCGGTGGATATTAACACACAGGTCATACCAATCTCCTTCAGCTGCATCTGAAAATTCTGCTGATATTTTACGTAGGCAACGAAGAGATGTATCAGAAAAGATATATATCTGAAACTGAGCCAGTTTTGCATCTTCTAATGAGAGTTCTGGATGTCGATGTTTAAGGAGTAAAGCAACCTCATCATCAGTTAACCCCTCTCTTAAAAATGGTTGGGTAATAGAGCAGTTTTCTATTAAAACTAAGCTCTCTTTACGTAGGGCAACTTTTTGTTGTTCATAGTTGGTTGATTCACAAATGTGGTTAATTATCTCATCATGTTCAACTTCCCATGCTTTTAACCATTGCGTACTGTTTTTTAGATGTTGAGCAGCTATATCATTATCATCATTCTTAGAGTTTGATAGTATAAACTGCACATGTTTTTTTGATAATATTTTTAATTCTTGGGCTGTAAAAATTATTTGTCCTGATTGTATTGAACTTCCCATTATTTATCCTTTTTATAGTCACTGCAAACAAAGCTTTGTAACTATTAATTTAACTTTTTAACAAATAATTTCAACTACAGTAACATCATCCTCTTGTTCTACTTCTCCACGGTATTCATCTAACTCTTTTTTTAATAATTCCAATGGCGCATCTTCAATAATATATCTAATAATTGTTGCAATTAACCTGTTTTGCCCAAACATATCGCCATCAGAATTTTTTTGTTCAACTATACCATCGGAGTAGGCAAAAATTCTGTCACCTTTTTCTACAGCAATAGTATTCACAATCATGTTAAATGTAGATTCTGGTTTTGTTCCTAGTGCCATATTTTTAGAAGGAATTTTTTTGAAAAGTTTACCATGACGAAAAATTAAAACATCAAACATTGCACCACACCAAACTTCAAGGTGAGAACGTGTAGCATCTAGTGCTAACCAGCTTCCTGCAAGAAATAAATTTACTGGCAATTTAGTATGAAGGTCTAAATTAATTTCATTTAATATACTTCCAGGTGAGAACCCCTTTCTTGTCATAGAGTAAAATATACTAGCAACAGTTGGTCCTATAATAGCAGCGGGTAAACCATGGCCTGTTACATCACCAAGTAGAACATGGTGAGTGCCATCAGGGCGACGAGCTGAAAGCAGTATGTCACCTGTAGTTTTTTCTACGGGGTCTATAAGATAGTTTATTCCATGTGGTTCGAACGATTTTGACTTACGCAAAAAGCTAATAATATCTTCAATAAACTCTCGCTCTTCATTTAGCTGTTCATTTTGGTTCTGTATTTTTGCAAAGGCACGATGAGCTTCAATTTGTAGATGTATTCTGTGAAGTAAAATTGGCCATAAAATTGGTTTTGTTACATACTCTACAGCACCTGCATTAAACGCTTTTTTTACCGACTCATCATCTTCCCACGCAGTTATCATAATTATCGGAATTAAATTTCCTTCAGAAAGATTTTGAATTTTTTGTGTTGTTTCAAAACCATCCATTTCTGGCATGTTTGCATCCATCAATATTAAATCTGGAGAGTGTTTTAAAAAAGCTTCTATAGCCTCTTTGCCGCCCTCAGTCTCTATAACTCTATAGCCCTTTTTTTTTAATGTTTGGCTAACAAGACCTAAGAGAATTTCATCATCATCACAGATAAGAATAGTGGCATCTGCTTTTGTACGTGCTTTACTCATTTTGTGGATTCCTGTATTAAAACCTTAAGCTCAGCTAAAACTTTGTTACCTTCTTTAAAGGTTGCTTCAGCAATTTCTCCATCTCCTGGGTAGTGTGGGGAGTGGCATAGTTTTTCAAATTGTTGACATAGTTTTGCAAGTTTTTTAGCTCCAAGAGTTGCGGAAGATCCTTTGATTTTGTGAGCATCTTTAGCAGCTTGTTGGGGATCATTTCTGGATATAGAGTTTTTAAGATCATCTAATCGTTCTGGTAGTTTTTCATAAAACTTTACCAGTGTTGGTTCAATGTCTCCACCAACATCATTGCGTAATGTGTCTAGTGTATCCATATCAATAGATTTTGTTTCATTGTTGTTGAGGTCTGTACTGTTGCTTTTTTTGATAAAATCTTTATCAGGAATAAAAGATTTATTTTGAGATAAAGTATCTGTATTTTCTGTCACAACCTGAAAACTTTTTAAGGTAGCAATTAGACGCGCTTTACGAATTGGTTTTGTTAAATGTAAATCACAACCAGCTGCCATAATAAGCTCTGCTTCTTTATTTAATGCATGGGCAGTTAATGCAATAATTGGTGTTGGGTCAGCTCCTTGTTCTTTTTCCCACTGGCGGATTTTTTTTGTTGCGGTATAACCATCCATTATAGGCATTTGTATGTCCATTAGAACAATATCAAATGTGCTTTCTTTAAATTTTTCAACTCCAATTGCCCCGTTTCCAGCCACCTCAATTTGGCAATTAGATTTTTGTAAAAACCCCTGGATGACAAACTGGTTCTCTTCAGTGTCTTCTACTAAAAGAATTTTTATATTTTGTAGGTCTTTGTTGGAATAATCATCACTATAAATACTGTTTTTATTTACTGTAGATGCAACAATTTCATTTTTATTAACCAGAATAAATGGAATAGTAAATGTGAATTTACTGCCCTTGTCAACTTCACTTTCAAACCATATTTTTCCACCCATTAAATCAACCAAACGGCTGCAAATAGTTAGCCCTAATCCGGTTCCACCATGGTGACGAGTTATTGATGTGTCTGCTTGGGTAAATGGTTGAAAAATCTCTTGCTGTTTCTCTTGTGGAACCCCTGATCCAGTATCTAAAATGGAGAATGCAATATTTTTATCATCATCTACATAAATGGAGGCCTCTACATAACCTTTTTTAGTAAATTTTAGGGCGTTGCTAATGAGGTTTAGTAGTATCTGTTGTAGTCTTGTAGGGTCACCATTGACCCACTGTGGAACATCATCTGCAATTTTGTGTTGCAGCACTATGCTTTTATCAATGAAAGAAAATTTAAAAAGCTCTAAAGTCTTTTTAAACGCATGTATAAGATCAAAATTTGTAGCCTCTATAGTTAATTGGCTAGCTTCAATTTTAGATAGATCAAGAATATCATTAATTAGTGTTAAAAGTGTCTCTCCTGAGTGGTTGAGGTTGGTAACGCACCACTCTTGTGTGTTTGTTAGTGTAGTCTCTTCTAATATCTCGCTCATACCTAAAATGGCATTCATAGGGGTGCGTAGTTCATGGCTCATATGAGCAAGAAAATCACTTTTTGCTTTATTGCCAGCTTCAGCAGCTTTTTTTCCATCTTCAGCCTCTTTTCTTGCCTTTTCAAGCTCCTGGGTTCTAGCTTTTACTAGTTCTTCTAACTGGTTTTGGTGCTGCATTAGGCTTAAGCAACTTTTTACACGGTGTCTTATAATTTCTGCATGGTATGGTTTTGTTATATAATCGACACCACCTACAGCAAACCCTTCGCTTTCATCGGTAACTTCATTTCTAGCTGTAACAAAAATTACAGGTATATCTTTAGTTAAATCAGAATTTTTTAAACGGCGACAAACTTCATAACCATTCATCTCTGGCATCATAATATCCAATAAGATAATATCGGGACTATAATTAGAGCTTGCTATTTCCAAGGCTCTTCTACCATTTAAAGCTGTAAACAGGTTGAAGTCTGGTAATATATCTTTTAGTAGATCAATGTTACTGCTTTGATCGTCAACAATTAAAATAGTTGCTTGTGATTTAGAAATGTTTACAGGTAGTTCAGTTAATAATTCTATGTTTAGAGGTTTGGCTATTTTTTGTAAAACTTCAAATGCTTCTAAAAAATGATAATTATATAACTGTTTTTCTAGTTCGCCATATAGAATAATTGCTGGGGTTGGCTCTACCATTTTTTTCAATTTTCTAAGTGCCACATTATAGCTTAAGCTGTTGTTTTTAAGGTGAGATGCCAAATCAATTATTATTGGTTCAATAAGTTGTCTGTCAAGCTGAACCCCTAACTCATTAAGATATGGTAAGCTTTCTATGCCTTCTGTATAGCTCTTTTTAACCCCGCCTAAATTATCTATAATTGCATCAAGATGATTGGCAAATGTTGCCACAGCAGTTTTTTTATCTTCTTGCGAGCCTTTATTTATTTCCTCTTCTAATTTTTCAGTAATATTTGCTAGTGATATTGCACCTATATAACTTGCTATGCCTTTTAATGTATGAAGATCTGTCGTTATTTCTAAAAGTTCATCATTTTTTAAAGCATCTCTAGTTTTGTTTGTTGTATCTTTGTGTTCATTAAGAAAACAGGATAGTAGCCTAATATATAAATTATGATTATCTCCTACCTTTTGTGTGCCGTCTCTTACATCAATTCCGGCAATATCAGGAAGACCGTCAGTATTATCTATTGTGGAAAATGGATCTTGAATTAAGGGTGGTTCTTCTTTATGAATCCATTTAGACAATATGCCGTATAGCCGTTCAGGGCGTATGGGTTTATCCAGGTGAACATTCATGCCAGCATCTAAGCATCTTTTAATTTCATCTGGCTGAGAGTTGGTGGTAATGGCTATTATGGGTAGTTTTTTAAGGTTATTTTCTTCACGTATAAGTTTGGTGGCACTTAGGCCATCCATTAAGGGCATATGGATATCCATAATCACAGCATCGTAAGGATATTTTTTAGCCATTAATAACGCATCTTCACCATTGTCTGCAATATCAACAATAATACCAACTCTTTGTAGAAGTTCCAAAGCAATTTGCTGGTTTATCTCATTGTCTTCAGCTAGCAGAACTCTTGCACCACAAATTTTTTGTGCTGTTTTTTCTTCCTGACCCAACGGTTTTTTACTGCGACGGTCAGAGCTAGGTGTCAAGCTGTCATAATCTTGCACAACGGTTCTAATTAACCTGGTGCGAGTAACTGGTTTATCTAAAAAACCATTTATTCCTAGTTTTTCTCCCTCATTCTGAATTGCTTCAGAGCCAAAGGGAATGAGAAGAAAAATTCTTGGTAGCTGCTGTTCTGGGGTTTCAGCTTTTAGAGTGGCAAGAATTTTAATTGCAGCTGTTAGTCCATCACCAGAGGGCATGTCCCAATCAATAAAGACAAACTCATAATTAGATCCTGTTTTAATAGCACTAAGAAGAGACTCAATTGCCTCTGCTCCAGAACTAACAGCTTTTGGGTGAAAGTGTATAGACTTTAACAGGTTGCTTATTTGTTGTTGGACCTTGAAGTTGTCGTCTACTATTAAGGCTTTCTTTCCCCATAATGAGTCGGGAATAGAAGGTAGTTTACGTTGACTCTCAGCATGGAGGTTAACCAATACATCAAAGGTAAATTCGCTCCCTTCACCTAGAGTGCTGGAAACATTAATTTGACCTCCCATTAGCATAACAAGCTGCTTACAAATGGATAGCCCCAGACCAGTACCACCAAACTTTCTTGTTGTAGAACTATCTGCCTGCACAAAGGCAGCAAAAAGATTGGGCAAAACATCCTCTTCTACGCCAATTCCAGTATCTTTAACCGAAAAGTTTAATTTATATTTATCTCCATCATATTGTTCTGGATTACAGGTTACTGTTATAGAGCCTTCAAGGGTAAACTTTATGGCATTTCTTATGAGGTTAATTAAAATTTGTTCAAGACGCATTACATCGCCAAGAAGTACTTTGTCGTACGATGTTGGTGCTAAAAATATCAGTTCAATTTTTTTGTCAGCAACCTGTTTACTGAATAGATCAGCTAAATGTTCAAAAAGTTGGTGAAGATCAAACTTAACTGGGTCCAGTTGTAGTCGGCCTGCTTCTACTTTTGAAAAATCAAGTATATCATTGATTATACCCATTAAAGACCGAGAAGCATTTTCAGTTTTTTGTAAATAATCGCGAACTTTATCAGAAATATCTGCCTTTAAAGCTAAATCTGTAAAACCAAGAACAGCATTCATAGGTGTTCTTATTTCATGGCTCATATTAGCAAGAAATTCACCCTTAGCTTGGTTAGCAGCTTCTGCCTCTTCTAATGTCTCTTTAAGAGATTTTAACAATCCTTTTTTATCAGTTATATCTTGAATAAAAGCGGTATAGTTTACTTTGTCATTTATGATATTTGAAGTTAAGGCCAGTTGTAACTCAACCATCTTACCGTCTTCGCGTAAACCAGGGTACTCCATACGTCGTTGTAAGGGGTGTGCGCTTTTAGCGTGAATTGAATATTTAGCCAAAGCTTTTTGGTGGCTTTCTACAAGGTCAGCAGGGATAATATAATTATCAATTTTTTTACCAAGTATTGCTGATTTATTGAAACCAAAAAGTTTTTCTGCCGCAGGGTTATAGTCAATAACTGCGCCAACATCATCTGTGGTAATTATGGCATCAAGAGCATGAGTTAAAATAGATTTATGGCGTTCCATCAAAGAGCCAAGCTCTTTTCTGCGTTCTATTATATCAATATTTTGAAAAACTCTACATAACAGCTCTTCAGGGCGATAAGGTTTAGTCAAATAATCATTAGCACCAGTTTTTATAAACCTTACAGCAAGGTCATGATCATCAGCCGAAGATAGGCCAATAACTGCAATTTCATCGCGAGAGTAACGAGTCCGCAGTTTTTTGACCATTTTAAGGCCATCCATATTGGGCATTTGATAATCAGATATAATCAGGTCAACCCTTTGCTCAGCTACCATACGTAGTGCAGTTCTGCCGTCTTCAGCTAATAACACTTTATAACCATAGCGAGTTAGCAGGTTATTTAAGTGAATACGTATGCTTTTTGAATCATCCGCAACTAATATGCTAATATTTTTATTGTTAATGTAGTGATCTATTGCATTGATTATAGGGTCAATTGTTCCAACACCATCTTTAACAAAATAGTCCAGGATACCCTTGTTAAATAGAGCCTGTTGCAGATCTTTATTGTAGTTAGTTGTTAAGGCAATACAGGGGATTTTAGTTTGTAGTAGAAACTCTACAACCTCATCGTTAGGTGTACCAGGAAGAGAGTCACTAATTACTGCCATTAAAAATTGGTTGTTTTTATCGGCTATCAACTCTTTAGCTAGAGTAAAATTATTTGCGACGAAAACTTCAACCTTAAGAATGCTTCTAGCTCTATCACGAAATAGTGAAGCGAAGCTGTTAGAGCCTTCAATAAGAAGGATATAGTCCATGTTGCATCCTTTTAGTAAAAAAAGGAAACTGAAAGCTAAAAAATAGTTTCAATAGCCTTCTATAGGATTATTTACTATCTCTGAATTATACTATGATGAAGATTCATTTCAGTCAACACGACAATGTAAATTGATGGTTATTAATTTACCAGAAATACTAGATAAGCAAAACTGTATTTACCCTTTAGCCTTTCCCCT
>JADGBW010000077.1 GCA_015231305.1 Magnetococcales bacterium | reverse complement strand
CAATTGTAACCCACGATCTTGAGGGCGGGCAGGTCAATACATAATGTCTATATCTTACGTCATGTACGCCCCACCACAGTCGTATCTTGGATAATGTTTTTAATTTAATAACTGTATACAATTAAGAATAGCAAGACATTCCTGCTAAGGGGGTAATCTAGGGCAGTATTGTTGAACACTATAGATTATCGATTACGAAAGAGTTACTTTTGATAGATTTGAAAGCATTATAATTTTTAAATGGGTATACCATATCTATTATTTTTTGGTGAACATGTGGTTTTTTCTAATTAATAATGGATCAATATATATTTTTAAGGAAATCAAGTTATGTCAGATAATAGTGAAGTTAAAGGTAGTTGCCTTTGTGGACAAGTATCTTATTCAATAAGTGGAAACCTAGGTATATTTCAATATTGTCACTGCTCAAGATGTCGAAAATTTACAGGATCTCCATTTGCTGCCAACATGATAGTTGCTCCTGCTCAGTTTAGTTGGCTTAAGGGTGAGTCTTTAGTTGGTAGGTATGAAGTTGAAGATGCAAAACATTTTGCCACTTGTTTTTGTAAAGTTTGTGGCTCTTCATTGCCTTGGATGTCCAAAAGCGGTAAGGGGATTATTATTCCTGCTGGAACTTTTGATGATGATCCTGGACTTCGTCCAAAACAAAATATTTTTGTTGGTTCGGGTTCCGATTGGTATGTTAACCCAGATACACTGCCAAAAAATGATGGTATTCCTAAAAAAGGATAATTAATTTTTAAATGTTTTAGTTTTAGAATTTTATTTTTAATTTCTAAAATCTTTCCTAACCTATCAAATAAACACCATAAATGGGTTTAAATTGTTATGTAAAGAATTGACAAACATGTAAGAAAAGAGGCTTAATGTCTTATGTGTAATACATTAAGTGATAGAATTCTACATGCAAGAAGACATGCTGAACTCACTCAAAAAGAGTTAGCAAGTCGGGTTGGGGTAAGCCATACAACTGTTTCTAAGCTAGAAAATGGCAGAGCTAAATATTCAAGATGTATGGTAACCATTGCTACCGTATGTGGTGTTGACCCTACTTGGTTAGAAACTGGGCGGGGCGAAATGCTGCTATCACGGTATCCTGAATACCTAAAGGTCTCTGGATGTCGTGATGTATCTAATGTATTTGCAAAAATACCCATTGTTTCTTGGGATACAATTGACTCTGTTAACAGTTGGATTGAACATGAAAAAATAAAAGCTTTGTGTAGAGAGTTTGTTCCAGTATTTGCTCAAACAAAAGGACAGCATTATGGTTTATTAGTACCTGATGATTCTATGGAGCCAGAATTTTTAGAAGGTGAAGTTATAGTTGTTAATACTGAGCTAAAAATAAAAAATAACCAATATATACTAGCCAAGCTAGAGGGAGAATCTAATACCACATTTAAACAACTTGTGGAAATTGGTGACCAACAATATCTAAGGCCTCTTAATCCACGTTATCCAATTATTACTGTTGATGGTAATTTGCAACTGTTTGGAGTGGTGGTGGGCAAATATAAAGAATATTTATATTTTGGGCAATAAAGTTATGAAAGCCT
Source organism: Magnetococcales bacterium (assembly GCA_015231305.1). Lineage (GTDB taxonomy): Bacteria > Pseudomonadota > Magnetococcia > Magnetococcales > JADFYX01. The sequence goes on along the minus strand of JADGBW010000077.1, from coordinate 16,527 downwards.
GTTAAAGCCGTTTATAACTTTCTAAAAATAGACGGCATATTAGCTGTTTAATGCTTTATAAAGAGCGCAAATATCTTCATCACCCAACCCTTTTTTCTCTGCATTTTTTAATATATCTCCTAATTGCAACCCTACAGGTAGTTTAGCTTTACAAAGCTCTGCCTCTTTGAGTACCAGTTTTAAGTCTTTATTTAAATGTCGTAAGGGAAAATGTGGAGAAAAATCTCCTGCTGCAATTGCCTCTCCTTTTAATTTTACCATGGGTGCTGCCATGGCTCCATTTGTAGCAACTTCTAAAAAGTCTTCTGTTTGCAGGCCCATTTTTTTAGCAAACATAAATGTTTCGGCTAACCCTTGCATAAAATTGGTAAGTAACAGGTTTATAGCTAATTTCATCTGTGAACCTGTACCTACATCACCACAATGTACAAGCTTGTTGCCCATTGCTTCTAGTGGCCCTCGGCATTTCTCCATCACAGGTTTGTCGCCTCCTACCAGAAAAACCAAACTACCGTTTATTGCTGGTACTTTAGAACCTGACACCGGAGCATCTAAAAACTCGCCACCAGCCTGATTTACTTTTTTTTCAGCAGTTATAGATGCTTTAGGAGAGACAGTGCTAACATTTATAACGGTTTTTCCTGCAAGTGAGGTTAAACAGATCTGCTTTATAATTTCTAATAGATCATCTGGTCCAGAAACCATAATAATAATAATATCTACCCTTGCTGCCAAGCTTGTTGCATCTTGACAAAAGTAAGCACCTTCATCGCAAAGTGCATTAGCCTTTTTAGCAGTTCTATTCCAAACTGAAAGATTAAAACCCGCTTTAGCAATATTACGCGCCATGGGTTCTCCCATAATACCTAAGCCAATTACGCCAACTTTTTTCATCTTAACTCCTCATCTATAAATAGCCTGTTTTATAGCAATAATTTTTGCCAAAACAGTGCTTTACCATGGTCTGGGTTTAGCTCATAATCAGAAAAGCCAAATTTTAAATATGCTGACTTTGCAGCGTTATTATTGCTTAGAACTTCTAAGGTTATTTTGCAACAGCCTGCATTTATTGCGATTTGTTCAATTTTAGCCAACAATTTTTGGCTAATTCCTTTGCCTCTACAGTTTTTAATTACCATAAAATCATGAATATTAACAATAGGCTTACAAGCAAAAGTAGAAAAAGTATAAAAACAGTTGGCTAGCCCAATTGCAGTTCCACTGTCATATGCAAGTACTGAAAATGCGTGGGGAAGTTTAGATAACTCTTTAACTATATTTTGTTTTACGTAACTATCAAGTGCTTTTCCTCCACCTAATGGGTCAGTAGCATAAATATCTAACAAATGCTGTATATCTTTAACATGTTTTTGGTTTTGATAGTCAGCAACAGTAATATCGATAATCATCTTTATTTCCTATAAAAAATAGAACTTAGAATAGCATTTTTTTTGTTTAATAAAAGCTGGAACAATAATGTAAAAGGGGATAATATATTAACACTGATATTTATCAGGTCTATGTTTAAGGTTTCAATAACTTTTTTTTGTGAGAAAAAGGTGGAGAGAAAAAATTCTAACCGTACTGGCAGAATACCAGCAACTGGGCTCTCTTCTACCTTGGAGAAAAGCTTAGCTGTTATAAGCAATTTTATCGCTAATGAGGGTGTTGCCCCATCAGTACAGGAGTTGGCAGAAATATTAGGAATTTCAGGTGCTAGCGCGCACGAGCAAATACGCAGCTTAGAAAAAAAGGGATACATAAAACGCACAAAAGGTAGGTCTCGCTCAATTACTATTCTCAAAGCTCCACATAAAGTTTCAGCCTTAATTTCAATACCTGTAATAGGCAAGGTTGCTGCTGGGGTGCCAATTTTAGCAGTTGAAAATATAATTGGTGAAATTAGTGTTCCCGCATCTGATGCTAGAGGTATCTGCTTTGCTCTTTTAGTTGAAGGAGAAAGCATGGTAGACGCAGGTATAAATGATGGTGACTATATAGTGGTTCGCCAACAACCCATAGCCGAAAACGGAGATATTGTAGTTGCATTTTTAGAAGACGAAGCAACAGTTAAACGATTATATATATCTGAAGACAGAGTTGAACTAAGAGCTGCAAATATTAATTATAAACCCATTGTTGTTGCTCCAGATGACCATCTACGTATTGTAGGAAAGGTTATGGCTGTTAGTTCTAATTGTTCTTCTACGTAACTGAATTTTAAAAAAAATGATTGCCAACCGAAAAATTGTACACATAGATATGGATGCCTTTTATGCATCAGTTGAACAGCGGGATTTTCCAGAATTTAAGGGTAAACCTTTGGTGGTTGGTGGTAAGAGTGATAGGGGGGTTGTAGCAGCCGCTAGTTATGAAGCGCGAAAATTTGGAATTAGATCTGCCATGGCTATGAAAAAAGCATTGCAGAGGTGTCCTAACATTATTGTAGTTAAACCCCGTATGGATGTTTATAAAGAGGTTTCCCAACAAATTAGAGAAATTTTTCACCAATATACAGACTTGGTAGAGCCACTCTCACTAGATGAGGCATATCTGGATGTTACTATAAACAAAAAGGGGATAAAATCAGCTTCAATTGTTGCAAAGGAGATACGAGCTTTAATAAAAGAGCAAACTTCTCTTACTGCATCTGCTGGGGTATCTATAAACAAATTTCTTGCAAAGGTTGCATCAGACATAAATAAACCAGACGGTTTAACTCTAATAGCACCTGAGCAGGCCGATGCTTTTATTGCAGGGCTACCTATTGAAAAGTTTTTTGGGGTAGGCAAGGTAACAGCAGGTAAAATGCACAGTTATGGCATTAAAACTGGTGCCGATCTTCTGCAATGGAAACGAGAGAGTCTAATAGAAAAATTTGGTAAAGTAGGTGGTTTTTATTACTCCATAGTACGTAACGAAGATGTAAGAGCTGTTAACCCAAACCGCGAGAGACACTCAGTAGGAACAGAAGATACTTTTACAAATGATCTTCATGATAGAAAAGAGATGCAGGAACGCCTTGTTATAATTGCCAACAAGGTAATGCAACGTATTGAGAAAAGCCAGTTTAGTGGTAAAACAGTTACCCTAAAAATTAAGTTTGCCAATTTTAGACAGATTACAAGAAGCCGAACATTAGACCATTGTGTGCAAGATGTTACTGACATAATAAAATGGGGCAACTATCTTTTTGCCCCTGTGAATATCCCACCACAAGGGGTGCGCCTATTAGGGTTAACTGTGTCAAACTCTACTAGTGAAAAGGAAACTGGAGGACGACAGTTAATACTACCTTTTTTTGCGGAAGAAGAAGAGCGAAAAACCCTCTGCCAAGTTTATGATTTATAATAAGGTTTTTATAAGGTGATGAGCAAGCAAATGCATGAATCTAAACAAGATAATATCTCCAAGGGTGGTGTGCATGGTTTGGTACGTCATATTCAAAGCAAATATAAAAAACGTATAACTGGGGATCTATTACTGCCAGCTAAAAAAGGAGATTATAGAGATTTTCCTGAAGATTTAGACAGCAAAATTACCAAAGCTCTTAAATCTAGAGGCATAGAAAAATTGTATAGCCACCAGGAAGCAGCCTGGAGATCTGTTCAACAAAAACAAGATACAGTTGTTGTAACCCCTACAGCATCTGGCAAAACCATCTGTTATAACCTTCCGGTATTACAAGCAATTTTACAAAGCAAAGCCAAGGCTCTCTATCTTTTTCCTACCAAAGCACTTTCTCAAGACCAAGTAGCAGAAATTTTGGAGCTAAACAAAGCTGGGGAGTTGGGTGTAAGGGCTTATACCTTTGATGGTGATACCCCAGGAGATGCCAGAAAAGCAGTGAGAACAAGAGGGGATATAGTTGTCTCCAACCCTGATATGCTTCACCAAGGTATTTTGCCACACCATACTAAATGGGCACAGTTTTTTGAAAATTTACAATTTATAGTTATAGATGAACTGCATATTTATCGGGGTGTTTTTGGTTCTCACATGGCTAATGTGCTTCGGCGTTTACGCAGAATATGTCAGTTTTATGGGGTAAAACCAGTTTTTATCTTCTGTTCAGCTACTATCGCAAACCCTGGAGAGTTAGCCCAAAAACTTATTGGCTCCCCAGTTACAACAATAGACAAAAGTGGCTCTCCCCACGGTGAAAAACGTCTTTTTTTGTGGAACCCTCCCAAAATTAACCCAGACTTGGGAATACGGGCTTCTTCTCGTTCGCAATCTACCAGAATTGCAAGAATGGCAGTTGATAGGGGGCTTAAAAGCATAGTTTTTGCCAGGTCCAGAATTATGGTGGAGGTGATAACCAAATATTTAAAAGACACCTTTGATAGTGACCCCAGAAAGCCCAAACGGGTATCATCATACCGAGGTGGGTATCTACCAACCGATAGAAGGGAGACTGAGAAAAGGTTGCGAGGAGGCCAGGTTGATTGTGTGGTAGCTACATCTGCACTGGAGCTAGGGGTTGATATTGGCTCTTTAGATGTCTGTATATTAAATGGCTATCCGGGAACAGTGGCAGGAACATGGCAACGCTTAGGTAGGGCAGGGCGACGTAACAGACCAGCTTTGGGGGTTTTGGTAGCTTCTAGCACTCCACTGGACCAATTTATAGTCCGCAACCCAGAGTTTTTTTTAGGTGCATCACCTGAGAGCGCACGTATAGCACCTGATCAACTGCTTATTTTGGTGGATCATGTACGTTGTGCAGCTTTTGAGCTTCCCTTTGGGGATAGTGACAACTTTGGCAATGAAAATCTAACAGAAATATTACAGCTTTTAGAAGAAGAGGGTGTTGTACACCATGAGGGTAGGCAGTGGCACTGGACGGCTGATAGCTACCCTGCAAACAGCGTTTCTTTGCGTTCAGTTGCAGAAGGAAATTTTGTGGTTATAGATACCACAGCCAACAACAAAAAAGTAATAGCAGAGGTGGATTTTTCGTCAGCCCCAATGACCCTATATGAAGGGGCTATATATATGATCCAGGCTGTTGAATATCAGGTTGATAAGTTGGACTGGGACGGTAGGAAAGCCTTTGTTAAAAAAACAATGGCAGACTATTACACCGATGCTATTGATTATACCCGTTTGAAAATTTTGGATGACTTTGACAAATCCCAAAAAAACAACTCAGAGAGCGCACACGGTGAGGTTCATCTTATTCGCCGTGTGGCTGGTTATAAAAAAATCCGCTATCACACTCATGAAAATGTAGGGTTTGGCAAAATAAACTTACCAGACCAAGAGATGCACACAACATCGGTTTGGTGGTCTATAAAACCAGATGAGCTAGAAAAAGCCTTTGCAGACCGGGCCCAAGCCTTAGATGGTTTTTTAGGGGCTGCTTATGCTCTCCACACTGTTGCAGCAGTATTCAGCATGTCAGAACCCCAAGATATTGGCCGAGCAGTTGGAGACGGCAACGCAACTTGGTTTGCTACCACAGGACCATCCGGTAGGGGCAGTATACGCAATTTAGAGGGAGAGTCTTCAGTTTTAGAAGATGAAAGCATTAAATTTAGACCAACGGTATTTCTTTATGATAACTATCCCGGTGGTGTTGGTCTGTCAGCTCCATTTTTTGATTCCCAAGCTGTATTGGTTGAGCGGGCCTATTCTCTAGTTAAAATATGCAATTGTCCCAAGGGATGCCCTGCCTGTATTGGTCCTATTTTAGCTTCCGATGAAGAGAGAGGCTTCTCACCAAAAAAAGCTGCTCTAACAGTCCTTAACTTGCTAAATGATGGAGGGTAAGGCAATGTCTGGCTTAAAAAGTAAGTTAAAACTATTACGTAAGCAAAGTGGCATTCAAAGCAGTTTAGAAGAGCAACCGAGCAATGAGACAAAAACACCTCTATCTCAACGTTTTCATCGCTCAAGACCCAAAACATCAAATCAACCACCCATAAATAAAGCCATAAAAATAAGCGATCAGCAAATAGCAGAACTTTTAAATGGTGAGGTTAAATCCCAAGGGCTGATAGAGATAAAAAGAACTTTCCCGGCTACATTTAAACATGGTCGCTTTGAGCTTGGAGGTGCATTAACAAAGCAACTTCCAACTCCAATAAAAGGCGAGAATAATTTTAATGCAGAAAAGGCAATTTTTTTAGACCTTGAAACAACAGGTCTCTCAGGAGGGACCGGAACTCTGGCCTTTTTAACTGGTTTGGGTTTTTTTAAAGATGGTAATTTTCAGGTAATTTTATATCTAATAACCTCTTTTGCTGCTGAAAAAAGCATGTTAAATGCAGTAGCAAAAATAATAAAAAACCAAAAAACAGTTGTCTCCTTCAACGGTAAAAGTTTTGATGGCCCATTGCTTTCTACAAGGTTCCGGTTAGCCGGAATTGCTGACCCCTTAACCAACTTAAACCACGTAGATCTACTTCACCCAGCAAGAAGAGCATTTCGCAATGTTTGGCCTAACTGTCGCCTACAAAGTGTGGAAAAAAAATTAATGTCCTTCCACCGCAAAAATGACCTACCAGGGTCAGAGGCTCCAGAGGTATGGCTTAACCTAGTAAGATATGGTAATACAGAAAAACTAAGGGCAGTAGTAAAACACAACGGCCTAGACATTCTATCCTTAGCAGCCATGTTACCAGCCCTAGCCCTAACATATAAATACCCAGAAAAAGTAGGAGCAAGAGTAGTAGACATTGCAAAGGCATACCAAAAAGCCAACGAGCCTACAACAAGCTTTACCCTACTAAAAAAGCAGCAAAACTATTTAGACAGAGACGGCCTAATAGAGCTAGCAAAACAGTACCGTAGAGAAAAAGAGTGGCAAAAAGCTAAAGAGATATGGACAGACCTTGCAAATAAAGAAGATACAGAAGCAATTCTATGCCTAGCAAAATATGAAGAACACATAAACAAAAACTTCTTTTCAGCCACCAACCACATAAACAAACTAATAAAACTTTCAGGCCCACTACCAGAACATGTTTACAGAAGAGATAGAGTGCAAGCAAAGGTTGTTTGAAATACTGTTTTTTATTAATGTGAAAATCTTAAAAAAATTGCAAGATTATATATCCATTTATGATGACAAGAGTTTAATAAATAGTTAATTAATCAATTTACAATGCTCAAGATTGATGAATAAAAATTAATATTTGGAGCAATAAATGTGTGGGCGATTTGCGCAGCTTAATGGGTTTTCTGAAATTGTGATGACTGCTGGGGCGAGAGTTCCATTGGAGTTTTTGCCTCGGTATAATATAGCACCATCCCAGAAAGTTCCTGTTGTACGAAGAGTTACGGGGTTTGATGTTCCTGTTGTTGATGAGTTGCTTTGGGGGTTGATTCCTTTCTGGGCCAAGAGTGCAGATATTGGGGGCCGGCTTATTAATGCTCGCTCAGAGAGTGTTACTTTAAAACCAGCATTTCGGTCTGCTTATAAAGCCCGTCGCTGCCTGATTCCTGTAGATGGGTTTTACGAATGGAAAAGGGATGGAGTAGGGGGGAAATGTCCTTATTATATTGGGATGGCCGATAAACGTCCTTTTGCACTTGGGGGTCTTTGGGAAAGTTGGAAGGGGAGTGATGGTAGTGTGGTTGAGACTTTTACAGTTTTAACTACTGAACCTAATGAAATTATGAAGCCAATTCATAAGCGTATGCCTTTGATTATTGACCATAATAATTTTAATATTTGGTTGGATAATGAGGTTTGTAAAACATCTGCTATCGATAAATTGTTATCTCCTTATCAAGCTCAAGATATGCAAGCTATTGTTGTTAACTCTTTTGTAAACAATGCTAGAAATGAGGGGCCGGGGTGTATTGCCCCTCCTGAAGAAGATAGGCAACTATCCCTGTTTTAAAAACACCATTTATTAAAGATTACAATCAACTGGTTAAAGTAAATGGCTGAGAAGCAAAAACCAAATGTTAGTGATAAACAAACACTAAATCTGGATGAAGCGTATGAACTGGCAATTGAGCACTTTAATAATAAGCGATATATTGATGCCGATATAATTTGTAGTGCTATTATCAATAAAGACCCAGAGCGAATTGATGTAATAAATTTATTGGGGCTTATTGCCCAAAAAATAGATCGCCACGATTTAGCCATTGAGCAATTTCAAAAAGCAATAAATTATGATCCTAATATTGCATTGTTACACTACAATTTGGGCACTTCATTTTACCAACTTGGAAATAGAGAAGCTTCAATTAATGCAGCAAAAAAATCAATCGCTTTAGATCCTGATTTTCCAGAAGCCTATAGCAGTCTTGGCAATACCCTTACCGAATTGGGAAAACTTAATGAAGCAATTAAAAGTTTACAAAAAGCAATTGTATTAAAGCCAGACTATACTGATGCTTTTTATAACCTTGGTATTGCACTAAAAAAGCAAGATAAGTTAGATGAGGCTGTTTTTAATTTTCAAAAAGCAACAAGTATTGAACCTCACTTTGCTGCCCAATTTAACCTTGCTAATACCCTAAAAAATATGGGTAGGCTGGATGAAGCGGTTATCAACTATAAAAAAGCAATATCTATTAATTGTGACTATATAAAAGCACATAGTAATTTTTTGTTATGTTCTCAGTATATACCAGACCAAAGTATGGAGAACCTTTTTTTAATACATAAAAAATGGGGCGAAAATTTTTCTAGCCTTTCTTGTTTTAGTCATGACAGAAATTTATCTATAAATCGTCGTCTCAAAATAGGTTTGCTTTCTCCTGATTTTAGGCTGCACCCAGTTGGTTATTTTATGACAGGTTTTTTTAAGAATTACCCAGTGAAAGAGCTTGAGTTAATTTGTTATTCAGATTCAAATCCAGACATATTAACAAAGCAGTTAGAACGCTATTCTGACAGTTGGTTTTTTACAAAATATTTAAGTGATGATCAGTTAAGTAAACTGATAATAAATGATCGTATTGATATATTAATTGATCTTGCTGGCCATACAGAAAATAACAGGTTGCAACTTTTTACAAAAAAACTCGCACCAATACAGATAAGCTGGGCAGGATATGTTGGTACTACTGGGCTTAAAACAATGGATTGGCTTATAGCAGATAATCACTATATTTTAGCAGATGAGGATAAGTTTTATACAGAGAATATAATAAGAATGCCTGACTCATGGGTCTGCTACACCCCACCAACATATATACCAGAGGTTCTTCCAAAAACTACAAACAGGTTTATGTTAGGAAATTTTGGCAACCCCGATAAAATAAATAATCAAATGTTAGAGGTTTGGTCTAAAATTCTACTTAAATGTCCCAATACAAACCTTTGTCTGTTATACAGAAATATGGATAGTTCTTCTAACATACAAAGAATTAAAGGTTATTTTAAACAATCTGGTATTGATACTGACAGAATTATTATAGAAGGTGGCACACCTCATGAGGAACTTCTTGCAAGGTATAACACTATAGACCTAGCTTTGGACACTCTTCCATATTCTGGTGGTTTAACAACAATGGAGGCACTTTTTATGGGGGTTCCAGTGGTGACAACATATGGAAAAACATTTGCTGGTCGTCATTCTGCTAGTATCCTAAGAAACATAGGTCTGGATAAATTAGTTACAAACACATTAGATGAATATATTCAACTAGTAGTAGGTCTTATATCAACTCCTCAAACAGTAAAAAACCTTAGTTTAGAACTCCGAAATACAGTAGCTAATTCACCATTGTGTGATCATAAAAAATTCTCATCTGACCTAACAAAAGAGTTTAGAAAAATTTGGGTTAAATGGTGTGAAAATAGTAAATATCAGGCTGGATGACTATTTATATTTTTAAAGTAAAATATACTAGGTAAATTCGCTAAAACCTTGCCAGTATAGTTGCTTTAATACTGGCAAGATTTTATTAAATATCATTTAAACACTAAGTTTAAACTGGCTCAATGCTTTATTAAGGTCGTCAGCTATAGCAGCCATAGATTTAGCTTGGTCATCAACTGTGCCGCTCAACTGCTGTATTTCAGCTGATGCTAGATTAACTGCGTCCATGCTTTTAGCAACATCTCCTGCTGCTTGTGAAGTTTCGGCAACATTACGGGATATCTCGCTGCTAGCATTAGAAACTTCAGAAAGTGAACGGGTCATTTCGTCAACTCCCGTGGATGCTTCTGATACATTGCGTGTAACTTCGCTTATGCCCTCAGATATTTCTTGAACATTACGTGTTACTTCGCTTACGCCTCCTGAAGCGTCTCCTACCTGTTGTGTTACCATATCGGTTTCTTTAGAGACATTACCCATGGAGTCGGATATTTTCTCCACAGTCTGGTTTTGCTCATTTACTGATTTAAGAATCTCTTCATTTGCCGTATTTAAGCTATCTACTGTTTCGCCCACTTTCTGTGTGGCTTGAGCTGCAGAGTCAGTGTTAGCCTGAATTTGGGCGATCTGCTTTGATATCATCTGCGTCGCTTCTCCAGTCTGTCTCGCCAACTCCTTAACTTCATTTGCAACAACTGCGAATCCTTTTCCTGCCTCTCCAGCACCAGATGCTTCAATAGAAGCATTTAGAGCCAACATATTAGTCTGTCCAGCAATCCCTTCAATTACATTCACCACCTTACCAATTTCTTGAGCAGAAGATTGCAACTGTTTCATTACTTCATAGGTATTATCGGAGTGTTGTTTTGCCCCAGCTGTTTCATTAGATGCCTTTTCACAGCGTGTACGCACATCACCAAGAGAAGCAGTTAATTCATCAACGGCAGCAGCAACAGTATTAACATTTCCACTAGTGCGCTGTGAGGCATCTTTTACCTGATCCATGTTACTGTTAACTGTTTCACTAGATGTAGAAACAGAGTTTAGGTTGATGTTGGCCTGTTCTGCTGCTGAGGAGATAGTATTCATATTAGAACTCATCTCTTCAGCTGCAGCTGATACCGTACCCATGTTGACATTCAGCTCTTCAGCCGCAGCTGATACAGTATTCATGTTGGTACTCATCTGCTCAGAAGCACCCGCAGCTGAAGATGCCTGTGTGCTTAGCTGTTCTGCCCCATTTGACATCTCCCCTGAAACATTCCCAAGCTCCTTAGAGGCTTTGGTTAGTTGTTCTGCATTTGTGGCAATTCCTTTAAACATGTTGTTTAGGTTTTGAACCATTTCATCCATTGCAGAGAAGGCCCCAGTTCTCACGTCTTTATCACTGTACTCGCTAAGTTGTATGCACAGATCGCCTTTGGAAATACGCTTGGCCACATCCACCATGGCTGACGGTTCACAACCAACCTGCTTGAACACATCACCAGATATATAAAAAGCCATGCCAATGCCAATCAAAATGGCAATCAATGTGGTAATTACAATAACAGTGAAAGTGTTGTCGACCATTTCCATGTTAGCCTTTTGGCGAACAACCATGAGGCTATTTTCCTCAGAAGAAAAATCAGACATTATTTGGCGGAATTTATCAAAGTACTGTTTTCCTCGAGCTTCTCCAACCAGATCTGCTATATCATCCATAGTCTCGGCATCACCAATTTCACGCCGAAGCTGAATAGTTGGCTCAGTTACATTTTTCTTCCATTCGCTGATGGTTTCCTCCATATCAGAAACCAATTGTACCTGTGATGGATTATCGCTCACAGTTCGTTTCATATATGCGGTTAGTTTAAAAAATTTATTTGATCCTTGTTTGTAAGGATCAAGAAACTCTTCCTTTCCTGCAAGTAGGTAACCGCGCATTCCGGTTTCCATATCCACAGCAGAAGAGAGGATATCATTAGCTTTGCCTATAACTTTGTATGTATGGGTAACCCAACCCTCATTTTTTTTCATGACTTTCAAGAGGCGATCATCAGTCTCGCCTCTTGCACTCTTGCTTATCAAAGATTTAAACGCTCTATTAAAATCGGACCTACGTTTTTTAAGAAGCTTGGTTTCCCTTTTAATAAAAAGGCCAATCTGGCTACGAAACTTATCAAAATAGACTTTGCCTTTGGCTTTCCCAACAAGAGCCGCCATGTCGTTCATGGTTTTGGCATCACCAACATCACGTCGGAGGTTAATGGCAGGTTCGGTAACTTTTTCTTGCCAATTTTTGAGTATCTGCTCTACATCATCAAGTCGCCTAACTTGCTTTGGATTGTCAGAAACTGTTTGCTTAAGGTTGCCAATTTGGCTGTATGTAGCTTCTTCACCACCTTTATAAGGATCTAGAAATCCTTCCTTGCCAGCTAGTAGGTAACCTCGCATACCAGTTTCCATGTCAACTGCAGAGCCAACAATGGCTGCTGACTTGGAAAGTACCTTGAAAGTGTGCACTACTCGATCATTAGTTTCGTTAATTGAGTTGATACTAGATGTGGCAATAATACCAAGCAGTAGCATTAGTGTAAGGGGTATCCCTACACCGATTAAAATTTTTAACCTAAGACCAATGTTTGACACTTTATCTCTCCAAAATTTTTTAAGGTTGAGTGCTGTTTATAACCATTTTTTTGTAAAATACAATTTATTAGAAAGCACTCAGTTACATATATTCAACTATTATGAACACTACCCAAATATTAAGTTTCATTAATAAAAAAAATTACCATTTTACAAACTTTCATTTACAATCAATAAACCAACCCATCATAGTGTTAGCATATATATAAGTCTTTACCCATAGCTGGTTCTTATCACATTAACCAAGGTTACATCAATAAATAAGTACATTGTCAATAATTTTTGAACTATTGGAAATCATTCATTACAAGGGGTAACTACCTGATAAATTGATTTTTTGATAATAGCGCAATAAATTTATCTTATCATCGGTATGCAGACTTTTAATACTTATTTAATATAGGTTGGGTTTTGTTTGCATAAATTTTATATGTAAACAAGATATGGTGCGGATGAGAAGAGTCAGAACTTTCAAAAACATCCTTAGCAAAATTAACCATTTCCAATAGTTGCAAACTGATTTTACCGTCAAATGTGGACCACCTGAGTGGATCCAATCAGGCAGGGTTAATACTACTGGCCTTTCAAAATAATTGCAATCCAAGCTTTATGCCATTCCTACCAAACCTCTTTCTAGAAAAATTCCCTCTCACTCCTATCTTTTCATTTGCTAAATACTAATTTTTTTTACCATACTTGGTTATCATCAGAACGATACCCCCTTTATCTGATAAAACAGGATTATTCAAGCGGATCGTTTGAGAAATAACTTGTGGCACTCCCCAGTTGTGAAGGAGGGACGATGGGGTAAATGTGATTGCTTGCACAACACTATTAGTATCTCCTCGTTTACGCCAGCCTACCATACTATTGTTTGACCAAGGCCAATTGACCTGACCGTTGGGCTTATCGTTAACCAATATACCCTTTATCCATACCTGAGCGTCTGGGAGAATGATTGTGATATTGCGTATGTCTAATTCTTGAGGAAGTTTTATTTCTATCCACTTTTCCGCAGCATTAGGGACAGTAATATTCCAGAACTGTTGTTGCCCATTCTGTGCTGTATATAGGTTGGGACCAATTATTTGATCCATTTTTGAATAGTTGACAAATTTAACAAATAGGGATTGCACTCTTTTCTTGTGGGAACCAACAACAACTGCGTCGTGATATTGTCCATTTATACCATATTCTCGTGTCGATAAAGAGTGGTTCTGTGAAACGGCCAGAGTATTCAATCTTTGAAATTGAGGAGTGACTACAGCATAAGGACGTCGCTCATTCAGAACTCCTGCAAGTTGCGAGGGAGCTATACCTTTTATTGGTATAGCTCCTTTGTTATGGCCTCCAGCGAGAAAAACTGAAGGCATGGCAATGTCAATCTCCCCATAAGCAATGGTGGAGTCATCTGGCAGTGCCTCCAAACCTTCGGCAATGCTGCTAATATTAACTGTACTCACTCGTCTGTTAGGGTTATGCCATAAAGCATTAAACCAAGCAGGTGCTCCAGCTAGCAACGAAGCCAAAATTACCATGCTAGCTACATAAATACGCCATTTATGTATACCATCTAAAAAGGATAAAATGAGTTTTCCAGAAATACCTGACGTAATCAAAGCGAAGCACAAAAAAAAGCGCGAAAATAGATCCAACTCTAAGGTTTGTGTATAATACCTAGAGATGTGGGTAAGGGAAATAAGCATCATAGCTATCAGGACTAGGCTGATTACAGCTCCTGATCTATTGTAGCTTCGCTTCAACATGAAGAAGGAGAGTATAAAGAGTATTGTTAATCCACTATTATAATATGCAAAATTGAAAAAGAAGTTTGGAAGAGCTGATATGTTTTGTCCAAAATTATCAACAAAACTCGTGGTAAACTCCATCATAATCACATCACGAACTGATTTTGTCGCCATCATAATCAAGATTAGAGTGAGGCTACCGATTATAGCAATTTTAGCTACTCTTTTAAAATTCGAGTTTTTGAGGTTCTCTATGATAAGTATCAATACACCACCGCCAGCAAACAATATGGCGATGGGATGAAACAAAGAAAGGAGTGGGAAACCAATTAATGCAACAGTGACACCTTTCCAGGTCTGGCAACCAATTAGTGTTGCCCACAATCCCATAGACAGCCCCATAACTAGTACTGAAGGGACAAACTGATGAAGACCTTGTGCACTCGGAACATTGATGAAGCTAAGAAGCATCAATCCGATACCAGCAGCGGGGGGGCCAACTGTGCGTAAAAGCAAATAACTAAAGCCAAGTGTTGCAAAAGTCAAAATTACAACTTCATAAATTGCAAATGTCCATTTAACCTCAAGCCCGAACTTGAGCAATGCAGCAGCGAGGATGTTAGAACCATTGAAATAGTGAGGACGGGCGAACCCGCGGGCTGCACGCTCACACCACTTTTGATTATCTGTCACATTATAAGTGTTGAGCTGCGGACAAAGTTTCGTAATATCACGTAGAGCACGAGGTGCGGTTTCATCAATGGGCTTCCTACTCGCACCAAACCCCATTACATTTATCTGTTCACCTCGCCACATCAGCGCTAGCCCGTCATCTCCCAAGCGCGGTTGATCCATGATTTGGGTCTGTGACAGAATCAATGTAAGTTTTGGCAGCAAAAATACCAAGATACCTATCAGGAATAAACGTTGGAAAAAAGTTGTGCGAGTGTTAACTTTCTTTGAGACATTAGTATCAATATTTTCTTCACCCTGCAGAGATTTTTCAGTAATTTTCCAAATTCTCAATCATTATGCTCCATTGTGTTTTTAATAGACTCCACAGTTAATTTAATTGGATCCAATAATTCTATTTTGTAGACAGAGTCATACACTTAGCCTATTCCAAAGAAACCAACCACAAGCTCAAAAGAAAGTTGACAACCAAAATGTAGCGAAACAAAGTGAGTTTAACTCCCTATAGTTCTATAGGAATAAATTTTCCACGAGTGCAATAGCCACCCAAAATCCACTATGTGTTATTCTGTCTCAAGAGATTTATTGTAAAATACACCATTTTTCAAAATATATTAACCGATATTCCCCAAGTGCCACATTATGAATCTCCATTCTACCAGAAACTGTCTACATAATCCAAATTATCAGAAAACCTAAAACAACTTTCGCCCTCACTGGGCTTTGGTTCCAGAAGGTGGTGGTGATCCAGTTATACCGGTGTTTGAAAACTAGTCTTGAATTATTTGGGAGGATTGTTTAGCCACTAGATTTTTCCTTCTCAATTATGAGATTATTGCTTCACCTAAGAGAACAGAAAATTATTAGAACAGTTCAAAGCCACTTGAATAGTGACTACTTCTTTGACCCATCAAGCATTTTTATAGCAATAAGTAGATCCTCAAAGTAATAATAGCACAACACTCTCCAATCCTTTTTTATGATGCCTGAAACTTTTGATTTAAAGGGTGTTTAATGCCTGAATTGCAAATTTTCTGCAAATTTGTGTCACTTACTCGTCGGAGACTAGTGCAAAATTGCATAATAGCAGTTAGAATAAATGATCAATCTTTCAAATCTCCTTTTTTGGAGTCTGTCAGGATTGAATTGGAAAATGCTGGCTGTTGATCATTATTCTCCGAAGGAATAATTAAAAAATGAGAGTAGATTGCATATTCTTTTGGAGTAGGGTTGTGATACTACCATTGCTTACATTATCATCCATATCCCTCATCCTTATTGGCTCTATGGTTGGCACACAAGGTATTGTTTCCCTATGAGCTGGCTCAAGCAAGCTTCCCCATTCAGCCTCATCCCCAAAGCTGTTAGTTCGCACCCATGGTATTTGATTCTCTACGTGACTTCCCGTTGCAATCAAAAGTGCAATATGTGTTTCTATTGGCAGGAACTCAACAACTTCAAAAAATCCCAGGAATTTACTCTGGACGAATACAAAAAAATCGCACAGAACTTCCCTGACCTATTTCAGCTAACCATCACAGGTGGAGAGCCCACCCTGAGAGATGATCTGGCTGATATCGTCGAGATATTTTATAAAACCTGTCGACCTCGGCGTGTGACTATCGCATCCAACGGTTCAAGACCGGACCAGTTGGAACGGTTAA
>JADGBW010000204.1 GCA_015231305.1 Magnetococcales bacterium | reverse complement strand
ATTTTTAAAGGGCAAACCAATAACCGTAAATTGATGTGGCAAATATTAAGGAAGAATGACTGTAGAGGGTGACATAGGGCATATTTTTTGCTTCAATACAGCATGGCTTCTAAATCTCAAAAAAAGGCGAAACCTATTCTATGTATTGAATGTCGCCATTTTAAAATCACTTGGCAACCATCGCATCCACGTGCTTGCAGTGCTATGGGTTTTAAGACCAAAAACTGGCCTTGTTATGAAGTTTTAGCTTCATCAGGAGAGCCGTGTCTAAAGTTCTCACCTAAACCTAAAAATGATAATGGCAACAATAAAAAACCAATAGATAACAAGCATATCTCTTTGAAGGTTTAATTAATAAAAATTCTATTTTCCGCCATATTATGATACAAACAATTGATTAATAAGATATTTAAAGTGAAAGCCTTATCAATCTTGTAAATAAACTAAATAATGACGAATATCTGTTATTTGTTAGTATAGTCGTTGAAAATATAAACATCCCATTTTCAGTTATTAAACAATGAACTGTAGAAGCATCTAGAGTAGCAAAAGAAAAGGCAGTTATCGGTATGTGCCGAAAACTGCCTTTTTAGTACTAATTGCTAATATAAGAGGAGTAGGGGAGGTTAAGCTTGTTCTTCTTGGGTCACTTCAAATCCGGGGATTTTTGCGTGGTCAACCTCATCTAGCTGTTCTGGTCTTAAGTGTTTTTGCGCGTATTCTAGGTAGACTTTTTCTTCTATAAACACTTGAAAAAGATCTGGGTCTACATGTTGGTCTTTTTTCATAAAACCAAGTATTTTTAATGAATCTGATAGACTTTTAGGTTGTTTATATGGTCTATCCGCAGCTGTGAGGGCCTCAAAAACATCTGCAATAGCCATAATTCTAGCTGGAAGAGACATTTCATTGCGGTGTAGCTTATCTGGATATCCTGTGCCATTCATAGTCTCATGATGAGACCCGGCCATCTCAGGTACATTGGCAAGGTTTTTAGGAAATGGAATAGTGCTCAACATTTTTTTAGTGGCTACAACGTGGTGATTAATTACCTCACGTTCTTCATAGGTGAGAGTACCCTTGGCAATGTTGAGGTTATAAACCTCGTTTTCATCTAAAAATGGTGCATCAACTCCATCAGGTGTTTTCCAGCGATATTTAGAGATTGTTTCTACTCGTTCTTGACGTTCTTTGGACATAAATTCGCCACCCATATTGGACTCTTCAATAAAGGCTCTGTCATCATTTATCTTATCTACTTGCGCCTTCATTTCAGCTTCTAATGCTGGTATCTCATCAGTTTTTCCAGCCTCAAGTAGAGATACTTTTTTCTTTAAAAATTCAATTTCTGCATCTCTTTTTAAAACTTCAAAGCGGGTAACAACAGTGTGGATACGGTCATAGATAGTCTCTAGTTTTGTTGATTTGTCCACAACATACTCTGGTGTTACAACCTTACCGCAATCGTGCATCCAAGCAGCAATTCTAATTTCATTTAAATCTTCTTCTGACGGGTTAAAGTCTTTACATTCGCCATATGCAGACCTGCTAGCTGCTTTTGCCAACATATCAGCAAGAATAGGAACACGGTCACAGTGCCCTGCTGTATAAGGAGACTTATCATCAATTGCACCTGCAATTGCTTTAATAAATGATTCAAACAGGGCTTTTAGATCAGCAATAAGCTTTTTATTTGTCATAGCTATTGCAGCTTGAGAGGAGAGGGACTCTGCAAGTTGTTGATCTTCTGTGTTAAAGCTTCTTATTTCACCTGTTTTTTCATCTTTTGCATTAATTAACTGTAGAACACCGATGATCTCATTTTCGTGGTTTTTAAGAGGCACAGTTAAAAATGATTTTGAGCGATATCCAGTATTTTTATCAAAGGCTTTTGTTCCTGAAAAATCAAACCCTTTTGCCTCATAAGCGTCAGGAATATTGGTTGACTCTCCCTTTAAAGCCACATAAGCAGCAATCATCTGTAAATTTGGCTCACCGTCCTTATAAAGAGGGAGTTCAGGAAAATCAATAGTAACCCCGGTGGTTCCTCCCATTGCTATACCTAGGGAGTCTGTTCGTATCATTTCAAATTTAAGGGTTTTTTGTTCAGTTTGGGTATATATAGTACCAGCATCAGAGTTGGTTAATTCTTTAGCGCCAATTAAAATATTTTCTAAAAGTTGCGATGTATCTTTCTCTGAGGAGAGGGCGATACCAATTTTATTAAGCTTTTGAATACGAGCTAAAATACTGTTAATATGCTCATTTTCTTCGGTTTCTGCTGTCTTATTTTCCATCTTAACACCTTTTATAGGAGGCTTTGTTTCACATCTATAGTTTAAACTAATTCAATTTAAACTTATTTGTCCAGAATACTTCAACTTTTACCTTGATTCTAGCTTATTTTACCATTAGAGCAGATTAACACAAAATCATTCCGTAAACTGAGCAATAAAAATTAATAGTTAGAAAAATTAGAACAACATTGTATTGAGTACAAGGCATAGAACAAGCTGAACAATATTTAACTATATTTGATTGAGTACGAGTTGATATAGAGCTATTTGAAGAATATTCACCAATTTTAGAGACAAAAAAAATAGTTAGGAGAATTAGAGCGTGTGTGACTATAGAGAAAATAGCAGGTAAAAAAGCAAGAGTAAGCAGATATACTTATGGATCGAAAACGTAATATTGAGCTGAATAGCCTAAATAACATAGTCTCATTCATGTGAAGTTCTACATATAGTTTTTAACATAACGTAGATTATGCGTCGTAATTATTTTGAGTTACGGTAATATTGTGTTTTCATATTCATTAATATATACATATAGATAGTACCATATATTTAATATCCAAGTCGCATAATTAATATTATGTTAAATTTCATATGTAACACTTCATATTGTCTTGTTTATCTTTGTGCCTCTGTTTGCTTTTTGCTTACTTGTATATGTTATGGCATCAAATTTTACTGAAATCGCCTTAAATGGCCTTATAACTCCTTTAGCTTATTTATCCACAAAAACGCACTTTATATCTCTTAGACTTGCTGTATAGAGTCTCAGAGCTTAAAATCTTCTAAATTTTATATTTTTATGTTTGTCTTCTTTGAAGGAACTTTATTTAATCATGCGTCGTATATTGGTAACAAGCGCCCTCCCTTATGCTAATGGGCAGATTCATCTTGGTCATTTGGTTGAGTATATTCAGACTGATATTTGGGTTAGGTATCATAAGCTATTAGGACGGGAGTGTTACTATTTCTGTGCTGATGATACCCATGGCACTCCAATAATGCTCAGGGCGCGTAAGGAGGGGATCAGCCCAGAGGAATTGGTGGCTAAGATGCATGAAAACCACCTACAAGATTTTCATGGTTTCAACATTGAATTTGATAACTATTATACCACCAACTCAGAGGAGAACCGCTTACTCTCAGAGGAGGTATATCTTAACAACAAAAAAGCTGGACATATTGAAGTAGATACTGTTCGTCAAGCCTATTGTGACCATGATAAAATGTTTCTTCCGGACCGTTTTATCAGGGGAACATGCCCAAGTTGTGGGGCAGAAGATCAATATGGTGATGCTTGTGAAGCCTGTTCTAAGACCTATTCTCCCTTAGATCTCCTCTCCCCTGCTTGCTCTATATGTGGTGAAAAACCCGTTGAAAAGGATTCTGAACATTACTTTTTCAAGCTTAGTGATTTTGAAGAGTTCCTTAAAAAGTGGACTCATTCCGGGGCTTTACAAGGTGAGATGGCCAACAAACTAGATGAATGGTTTGATTCTGGTTTAAAAAATTGGGATATCTCACGTGATGGCCCCTATTTTGGCTTTGAAATACCTGGTGCACCGGGCAAATATTTTTATGTATGGCTTGACGCCCCAATAGGGTACATGGCATCAACATGGAACTACTGCAAACGAACAGGGATGGATTTTAATAAGTTTTGGAAACAAGATGACTATGCCGAGGTTTACCATTTTATAGGTAAAGATATTCTCTATTTTCATACACTTTTTTGGCCTGCTACCCTTAAAGGAGCAGGGTTTCGTACCCCAACTTCAGTATTTGCCCACGGATTTTTAACAGTTAATGGGCTTAAAATGTCCAAATCAAGAGGGACATTTATAAACGCTGATAAATATCTTGAATTTCTCGACCCAGAATATTTACGTTATTATTATGCCTCTAAACTCACCAGCCGAGTTGATGATATTGACTTAAGCCTGGATGATTTTATTTTAAAAGTTAACAGTGACCTAGTAGGAAAAGTGGTTAATCTGGCATCACGTACATCTGGTTTTGTTTTTAAACGTTTTGCAGGTAAACTCTGCGATGTTTATCCAGAAGATGGCGGTTTGCACGATAAGTTTGTAGCAGCTGGTGAAGAGATATCACAATTATATGAAACACGTGAGTTTGCCAAAGCCATGCGAGCAATTATGGTGTTAGCAGATGATGCCAACCGTTATGTAGAAGAGAAAGCCCCATGGAAGCAAGCTAAAGAGCAGGCAGAAGCTCCTTTGCAGGAGTCATGCTCCGTTGCTCTTAATCTATTTAGAACCCTTATGATTTATCTGCAACCAGTGCTGCCACATATGTCTGAAAAAGCAAGAGAGTTTCTTGACCTGCCGCCTTTTACATGGGAGTCACGCACAGAACCTCTAGCCGGAATAACTATTAAAAAGTTTAGCCATTTAATGGGCCGTGTTGACCCCAAAAAGGTCGCGGCCATGCAAGAAGCCTCAAGAGAGTCTCTATCCCCTACTCCATCTGCTGCACAAGATAAAAACAGCAAAAGTGAGAGCAAAAAAGCTGATGATTCTAGCTCTGAAATATCCATTGACGATTTTTTAAAGGTTGATTTAAGAGTTGCCAAAATTGTTGCAGCAACCTCTGTGGAAGGGGCAGATAAACTGTTGCAGTTAACTCTCGATTTTGGTGAAGAAATTGGACAGCGCAACGTTTTTGCAGGTATTAAAGCTGCCTATCAAAACCCAGAAGATCTAATAGGCAAGCTAACTGTTGCAGTTGCTAATTTAAAACCTAGAAAAATGAAATTTGGTATGTCAGAAGGCATGGTATTAGCTGCTGGTCCTGGAGGTAGTGATCTTTTTCTACTATCACCTGATGCAGGGGCAAAGCCGGGTATGAAGATTAAATAGTTGGGTTGGATTTATCTATATAATAGTCTTAATAATGGCTTCAATAGTAGGTCATTACAGAATGCAGGCGGTAATCTAAGCCAGCAACGTTGACCCCTATGGGTTACCGCTTACGTGGGTATAACATAACTTGGTTGTAGATGTCTGTTTTTTAACTTGAAATACTTTTAACTGTTATAGAGGTGTTACTATCTGGTTTTAAAGATTTTTATGGATCTATACACAATTAGAGTTGCATGTCATTCCCGC
>JADGBW010000076.1 GCA_015231305.1 Magnetococcales bacterium | reverse complement strand
TAATTATATTAAATAGTTAAACAACAAGGAGGCATAACTCTGTGGGAATAGATCCTAGCCAACTTCGGCAGTATGTAATTCGCCCTGCTTTGAGCATGTTGCAAATGTCCTCTCCAGCAGCTGAGGCTTTACTTATAGGTACTGCTGCCCAGGAGTCTAGTTTAGGGCGTTATTTGCATCAGCTTGGATCAGGTCCGGCTGTTGGTATATTTCAGATGGAACCAGCTACTTACCGTGATATTTGGCAAAACTATATCCGATTTCATCCAGAAATTAGCAAACACCTTGCCTCACACTGGCCTATGGAACCCAATGCAGATGAGATGGTTACCGACCTATTATTGGCGGCTGTTATGTGTCGCCTACACTACAGACGTGTACCTGCACCGTTACCAAATGCGGAGGATATTAATGGATTGGCTGCTTATTGGAAAAAATATTACAACACCAAAGCTGGTAGAGGCAGTGAGTCAGAATTTATTAAGAATTGGCAAAGATTCTCACAAGGAAAAAATTGATGAAATATATTTTAAATCGTTTAAAAGAACCATCAACATGGCGTGGCCTAACTCTATTTATCACAGCTTCTGGTATCTCAATATCACCTGAAGCTATGGAGTATATTGTTTCATTTGGGGTAGGGCTTTCAGGCTTAATAGGCATAATTACAACGGATTATATAAAATGATGAGTCACAATGAGCACCAAGGAGAAATTCTTCACGACATGCTTTTAAGAATGGGTAAAATGCAGGGGATTTTAGAGGCTATTCAACGTAGGCAACACGAACAGACAAAGTGGATGAGTATGTTGGATGAACGTCTGCGAAATGTAGAAAAAAAAGCTGCCTTAAACGGTCTTTTAGCTGGGGGTATGGTAGGAGTAGTAGTTGGCGTGGCTGGTCACTTTTTCAAAGGTTATTTCGACCCCCAAGGATAGGTGATATTTGTCCTAATTGATCTCCCATTCTTACGGCATAGAGGGTAGTCTAGGGCAAAACCATAAAAATTATTGGGTAATTACTTGTAGTTGCCAAAATTAAAAATTGTTATCAATTATAATTGCAAGTTATTACCCCATAGAAGTAAAAATCTAGGGAAAATACGTTGAACTCTCTGGTTTTTCCGCCTATGGGGTAATATGCTAAATGGTAACGCTTAAATAGTCTTGTGTGCCATTAAACAAGGAAATAGTGTTAGCTAACAGCTAGATATACTATGTTTTTTTTCTCTTCTTTTTATCACCTTTTGCTTTACCATCGCCCTTAGTTTTTGATGGAGTTTTAAAATCTTTAAACAACTCCCGACGACGCTGTATTTGAAGTAATTGCGCTGTTGCAACTAAGGCTTCTAGGTCTCGCATTGCAGAATCATATTGCTCAAAAATAAAACGACAGCGATAATAGACCACTTCATCAATACTGGTACGCTCAATAATTGTAGCCTGGGTATCGCAACGTATATTTTGTGACTTCCACTTAAAATGACATTCAATTTCACCACCATCCATAATAGATGGTAATTCACCTACTGGTTGGAAAAACAGACCGCCACTGCTGATATTAATTAACTTAACGGGGAAGGTAATACCAGCCTTACGGGTAATTGAACCAGTAAAACCCCAGCTTTTATCAACTGACACCCTAATAGATTCTCTTTTTTCAGTGCGAATTATTATTTGCTCGGGAAATGATAGTTTTAAAACATTCCGTTTAACAAGTTCTAGGTAGTTAACTCTAAATTCTAAATTATGGCGTTTGGTGCACATTCTGATCATTACAGAATCGCTCTTACGAATACGAATATTGCCAATTGCAGGGTCAAGAGCATCAATTATCAAATAGAGATTGGTCACCCCCACATCACCACTTATCATATCTAATTTTAAGAACGAGTGATAATCAAAAATCTGGTTTCCTATTCTAACATTGATGGGAAAATCACCCTCCATGGTCATGAGAGTTAGAAGTTGTGTCAAATTTTTCTGTTCACTACACACAACCGCATCTTCTAAGCGTTCTCCAACCATATTTTCACTTATTTTTGGTGAAGATTGGTAAAGAAAATCAATATAATCCATCAGTTAAACCTCTAAATCTAACATTAACTTTTCAATGTAGAAAAAAAATATTGCTGGTTAATCAAGTCACAGTCACAACTAATAACTGTTTTCCTTGATAAGTGAACTATCACATATTCATAACTAATTCACATTTTGTGCCTACCCCAATATATAATGAAAAAATGTTCTATTTATGGTAGTTTAAGTTTGTAATATAAATACAAAATAAGAGGCAGAACTGCCTTGCAGTTTTCTTTAAAAAAAATAAAAAAAGGCAGCTGTAAAATGGGCTTACAGCTGCCTTTTTTGGTACTATTTTGATGCGATATATTTAAGAGTTTCAGCTAATAAAAATCCATCAGCAGCTACTAAAGAGTGACCACTACCAGAAGTATAAACTATTGATTTGCCCCTTAGTTGAGGAACATTATTCATATCTTGACTTATGGTTGGCACAATATTATCACCCCAAATCATAAATGGTTCTCCTCTTAAAATAGAGACATAGTTGATTTTAGGATGAGGAGAATTATTCAATTGGTATAATAAAGAACCAGGCCATGTGCCGGATATATCATAATAGAGACTACGTGATGACTTTAAGGTGTTGTATTGAGGTCCACCAAAAATATCTTTTACAACCTCAACAGGCCATGGAGAGTCGGTAAAGTCTAGGGCTTGTCCGGCTCTTGGTGTACCAAGATGAGGAGAAGCAATTGTTATTAAAGCGTGGGGAGCTGGCACAAGATTTTTAACAATTGCCAGCCTTGCGACAACCCCACCCACTGAATGACCAGCAAGAATAAATTGCTCACCCCCATGTCGATTATTTAAAAAGTTCAGCATTTGCTGTAAATGGTAAGCTTGAAAATTTATGGGTGCTATAGATGGTAAAGATACAATGTAGACCTTGTTTTTTTTCTTTTGCCCAGCCATAGCAGGTAGCAGATGAACTCTACCACCAGGGTCGGTGGAGACTATACCTGCCCTACTCCAACCATTTTGCTCTAAAACCGAAGCAACACCACTCTCTTCCCAACTTCCAGGAGATCCCAAATATCCATGTATCAATACCAATACATCTGCCTTGGCTCCTCCACTAAATCCAAGAATAAAGAGAGCTACTAATAGTCCAGCAAATTTTTTCATTATTTCACCATTTATTGTCAAAATGTTTTCTCAAATAGTGCATGTTAATTTTTTAAAATCTGAATGACCTTCACTATCGAGGCTTATTAATTTATAGTAGGAGTAGAAACTTAACACCTTTTATATTTTTTGTGCAATACCGATTTTTTTTGTACTTAATCCTGTATATTTAATATTAGATGATAATTCTCGCGCAACTTACGCTTCGCAATAAACATTAGGGTACGCTGACATGAACATGAACAATAATCTAAAAAAGGCTGGACTTAAAGCTACTCTGCCACGCTTGCGAGTGTTGGAACTCTTCTTAAACCAACCGGACACACACTTTACTGCTGAAGATGTCTTTAAAAAATTTCTTATGGATGAGGATGAAATTGGCCTAGCTACCATCTACCGAGTTCTTACACAATTTGAACACGCAGGGCTATTGCAACGCCACCACTTTGAGACAGGTAAAGCTGTATTTGAACTAAATGAAGGTCTTCACCATGACCACTTGGTCTGTTTAGAGTGTGGTCAAGTAGAAGAATTTGTTGATGAAAGCATTGAAAAACGTCAACAAGAAATTGCTAAAGACCGTGGATTTGCTGTGCGAGATCACGCCCTTTACATATATGTGGACTGTTTAAAAGATAACTGTCCCAACCGAGGAAAAAATAAAGAAAGTGAATAACAGGTCGCCTAATTTAACAAAACCCTAATAGTGTACCTCTCGTTCTACATAACGAAACTGCAATATGGTTAAAATACCGACTATTACCATCAAAATTACTGACTGAGCGGCAGAACTACCAAGATCAAGCCCTAAAAAACCATCATGGAACACTTTATATACTAAAATATTTGTGGCTCCATCAGGTCCGCCACCTGTTACCTGATGGATAATTCCGAAAGTATCAAAAAAAGCGTAGACAATGTTTATAACCACAAGAAAAAATGTTGTAGGTGACAGTAGTGGTAAAATAATTGTCCAAAACCGCCGTATAGCACCAGCACCATCAATGGCTGCTGCCTCTATTAAAGAACGTGGTATTGCCTGAAGACCAGCAAGAAAAAACAGAAAATTATATGAGATCTGTTTCCAGACCCCTGCCACCACAACTAAAAACAGAGCCTGTCCACTATTTAAATGGTGGTTCCAGTCGTACCCCAACCACTGCATAAAATAGGCAAAAATACCCACCGTTGGGTTAAACAAAAATAACCAAAGCACACCTGCCACAGCCGGAGCAACAGCATAAGGCCAAATTAACAAGGTTTTATAGACCACTGCCCCTTTAATTATCCTATCCGCCAACAAAGCAAATAACAGAGATAGAGTTAAAGAAAAAAAGCAGACCAACAAGCTAAAAATAGCTGTTATCTCCAAAGCATCTATGTATTCATTATCTTCAAATAATAGATAAAAATTATCCAACCCCACATATATTGACTCCATGCCAAAAGGGTCTTCCATCATCATAGATTGCAAAAGAGCAGAGCATGCTGGCCAAATAAAAAATATCAGGGTTATCAGCAACTGAGGTGCTAATAACAGGTAGGGTAAATAACTGCTTTTAAAAAGAGTTTGCCTATCCATAAATATTTAATTTAATATCCAGCTGTTAACAGTTATTATTTACGACTTCTGGATTTATTGATCCTCTCAAATTTACGCAAAAGTTTATTGCCATTTTTAACGATATTATTAAGCCCTTTTTTAACCGTTCTTTTACCTGCAAGTACACCCTCTATCTCGTTATAAATAACATCACGAATACGCACCATATTGCCAAAACGTAAACCCCGAGAATTTTTACTAGGTTCAACTCTAGTCATCTGCTGCAAAGCAACTTCCATGTCAGGATTTTTTTTGTAATAACCTGAACTTTTGGTTAGCTCATAAGCATTTTTTGTAATGGGTAGATAACCTGTTGATTGATGCCAGTCTGCTTGAATGGCTGGTGAAGAGAGGTAGTTTAAAAATTTTGCTACACCTTTATATTCAGAATTTTTATGCCCAGCCATTACCCATAAACTTGCTCCACCAATAATAGTATTTTGGGGGGTCTCAACAACGTCTGACCAATATGGTAGTTCACTAATGCCAAAATCAAAATCTGCTGCTGCCTTAAAACCTGCGTAACCTGCTGATGACTCAGTATACATTGGGCAAATTTCACTTATAAATTTAGAGTTACCCAAGTTACGTCTTCCCCCATAAACGAATATTTTTTCATCCTGCCAAGCTTTTAATTTAGATAAATGTTTTACCCCT
This sequence comes from Magnetococcales bacterium, assembly GCA_015231305.1. Classification (GTDB taxonomy): domain Bacteria; phylum Pseudomonadota; class Magnetococcia; order Magnetococcales; family JADFYX01. Next base: position 13,040 of record JADGBW010000076.1, on the reverse strand, counting down.
AACTCACCATTTATAAGCAGCCTGGTATCAAAACCTTCAAAACCGTTAGCTTTTGTAGCAAAAGCCCTATTGTGCCAAGCCGACATATTCTCTAGGTGGATCCAAGATATCCATGCAGATGAGAAACCACACTCATAACCAGACGCTATTAATTTTTTAGCAAAAACCTCAACCTGCTGCCAGGTTTTAGGTGGTTTTGCAGGGTCCAGCCCTGCTTTTTTGAAAGCTTTTTTATTATAATAAAGTACTGGTGTAGAGCTATTAAAAGGTAAGGAGAGCATCTCACCATTTTTACTGGTGTAATAACCAGATATTGAAGCAATGTATTGCTTAGCATCAAATGGCTCACCCGCATCAGCCATCACCTCAGCTATTGGTCTAATAGCCTTGCGAGCTGCCATCATTGTTGCAGTACCAACCTCAAAAACCTGTAAAATATGAGGGGGACGTTTAGAACGAAAAGCTGCAATACCAGCGGTCATTGTCTCGGTATAGTTACCTTTATAAACAGGTACTACACGATAGTGGCTTTGAGATGAGTTAAAACCATTAGCCAATTCAACTACCTTCTCCCCCAACTTTCCACCCATAGCATGCCACCACTGAATATCCTCAGTTGCATGAGCTGATAATGGTAGAGCAATAATCCAAAAAAACATGGTAACAATAATAAAACGCTTTTTAAGCATCATCACAATTAATCCCTTTTTTTAAAATGTTATTTGGGTTGAAACGTGCGTTTAAAACGCTCCCAGTCGTGGGCATTATCCACATCCCACTGACCAGAAAAATCTTGCCACTGTATATTTTGCGAATTCAACCTTAACCTTGTCTCTTGGGCTATTTTATCAGTACCCCACGGCATATTGGTAAATAGTGATGGAACATGTGTACTCATGGCAATTAAAATATAACCACCATCTTCGGCTGAAGCTATAACAACAGGAACTTGTGCTAAGGCTGCTTCAACTTGGTTTAAAAGAGTTTCAGATACTGAAACCCCATCTCCACCAAGTAACACAACCCCATCAGCAGTTTGCAAGCCTTGAGAGACAATAGCTGACATACGCTGGCCTAGATCTCCTTGAGGCTGTTTGTATCTTTGCTCACCAGGCAATAAAACATTAAAATATGGGTGTATGATGTCAGGGGTGCACCACAATTTTAACTCTCTATTGGCTACCCCTTCACACCAAGCCTTAGCTACCCCAACAACATGACTAAGCAGTTGTTCATGAGCTATAGCAGCACCATTTGCACCTAATGCAGGTATAAGTCGGGTTTTTACCTGACCTGCAATTGGTGTGCGACCTAAAATATTAAGTGATATCAGCAACAGCCTGACGATGGCCCACACCCACCATCACTTTTAAACATCGATTTTCCACCACGAGTTTCAGTTGGGTGGCGTATAGTTCCAGGGGAAGCTGTAAAAAGAGCTGGGTTTGGTGGATTTTCTGGGGATAAAAGGATAAATTGTTCAGCAAAAGGAGCCATCCCCAAACGCTCGAACACCTGTTGGGAGACAGCGATACGCACCCCAGCAGGAAAAACATTGCCAAGCTCGTCTTCAACAACCGCCATTGGCCCACGATATATTACACCATGGCCCATATCTAGCTGTTCTTCATGGGTAGAAGACAAAGGCTTGGTAGCTGTTAGTGTAACAGAGCGAAATTCAATGTCATCAACAATCTGCCAAGGTTTTTCGTCCCACTTATCAAATGCTACAGCAGTAAAACCAACACTGCCGAACATCTCAATTAATTCTGACTCTACAAAAGCTCCAGATATGCAACCACTCCACAACTCTGGGTCGGCCTTTAGCTCTTCAGGAACCAATACATCAGACACAATATCAGAAATTGCAACCCTGCCACCGGGCTTTACCACCCTAAATATCTCTTCTACCATGTGCCATTTCATAGCATCGTCAACTAAATTTAGCACACAGTTGGATATTACTAAATCTACACTATTATCTTCAATCATAGGTGACTCTGATCTTTGGGTAGCCACCCAAGCATCAAAAGCATCAGCTGACTCTAGATCGATAACATTATTTGCAGCAAGATATTCAGAAACTCTATCTAATGATAAAGATAGGTCTTGAATGCGACCTTTATGAAAGACAACCCGGTCTTCCCCCAATTTTTTCGCTATATCGTCTTGATATTTACGGGCTAAAGCCAGCATATCATCGTTCATATCAATGCCAATAACTTTGCCGCCTTCACCAACTAGCTGAGCAGCCATATAACAAATTTTACCACCACCAGAGCCTAAATCGAGAACTGTATCTCCTTTTTTTACATAACTTGATGGATCACCACAGCCATAGTCACGATCAATAATCTCTTTTGGTAATATTTTTAAAAGGCCAGCATCATAAGATACAGGGCAGCAAAGAGCCTCAACTACCTTTGTTGCGCCTTCTGAATAACGATCTCGCACATGATTTTCCATTCCCATTTTAGTACTACTCCTCGTATTTTTTCATGAAAGCCTGAACTCGTTTCATAAAGTCCGGCAATTTTCTTGATGCTATTACTTCAGCCATAGCCTTACGGTGGGGCTGACCAAACCATCCGGTCCAGGTAATACCTGCTGGAACATCGGATATCACTCCAGTTGAAGCACCTATTCGCGCTCCTGTTCCTATTGTTATATGTGGTACACAGCCAACTTGCCCACCCATTACTACACCATCTTCAATTACACAAGAACCTGAAATACCAACTTGAGCTACAATAATACAGCTCCTACCTATCTGTACATTGTGGGCTATGTGAACCATATTATCAATTCTAGTTCCACTGCCAATAACAGTAGCACCAAACCTTGCCCTATCAATAGTGCCACCAGAACCAATATGTACATCGTCGGCAATCTGCACAATACCAAAGTGAGTGATAGACTCCAAGCTACCCTTGTCTAACTCATAGCCGAACCCCTCTCCACCAATAACCGTATTGGCCTTAATTATACATTTTGCTCCAATTTCACAACGATCATAAACCACCACCCCAGCCTGTATTACTGTATTATCTCCCACCACTACCCCCGCTCCAATAACAGCACCAGGGCCAATAGCAACATTTTTTCCAATGCTAGCGGTTGGGTCTACAGAAGCATTGGGATGGATACCAGAAAAAACTAGATACTCTTGTCCCAAAAGCTTAGCAGCTCTTGCTACGTCCAAAGCTGGAACCTTACTAACTAAACGTGGTTTAGATACAATAGCTGCCTCATTTGCTAAATCAGGAGAAACAACCAATGCTCCTATGTCATCTACCATCGCAAAATATTTTTTTTGTGTTACAAAAGATAGGTGCTCAACCCCTGCCTCTTTGACTGGGGCAACTGCTGATATGGAAATATCTCCACCTAGATGTTCCAGGCCTAAATCTGTTGCCAATTTAGATAGCTTCACGTTTTATTTTCCCCTCTTTTTTTAGGACTAGCTTATATAAGCTATCCTGTAACTCAAACTGAACGTCCATGCTGTTTCGAGTATAAACTAACATGGCACAAAAACCCCATAGCCATCATTAGGGTTAACATTGAACTACCACCATAACTAATAAATGGTAAGGGTATTCCAACGACAGGCAAAAGACCAATAACCATACCTATATTGACCAGCACTTGGAAAGCAAAAAATGCTGTCATACCGACACCAACCAATAGACCAAAGCGGTCACTAGCCCTGGTTGCAATAATCAAAGTGCGGACAATAATGATACCATAAAGAATCAGTAGAGCTATACCACCTAAAAAACCCCACTCTTCAGCCAATACTGAAAAAATAAAATCAGTGTGTCTCTCTGGTAAAAATTCCAGGCGACTTTGGCTACCCACCATAAAACCTTTGCCAAATACACCCCCAGAACCGATGGCTATTTTAGACTGAATAATATGATAACCTGCCCCTAGAGGATCTTGTTCTGGGAAAAATAGGGTTAATACACGTTGGCGTTGGTAGTCGTATAAGTAGTTCCAGGCTACGGGAATAGATGCTCCAAATATAAATAAAGAACCTAAAATTAAAGTCCAAGATAGTCCAGACACCACCATTACTGTCACCCCTACTGAAATGACCATAATAGCGGTTCCTAAATCTGGTTGTTTCATAATAAAAATTGATGGAACTGCTATCATTAAAAGTGGTATAGCCACCCCCCCAGAATCAAAACGCATTGATGCTGCCCTATCGTGAGAATATCTCGCAAGAGCTAAAACCAAAGCCACTTTCATAAGTTCGGAAGGTTGGAGCAAAAAACCACCTATAGATAACCATCGCCTAGCCCCCATACCCATGGTTCCGGCAAAAAACACTGCAACCAATAACAATAATGAGATACCATAAAACATATAAGCGTATCGACGGTAGAGCTTCTCTCCCCCTATTATGCCAATAGCTAACATGATACATAGGCCAGCACTAAAGCGGATCATCTGTCGCCAAAGTAGTGGAAGGTTATCACCACCACCAGTTGCTGAATATAGCACCACAAAGCCTACTGATGCCAAAACTACCAACATTGCAAGTAAGCTCCATGGAAAACGGGCAAAGCGTTCTGCCCAACTCAAAGAGCTCTCTCCCCCCAGACCTAGATATCCTCTTTTATCAGCTATTGTCACTACTATCCTCACCTCCATTTTGCCGTGAGAAATAATAATCTATCAACTCTTTTGCTATAGGTGCTGCTGCGGAGCTTCCATGACCTCCATGTTCAATAACAATGGAGATTGCCAGCTTTGGCTCGCTATTAGGGTCTGCTGGGGCATAGCTAACGTAGAGTGCATGATCTTTATGACGGTCATTATCTGATTTGATAATTTTTCCAGAATCTTCACGCTTATGGCGTACCACCTGGGAGGTTCCGGTTTTACCAGCTGCTTTTACTGAATCGGGTTTATAGCGTTTTGCCGTACCAGCATAACCATGCACCACCTCAAGCAGACCTTTTTTCAAAAGTGCCATTTGTGCGGTATTGATATGGCCCCACTGTAGCACCTCTGGTAACTCATCAGCACCTAAGTCAACTAATGAAGGTCTATATACTGTGCCACCATTAGCAATTGCAGCCATCATATTTGCTAACTGCAAAGGAGTAGCCAATAGATAACCCTGACCAATTGCAGTTATTAAGGTCTCACCGGGATACCATACCAAACCCTGCATTGCTCGCTTCCAAGAACGTGATGGGACCAAGCCAGGTTTTTCACCATTTAAGCCAATTTTAGTCGTGTCACCCAAACCAAGTCTTCTGGCTTGTCTTTCAATTGCATCAATACCTACCTGCTCTGCCAACTTATAAAAAAAGACATCACAAGACTGCGCAAGAGCCTGCACCAAGCCAACCTGCCCATGGCCTTTGCGTTTCCAACAATAAAATTTATGTTTCTCGCGGATAATGTGGCCAGGGCAATAATAACGCTCTTTTGCATCTAGCTTTCCTTCTGCCATAGCAGCAAGGGCCACAACCATTTTAAAGGTAGAACCAGGAGGATATTGCCCCTGAACAGCTTTGTTACCCAAAGGACGATCAGGGTCTGATACTATTTCGTGCCACTCTTTAGCAGTAAAACCCCTAATAAATTTATTTGGGTCATAAGAGGGTTGGTTAGCCATAACCAATACCCTGCCGTTATTAGGATCAATTATAACAACCGACCCTACTTTTCCAGCCAACGCTTTTTCTGCAACCTGTTGCAGGCCTAAATCAATGGTTAATTTAAGATCTTCTCCTGCTCGTGGTGGGGTCTGGCGCAGCTGGCGAATCTGTCGACCAGTTGCGTTAACCTCCATCTCACGCACCCCTTCTCGGCCTCTGAGCTGTACTTCAAACTGCCTCTCCATACCGCTTTTACCTACAAAATCACCCGAGCGATAGTGGATAGCAGGAAAACGTCTTTCATCCCTATCGTTAACCTCACCGATATAACCTAAAAGATGGGCTGCTGACACTCCTTGAGGATAATCTCTAATTGCTTGAACCTGAATTGTAACACCTGGGAAAGTATGGATTTGGGACTCAATTTTACTCACCTCCTGCCATGTTAGATGAGACTTGATCTGCAATGGTAAAAAAGAGCGTTGTCTCTGCACACGGTCATATATGGAGTCTACCTGTTTTTGTGAAAGTTTTAATATTGGCTGCAAACGGTCAAGAAGATCAGAAAAATTACCTGTTAATTCGGGAATAACTGCCAGACGGAAATCTGGTCGGTTATCTACCATTACCTGTCCGTTTCTATCTAAAATTCGCCCCCTTGATGCAGATATAGGCTGTAGGGAAATTCTGTTATCCTCTGCTAAGTTACGATAATCTCCACCTTTCATAACCTGCAGATAGAAAAGTCGCCCACCCAATATTGAAAAAGCACCAAACAGTCCACCACCAACTATCCACAAACGCCGACGAGCATCTACTTGGAACTTGGCATGTACATCATCCAGCATTTATTCGTACTCCAACCATGATTTTTGTATATAGATAAGTATGGCAACCACCATCGGCATTAGCAACATTGTTGCTATGGGACGACCAAAAAAGAGGGGGAGAAAAAACTCATTACCTCGTAAAGCCGAGAAAAGTAGCAGTTGAATGAGCAAATCTATAACAACCAACAGCATCATTACAGGCAGAAGATGCATAAACTCTGCTGCCCTTAAGCGTATACTAAAATGACCCACCAAAATAACCATTACTACCTTAGAAAAAGCATTTAAACCCAAGGGAGTGCCAGAGACTATATCTAGAAGCAACCCTACCATAAATGCTAACACAGGACCACAAAGATCGGAGCGATACAACCGCCAGTAGAAGAGACAAATAAGGACTAAATCAGGGCGGAAAACCGACCAAGCAGCAAATGGTAATGCCAACTCTTGTATTACAAGGGCTATCCATACAGTAAGAAGAGGAACCCACGGAACTAGGAGGAATGAAATCAAGGGTTTTCTGCCGTACTAATATCCCACTCAATTTCTTCTATATCATCCTCTCTTGAGGGAACCATTAATATTGCAACGTCCTCCACATGGTCAAAATCTACCACAGGCATAACTGTTAATTTTCTGAAGAGTCCGTTACCACCATTAGACAAATTTTCCACCCTCCCTACTACCAATCCTTTAGGAAAACCATCCCCAGTACCAGATGTGACAATTAGATCATCGAGTTTAATTTCAGCCTCTTTGGCGACAAATTCTAGATGCAATTTACGACCGTTAAAACCAGTAGCTAACCCCCTATCTCTGGTTCTTTGTACTAACACCGGAACCCGTGAGTTTAAGTCTAACAAAGTAAGAACAAGAGATGTGTGAGTACCAACCCTAACAACTCGGCCAAGAAGACCTTCAGGTACAATAACTATGGCATTAGGAAAAACTCCTTCTGCCCGTCCAACGTTAATAAGCAAAGAGCGGGCAAATACAGAAGAGCTATCTCCTATCACCCTAGCAGACATACTTTGATAATCTGGCCTGTAGGGAATATTTAATAGCTTCATTAGACGTGCATTTTCTAGCTTTAGCTCCTTTAGACGACTTCCTAAAGGTCGCAGCTTTCGCAGTTCGGCCTTCATTAGCTGGTTATCTAAATCTAGTTGTTTTAGTTCTGAAATACGGGTCTGGATATGACGATAGCCAGCAATAGGCGAGAGGATAACTTTTTGTATGGGTCCGACCACATCTAACACCCGGTCACTTATTAATTTATGTTGACCAGGCTCATAAAAACGCAAAGAAAGCAACAAAACCAACGCAACAGCCAACATTAAGGCTGCTACCATGCTATTTCGGAACTGTTTGAGAAGGGCGAGAAGCTCTACCATAATCCTGGAACTTCATCTCTTATAATTAGGAGAATCAGACTATTTTTATAAAGTTACTGATCCATTAATATATCTGACATAACATCCAACTCTTCTAATGCTCTACCAGACCCCATAACAACACAGGATAGCGGATCTTCAGCAATGATAACAGGCAGTCCGGTCTCTTCAGCAAGAAGTTGATCAAAACCTCGCAATAAAGCTCCCCCACCTGTTAGCACTATACCTCTATCAACAATGTCAGCAGCAAGCTCCGGTGGAGTACGCTCTAGAGTGACCCTTACACCTTCGATTATAGCATTAATAGGCTCACTCATGGCCTCTAAAATTTCTGGGTCGGTTATAAGCTGATGTTTAGGCACACCATTGATCAAATCGCGACCTTTTACTTCAACTTCTAGGCGTTCTGTTAATGGATAAGCAGAACCAACCTGAATTTTAATATTTTCTGCGGTTCCCTCTCCTATTAAAAGAGAGTATTTACGTCTAACGTGAGCAATAATAGCTTCGTCCATCTTGTCGCCACCAACACGAATAGAGCGTGAAGCAACAATACCAGCAAGAGATATAATAGCTACCTCTGTTGTACCTCCACCTATATCAATCACCATAGAACCACTAGCTTCAGTTACTGGCATTCCAGCACCTATAGCGGCTGCCATAGGCTCTTCAATTAAGAAAACCTCTCTAGCTCCTGCTCCTTCAGCAGCATCTCGTATAGCCCTTCTTTCAACAGGAGTAGCCCCAAATGGCACACAAACTATTATCCGTGGCGAATAAAACAGTTTGCGTTTGTGGACTTTACGAATAAAATGTCCCAACATAGCCTCGGTGACGGTGAAATCTGCTATAACCCCATCTCGCAGTGGGCGGGTGGCAACTATATTACCAGGAGTACGACCCAACATCCGTTTTGCTTCATTGCCAACGGATAGCACTTTACGACCACCACGGGGGCTTTCATGGATAGCCACAACGGAAGGTTCAGATAGTACAACACCGTTTCCACGGACATAAACCAAGGTGTTTGCTGTACCAAGATCAATGGCCATGTCAGTAGAAAAAAGGCCTTTTAATTTATTGAAAATATTGAGCATTTGCTAGCTACACCCTTAATATGATACTAAAAATTCTTTTGTTAGTCACAAAGATAAAAGTAAAACAGTCTTTTTAACAAACTAACACGGCAGATTAACATATCGCCGTTTACACCTTCAAGTTTAGGATCTCAACCTTGTGAATAATGGCACAAAAATAAATCTATTAGACAGTGACAACTCAAACTCTTTTCAGGTTCAAGACCTTTTCGATGCCGTTGGCTTAGATAGACGTTTAAAACAGATTACCCAAGAATCTGACGGTCGATCAGTTAACCAAGACCAGCGACAGCAACTAATTGCCCTATTTCGCTTAGCCCTTGGTACAGGTCAAAAAAGACTACAACGTCGCCATTTAACAAGAGCGTCTGGACAGTACATCGTAGAAGGCCGTACTAAACTGGTTGATGCTATATTACAACGAATATTCAACCTTTTACATCATAACCCTGTTAAACAACCATTTTCACTAATTGCTACCGGTGGTTATGGTCGCGGTGAACTTGCTCCTTTTTCTGATATTGATCTCCTTTTTCTCATATCAGACGAGCTTTCCGAAGATCAAGAAGCAAGCGTTGAAAGAATGCTCTACTGTCTCTGGGATCTCGGATTAGATATCGGCCACGCAGTTAGAACCATTGATGAATGTGTGCAACAGGCACGCCAAGATTTAGAAATTCGTACATCAATGTTAGAATCAAGGTTTCTTGCTGGGGATCAAGAAATGTTTGATACCTATAAAAAAACATTGTTTAACAAAGTTTTAGATAAAAATCCTGAAGGTTTTTTGCGGGCAAAAATTCTTGAACAAAGTAAACGTCACGAAAAATTTGGTAACACTCATTTCTATTTAGAACCCAATATAAAAGAGAACCCAGGAGGTTTAAGAGATATTCAAACTTTTTTCTGGATATCTAAATATCGTTACAAAATTAGCCAAGTCAAAGATCTAATTCCACAGGGTATCATTACCCCAGAAGAGTATAGAATTTTTATCCGTAGTAGAGAATATCTGCGCCGAGTTCGTAACGCTCTACACTACCGGGCAAATCGTCGTGAAGACCGTCTAACTTTTCAATATCAATTAGAAATTGCCGAAGAATTTGGTTATAAAAACCGCCCGGGAATCCGTGGTGTTGAGCAGTTTATGCGCAGAAATTACCAAGTCGCAAGGCAAGTTGGCAACCTCTCTATGGTCTTCTTAAGAAACTATCAAGAAGAGCATCGTCGTATCCATTGGTGGAACCGTCGTCGCCTGGAAAAAAACATAATGATGGTTGGCGGAAAAGTGACGGTGTCAAACTCTGAAGCTTTCCTTAACAACCCAACGTTGCTCTTAAAAATATTTGCTGTAGCTCAAGATCAGATAAAGCCAATTCACCCAGAATCAATGCGTCTGATTCGTAAAAGCTTAAGCCTAATCGATAAAGAGTTCAGAGAAGACCCTGCACACGCAGAACTCTTTGTAAAAATGCTCCGTAAAAAACGGGCAGTAGCCTGGGTGTTACGCCGGATGAGTGCTAGCGGGGTTTTAGGTCGTTATATACCAGAATTTGGCAGGATAATAGGTCAATCACAACATGACCTATTTCACATTTTTACGGTGGATGAGCACACTCTACAAGCAGTTGAAGCACTGCGCAAAATCAAAAGAAAAGAGTCATCCAAAGAGCTGCCACTTGCGACTCAAATTATGGACAATATCCGTGACCCCTTAGTTTTGACTTTGGGTATACTGTTTCACGATATTGCCAAAGGTCAAGGCGGTCAACATCAGGATAAAGGGGCGATTATTGCTGAAAAAGTATGTAAAAGATTACAGATACCCGAAGCAGAAGTAGAAAAAATAACCTGGTTGGTTAAAAAACATCTGATATTTTCTCGTACTGCTTTTAGGATGGATATTGGTGATCCTGAAACAGTAGCGCGATTTGTTGCTGAAATAGGTACTGTAGAAAATTTAAAACTATTACTGATATTAACAATAACTGACATACAAGCAGTTGGCCCAGGGGTATGGACACCTTGGAAAGCATCTTTATTGCGCCAACTATACAATTTAACCATTGAAGCGTTAGAAAAAGGTAAATTTAAACCAGAGGGTATGGTTGAGCAAGCAAACTTGAGAAAAATAGAGGCCATAGAATTATTAGCTAACGATTATTCAAAAGAGCAGTTAAACACTCATTTTGACCGTTTTTCTCCTGACTATTTTCTCCACTATGATGCAAAAACCCTCGCAGAACATTTTATCGCTTTAGCTCCCCATGCAGATTCACCTCTAGCTATTATATTCCGCTGGGAGGAAAATTCCGACACCACAGAACTACTATTACACACCCAAGACCATCCTGGGCTTATTGCTACAATATCGGGGGTATTAGCTGCTGAAGGCACAAACATTCTCTCTGCCAATATTACGACCACCAATGACGGTATGGCCTTGGATATATATATTTTCCAAAATACAGAGGGTAAAGCCATACAAAATCAAAGACGGTTAGATAGGATAGAAAAAAAATTAATATCCCTGCTAGAAGGTAAAATTTGGATTGATAACCTTATGGCAAAATCAACCATGGCGGAGACAAAACCTGAACATTTTCGTATTCCGGTTGATATTCGTATTGATAACAGCTTTGAGACATTTACGCTTTTAGAAGTTACATCACTTGATCGTATAGGACTTCTCTATACCATCACACGGGTACTGCAAACACAAGGCATACAAGTTTTAACAGCAAAAATATCCAGCTATGGCGAAAAAGCTGTAGATGTATTTTATATAAAAGATCTTTTCGGGTTAAAACTTGGTGAAAGAAAGTTAGAAAGCATAACTAAAAACCTTAAAGAAGCTATAGAAAAGCTCAATTAAATAAATCTCCATGGTAACTAAGAGAAAAAGAGGTTATTATTAGGTATATAAGTGAACACGATTATGTTTAAATAACTTACTTAACTGCTGCTCTTTAGATATCATTAGCTTATCCACATTTAATTAAGGAAACGTAGTAACGTGACCGCAAAAAATTGGTACCCTAACTCTTGGAAAAAATATAAAGCCCTTCAACAGCCAGATTGGCCAGATCAAGCTGACCTGGAGAAGACTAGTAAAAATTTGGGACTATACCCCCCATTGGTCTTTGCTGGTGAAGTGCGCTCTTTAAAAAAGCAACTTGCGCGAGTCGCCAAAGGAGAAGCTTTTTTACTGCAAGGTGGGGATTGTGCAGAATCTTTCGATAACTTCAGAGCAGACTCAATCCGCGATAAATTAAAAGTATTATTGCAAATGGCAATCATACTTACCCAGGGGCTAGACAAACCTATAGTAAAGGTTGGTAGAATTGCAGGACAGTTTGCAAAGCCACGCTCTAGCCCAATGGAGACCCAAGATGGCGTCTCACTACCAAGCTTCCGTGGTGAATCAGTAAACGCTCCCTATTTTTCTGAAGAGGCTAGGCAGCCTGACCCTTCCCGTTTAGAGCGAGCTTACTTTCAGTCTGCAAGCACCTTAAACCTGCTTAGAGCTTTAACCAGCGGTGGTTATGCTGACCTTAATAAGGTTCATGAGTGGAACCTAGACTTTGTCACTAAAAGCTCACAGGGTAAACGCTACAAAGAACTAGCTGATAAGCTATCAGAATCTTTACGCTTTATGAAAGTTGTAGGCATTAATGCTGGCAACACACCAGCTATCAATGAAATTGAATATTTCACCAGCCACGAAGCACTTATTTTAGAATATGAAAGTGCTCTTACACGTAAAGACTCTTTAACTAACGACTTTTACGACTGTTCGGCCCATATGTTGTGGATAGGAGAACGCACAAGGCAGCTAGATGGGGCGCATGTTGAGTTTTTAAGCGGAGTACACAATCCAATTGGTGTTAAAATTGGCCCTTCAGCCACTGCTGAAGACGTTTTGGGGTTATGTGAAAAAATTAACCCACAAAATGAACCAGGCCGTTTAACATTTATCTGCCGTTTTGGTCACGAAAAAATCCAAGATTCCCTGCCTCAATTACTTCGCACTGTTGCAAGGGAAGGCAAGGAGATAATTTGGAGTTGTGACCCTATGCACGGCAACACCTACTCCTC
>JADGBW010000203.1 GCA_015231305.1 Magnetococcales bacterium | reverse complement strand
GTCATAGAAAACTCTAACAATACACTCATTTTGAACTCCTGATAATAATTTTATAGTTATTTAATTAGCTTAAGACAATATAAAGCTCTATGACTATCTAACACATAAATTACTAGCAAAATATAAACAAATTGCAAAGATGTAAAAAATTGAACATTTTCTACTTAAATATCGGGCAAGTGTGTAATAATATATTTATAAAACACTGCTAGCTTGTTCACCTTTAATAACAATTTGCGATGGATTGTTGATTTTAATAATTTTTTCAGGATTATAAACTTATGAAATCAGAACAACAATTTAATGCTTTCACCAGGAGTGAAGCTAACCTTTTAACGCAAAGAGATTTTAATGCAAGCTATTGGATTTTTATCATCCAAAACATGAACTATCCTGAGATAACCTATGATATCGATAATGAAATAATTTCTTGTCCAGGATTTATTCCCTTCAGAGAGTTGGCAGTTGAGGTTATAAATGATTTAGAAAGCCGAAAAAGTGATATAAAAGATTGTAAAGTTTGCACTTTATATTTTGATATAAATACAGAAGATGGGATTTTTGGTGATCCTACAAAGATGGATATATTTATATGTAAGACATGCGCTAAAAAAATAACTGCAAAAGATTTTTATGAGAGTTTTTTGGTTATGTAAGCAGCAATGTTATTCACCATTATACAACTTAGAATCAAAAAACAGAAAATGGTTTCTGCCACGCTTTTTAACTTCATACATTGCTAAGTCAGCAGACTTAAGTAGTTCTTGTTGGTTTTTACCATCACCAGGAAAAAATGCTATGCCAATACTGGAACCAATTTGACAATTATTTCCATCTAAAATAAACGAACTTTTCAAGCTATCTATGATTCTCTGAGCTACTGCTCCCACCTCATTTTTTCCTGAAATTATTGATAAAATTGCAATAAACTCATCACCACCAAGTCTTGCTAAAACATCAGATTCTCGTAAACACTCTTTTATGCGTTTTGAAGCTTCAACAAGCAAAAGATCGCCAATATCATGGCCAAGGGTATCGTTTATCAACTTAAAACGGTCTAAATCAATAAAAAGTACAGCCATTAAAGTATTGTCTCGCCTTGCTCTTGCAATAGATAAGTCTAGCAACTCAGATAGATACATCCGGTTGGGAAGCTTAGTTAATGCGTCATTATGAGCGTTATGATGTAAACGTTCTTGAGTTTTTGCTAGCTCCTCTTCGGTATGCCTTCTCTCAATAAGACCTGCAAGAGTATTTGCTACCGTAGACATAAACGCTTCTTCTTCTGGGTCGTGTTTATGAAAAGGTGGCAGATAAAGGTTTAGGATTCCTAGAAGTACATTTTTAGAAATAATAGGAACACATAGATGTCCATGATTTTCCATACCATCGTATAAGTTGGTATGTTGATGATCAACTTTGTCAGAAAAAACTATCTGTCTTGTGGCTGCGGCCTGCCCACATAAACAGTGACCAAAAGCAATGCGAGCACAACTTTGTTGCAGACATTCAGGAAGATTTTTATTGCAGACCATTTTAAGATCACCGCTATTTTTATCGGTGATGAATATAGCCCCTTGATTTATGAACCTCAGCCAAGGGATAGCAAGAATAATATCAAGAGCTATCTCTAGCTGCCTTTGTAGAGAGAGGTTTTCAAGACCGGTCTCCAACAATGCGCTTATGGTTATACGAGAACTAATTTCTCGTATCTCACGGTCTTCCTCTTTTTTACGTGCTGTTACATCTAGCACTGTTCCAATCATACGCAGAGGTTTTCCATAGCTATCTCGTAAAACCTCTCCACGCTCTAGAACATAACGTACGTTACCGTCAGGCCAAACAATTCGGTGTTTAATTTGATAGTCTAGGCTTTCATTTTCAAGAGTTTTGTTAATTACTGCTTTAACATGCTCTCGGTCACCAGGATGAACAGCTGATATAAAAAGATCAAATGTTGCTTTAGTGGTTTTTGCATCTAGGCCAAAAATACGAAATATTTCATCAGACCAAAAAAGAGTATCATTGGTTATATCCCAATCCCAACTACCAGTTTTAGCAATTTTTTGAGCATTAATAAGGCTTTCATATTGCCCACGCAACCAGTTGTGTTGTTCTCTTAGTTTGGCAATCTCTTGTTTATAATCTGAAATTAACTGTCTATTTAACCTATCAGCTGCACCATCTGTTTTAGATTGACCAATCCTATAAAGTAGATTATTGGCCCGTAACAATAATTCATCTTTGTTAATAGGTTTGTTTATATAATCATCAGCCCCATATTTTAAGCATCTTATAAGCTCAGTTTGTGATGTCTGAGAAGACACCATGATAATTCCCATATCATGGCTTTTTCTTAGCTTTTGTAAGACAGATATACCACCTTCACCTGGTAACTCCACATCCAATACAACAAGGTCAACCTTGCGATGGTGCAGTAGCTCCCACATTTCTTTATCAATTATAGACCAATATGCATTAAAACCATCTTTTTCAAAAATTCTTAATAAAAATTCTCGAAATATTGGGTCATGATCAACAATCAGAACATTTTTTTTCTTGAGCGGCATAGATAAATACAGGTATTAATAAATGTAATGGTTTCATTAGTTATTTTAAAATTGCTTCATCTATATATAGTAAAAGCTAACATATTTCCATTAAAATAATCATTTACTTTAACTTGTGGAAATAACCAATATATTTTTTACAGTTGTGGGAACTATTTTGTAAAGAGTTTAATAATATAAAAACTGCGGTAAATAGAGGATGGAAATTTGACTTGGTAATGTTAGGAAAAAATACTATTGGTAAATAATATCTTAACCTAGACCAGGTTTATAGTAACGTATAAGGTAGATACCTGATCTAGGTTAAATCAGTTTTAAGCCGCTGCAGCATACTCTTCTTCAACCTCATTTGTCTTTGTGAAGTTAGACTGTTTTTCTTCGTAATACAGTTTTAGCTTTTCCCATATCAAGGTATCAGTTGTATCGATTCCCTCTTTTACATGACCGTTTAAAACATCCAACCCTTCAAGTATATCTTTAGCTTCTTCTAAACCACGCTTAATTCCACCAGATATTAAATCAATAAAACCATCTAGCAGGCCTTGCTGCTCTAGCTCTGGGTGGCTTTCAGCGTATTTATCGAAAAAACCTGTTGATACTGATACAATATATTCAGCTGTTTTTAACGGAGTATGGTCTTCAGGATCAAGGTCTTCTACCGCTTTAGCATTGGGGTCGCTCTCTTGTAGCATGCGATTTATTTCTGTTAGTGCTTTTTCCTTTAGAGCTTGGTTGGCATATGCTGTTACTCCACCACTGGAAAAGGAAAAAAAGTCTGAACTTGAACGAACATTTTCTCCATCTAGAGGGTTACTATTTTCTGAGGTTTTCTCTTCACCAGAGACACCACGTTTAGCCAATTTTGCCCCATTCGCTGAGCTATTTGCTATTAAATTATAGGATTGTAACGCACTAACTGATTGAATCATCATGACTATTTAACTCCAATTATTGGAAATAAATTATTTTAATAAAACCTCTTACCCTCCTAGCTTGCAATAAGCGTGCAAAAATGCGAAAGCCTGATTATTATTTAACATATCAAGTACATACAAGAAGCATAACATATATTGATATCTATAAAATATAGTAAGTTGGAAAATATAGCCCAATCTTATGTAGTTAAACCTGGCAATATTTACCGGCCAAAGAAGTATCTCAGCATTAACATATAATTGGTTATTAGGTGATTATTTTACAACTCGCAAAAACATACTTAATAAACCCATGTTTGCTGCCTTCCATTGCTTATTGAACAATAAGCAACGATACTAAACACAATGAGTTGTATATGTACTTACTTGGGGGTGGTCATTAAATGGTTAAGTTAGAGGTGCTGTATTGTGCAGTATGCAATCCAGAGCAGCATCATCAAAAAGATAGAAGAAATTCAGAACCACATTCTAATGTTATTCAATTACCAAATAATAGACGTTTGAGCGGTTCTGGACGCAGGAAATGCTTTGACCGTCGAATACAAGAAAATGCACCATTAAACAAAACCACATTGAAGAGATCTATAGGTCGTAGACCTTTTGATGGAAAGTCGTGGTTTGTCGGTACAGTTGATAAAGCTATCAAAGAGCAATGGGTAGTGGATGAATCTAATAAAGTAATGATATGCCCTCGCTGTTATAGAAAAATTAGTTGAACATATATTATTTACGGTATTAATAGATTAAATTTATTAACTCCCATAGATACACCATTTACCATAATTTCCACCTTATGTTCTCCTTGATAATATTTACGCGTCGTTATTTTTTTAATTACATGTTTTTTTGTTGCCGACAGCAGTTTATTGGCTGGTAAATTAGTAACCTTCCACTTAAATACTTTTGGTGCAGTTTTTCCAGAATTTTTTTGGTGATGAATAATATAGTCAATTATTAAGGCTTGGTCTTTATTGCTATCTGATAAAATATTGAAAGTAAACTCTAAATAGCCACCAAAAACAACGTCTTTTGTCAACACATTAAGAGATGCATTTTTAACCTCGGCTCTCTTAAACCCTAAAATCTCCAATGTTTTTTTATGACCATTTTTTATCAGTGTTCGACATGCATGTTTAATTAATTTTTTTAACTCATCACTTGCCCCATTTATCCATTTAGCTGCAATATTTGCTACTAAACCTGGATGATCCTTAGCAATATCATTTAAATTATTGGCTACTGAACGGCGAACATATTCACTGGGGTCATTTTTAAGTCTTTCAAGTAACTCTATAACTGGGGTAGGATCTTCAATATATATCGGCAATTTCATGGCCCAAGGAAGCCTGGGTCGGCTCCCCTCAGAAACCAACCGCCTTACATGATAATTTTCATCTGTTGACCATTTTTTTAAAATTGACAATGTTTTATCTGGTAACGCTAATATAAAATAACGTATGGCAAACTCTGATGATAAACGTTTGGTCATCTCTTTTAGCAGCTCCATGGAAAGCTCAAAATGATCCTGTCCATATATTCCAACATAATTTGCCATTGGCATAATACCCCAACCAGCAATACCGTTTTTATCAATAACGCCTGAGGAGATACCATCACTTAATGGCGTGCCAAGAGAGCCTAAAATAATTTTACCTGCTTTATTAAAGTCAGCAGGAAGATACTTATACATTGTTTGTGTAATTACGTCAGAACGGGCCTTTAACTCTAAAGAGTCTAAATTTGTTGTTGCATCTGTAATAAAGCCATTGCTATCAAAGCCTTCCCACTGTTTTGAGAAATGTCTAGCCATACCGGAGACAACTGATTTATTAAATGAATTTTTAAATGGCTCTGCCATATAATGTTTCCTGTTTTGCTAGGTATAATAAAAACTTAAACTGGCAGTTGGTGTTAGATAACTTTATGATATCTACTGAATTTTAGTTTAACTATTATTGGCTTTTACGATAATGTGAATATACAATATATTAGAATACCTAT
>JADGBW010000202.1 GCA_015231305.1 Magnetococcales bacterium | reverse complement strand
TGAAAGTTATTAGTTTTGTAAGGCAAGCTGTGCTTTTTTGAAATAAAATAATTTTCAATGATATGTATAACTAATAAATATTTTGTATTAATTACATAGTGGTAATGAATAAGTCTTGGTTCTTTTTATTGAAATCCAATCTATTATTTACAATACTTTTGCAATGCTACTTAGTAAATGCGTTTGGAAAATAATAGTGTGATCTAGGTATGTTTTTACAAATATAATATGGCAAATAATCACTAATTATTGTTTTTTTGTTAAATTTTAAAATATTGATACTGATATTCCGTTTAAAAATCATCGCTTCATGATATGATATTTTGCATCTTAATTATTTTAATAGAGTGTTGACTAATGTATTTGATGGCAAACCAGCAATGAGTAAAAAATCAACAATTTCATTTTGGCATTATGGTATAGCTATTATTGTTCCTATACTATTTGTTGTCGCTTCTCTTTATATAATCCTATCCAGGATTAATAGTGAGATTGACTTTACAAATATTGAGCATACTGGGTTGGTTCAGGTTCAAAAAATAAATAGTATTATCACAGATTTGCAGAAGGTCAGTGGCCTTAGCTATATCCAGATACTAAGACCAACTGATGAGGTTAAATTAAAGCTAGATACTCTTAATCAAAATGTTGTTGCGGGTTTTAATAACTTAAATAAAGATCTTTCACCGGATACTTTTAAAGTTGCTGGTCTAGTTGCAAACGTAGAAAAAAAAGTTCTTTCTATAGATATAGGGCAAAACCCAAATTTTTCACAAATTGATGTTTTTGATAAATATTCTGCTCTCATTCATCAAATTAATGATATTAGCCAGAAAATAGCTACACGTTCAAAACTGCTTCTTGATCATGAAGTGGAGTCTTATTACATAATGAGCTTGGTGGTTAATATTCTGCCAGATCTTTCTGAGTCTTTGGGTCTTGTTAGAGGGCTTGGTAGTGGTTTGTTAAGTAAAGAGAAACAGAGTGAAGTTGATCTGTTTAGTTTTGCATCAAAGCTCAATAGTCTACAGCAAAGCTTAGATAAGATAAGCAGAACTGAGAAAATTATTTTAGAATCTTCACCAAATTTTAAAGAGCTATTTACCTGTTTTACTATTGGTCAGAAGCAATATTTAGACGATTTTCTTAAGCTCAGTGATGAAATTAAAAATAACAGATCTAAAAATATTGATGCAAAAAAGTTTTTCCATGAAGGTTCGATAGCAATAAAAACCACATCTGTTTGCAACGAAAAGATGGGTGATATGTTGTTGTTATTGTTGAAAAAAAGAGTTAGTAATTTAGAGATGGAACGAGCCTTTATTATTTTTGGGCTGGTTTTAGCACTACTCTTTATGATTATTTTCTTCTCATTATTCTATCGTCACAATATAAATGCTTTAGAATCGTTGCGTGTGAGCGTAGAAAAAAACAGAGCAATTTTGCAATCTGCTGTTGATGGAATAGTCACTATAAACGAAAAAGGGATTATTCAATCAACTAACTCATCATTAGAAAATATTTTCGGTTATGCACCTGGAACTCTGCTGGGTAAAAATATTAGCATTCTTATGCCTAATCCCCACAGAGACAAACATGATGCTTACCTTGAAAATTATCTTGTTACCAGAATAAAAAATATTATTGGTTCAATTCGTGAGGTAGAGGGAATATGTCCTGATGGCGGTGTTTTTCCACTTGAACTCTCAGTTAGTGAATATAAAGTCGAAGGTAAAACTTATTATACCGGAATTCTTCACGATATAACTGAACGCAAGCAGGCTAAAGAGGCTTTGCACGAGGCATATAATGAGTTAGAAAGGCGTGTAATTAAACGTACTAAGGAACTAGAGGTTGCCAACCAACAACTTAAACAGGAAGCTCTTGAGCGGGACCGTACCGAAAGAGGGCTGCGCATGGCAGCCAAGGTTTTTGAAAATGCTAGTGAAGCTATTGTAATTACAGACCCTGATGCAAACATTATTGATGTAAACCAAGCTTATACTATAATAACCGGGTTTGAAAAAGCGGATGTTATTGGAAAAAACCCCAGTATTGGCCAATCTGGTCGCCACGACCAAGCATTTTATGAGTTGATGTGGAAAACACTGCTGAGTAAAGACCGTTGGTCAGGAGAGATATGGGACCGTAACAAGCAGGGTAAAATCTATCCTAAATGGCTCACCATTAATGCTGTAAAAGATAAAGATAACAAGTTAACCAACTATGTTGGAATTTTTTCAGATATAAGTCGTATCAAAGCTACAGAGCAACGTTTGGAACAGTTGGCTTTTTATGATCCTTTAACCAACCTTCCTAACCGTATGTTGTTTCAAGACCGCCTAACTTTAGAATTTGAAGATGCCAGAAGGCATCATAAACAGATTGCAGTAATGTTTATAGATTTAGACCGTTTTAAAATTGTAAATGATACTTTAGGCCATGCTGCTGGTGATCAACTTTTGATAGAAATTTCCCGTCGTTTAACAGATTGTGTAAGAAGTTCGGATACGGTCTCAAGGTTGGGTGGAGATGAGTTTACAGTCATACTTACAGATATTGAGGATGGCAAAGGCGTAGCTCATATTGCCAGTAAAATTATTTTCTCATTGCAAAAAACTGTGGAAATTAAAGAACACCATGCACACGTAGGGGCGAGTATCGGTATTGCCATTTTTCCTGATGATGGCGAAGATTTTGAAACTATAACAAAACATGCTGATGTTGCTATGTACCACGCAAAAGATAGCGGAAGAGGTAATTTTAAATTTTTTAAAGATGAGATGAATGCTAAGTCTTCCAGTCGTATGAAGTTGGAGACTGAACTCCACGATGCTTTAGATCAAGATCAATTTGTTCTCCATTTTCAGCCCAAGCTCGATATTGAGTCAGGAACCATACGGGGTATGGAGGCTCTAGTTAGGTGGCAACGAAGTGATGGTAGTATGGTTCCACCTTTTCAGTTTATCCCCTTGGCTGAAGAGATCGGCCTTATAATACCTATGGGTAAACGAATTTTAGAGATGGCATGTAACTTTAACAAACATCTATTAGAGGTAGAAAATATACCACTAAAGGTGGCTGTAAACTTATCACCAAGACAGTTTCAGCAAGTTGATATCCATAAAATGGTAGAGACTGTACTTAAAGAGACTGGTTTGCCAGCTAAATATTTAGAGCTGGAAGTAACAGAGAGCATGATGATGGATGACTCTGAGAAGGCAACATCAATACTTAACCAGTTTAGAGACTTAGATTTGAGTATCTCCATGGACGACTTTGGCACTGGTTATTCATCTTTGAGCTATTTAAAAAAGTTTCCTATTAATACTTTAAAGATAGATCAATCTTTTGTTCGTGATCTAACTATAGATTCCGACGATGCTGCTATTGTTTCGGCAATAGTATCTATGGCAAAAAGCTTGAAACTGCGAGTGGTTGCTGAAGGAGTTGAAACTGTGGAACAGCTAGAGTTTTTGAAAAATATAGGTTGTCAAGAGCTTCAGGGATACCTTATAAGTCGACCTGTTCCAGCTGAAGAGTTTAGCCGCTTCATTAAAGAAAAGCGATTTTCACTTGATGAACTGTTAAATAATAAAAAATCATCATAAATATAATAGAATCCATTTAAATGTCGTAAATTGGTAAGTTTTGGGTAGCAACGCTTAACTCTTTTGAAGTACTCCTCAGTGATAATGACGATGTTCCTCAATTATGTGTTAGTAATATTTTAGACCGCTATAAAAGTTAAAATTTTTAAAATTGTATTATTATATTTGAGGTGTAAATGGCACAGCAGACAGTAGATGAGGTGTTTCAAAAAGGATTATCATTTCACCAAGCTGGTGAGTTTGAAAAAGCGGTGAAATATTATAAACAAGGTCTGCTCTACCAGCCCAAAAATTGTGAAGCACTTAAAAATTTAGCTACGGCACTACACTCATGTGGCAAACTGGAAGAAGCAGATAAAGCATATCAAAAAGTATTTTCCATAAAACCAGATTATGCAGAAGCTTATTGTGATTTTGCTAGTCTATTGTATGAGCAAGGCAAGATAGAAGAAGCAATAACAAGCTGCCAAAAAGCAATATCTAATAAACCAAATTATGTTAGTGCTTATAATAACCTTGCCTGTATTTTTCAACTACAGGGTAGGCTAGATGAGGCGGTTGATTATTATCAACAAGCAATATCACAAAAGCCTGATGTTGCGTTATATCACTTTAATCTTGCAAATACACTACAAGAACAAGGTAAACATGACTTAGCAGTTCTTAGCTACCAAAGGTCCATAGAAATAGACCCTAAATACATCAAGGCATATAACAATCTTGGTAAGACCCTACAAGAACAAGGTAAGGCAGTTGATGCAGTTGCTATTTACCAAAAAGCGATATCTATTGATCCAGGCTTTTCAGAACTATTTTTTAACCTTTCTTTAAGTAAAAAATATAATCAAAACTCTGAAGTTGAAGAGTTGAAAACGGTTTTGTCACAACAGGTAGATAAAAAGGATAAAATACATCTTAATTTTGCCATTGGCAAAGCTATGGTAGATATAAAAAATGATGAAGATGCTTTTATATATTTTAATGAAGGCAACCGTTTAGAGAGAGAGACATTTGAATATAATATTGCTGATGCAAAAAAAACCTTCAATAATTTCAAGAAGGTTTTTAATAAAGAACTTTTTTTAAAACATGGTGAATCAGGCTGTAAAGATAATACTCCTATATTCATACTAGGTATGCCACGCTCTGGCACAACGTTGATAGAACAGATACTAGCAAGTCATAAAGAGGTGCATGGAGCAGGGGAGCTATCTTTTGTTAAAAATGGTGTGCTTGAGACAATGTCATCTAACCTTGTTAATATGATTCCCTATACGGTTTCAAGATTAAAAGAAGGTGATATAAAAGAGTTAGGTGAGAAATATATTAAAAATATCCGCAATTTAAATCATGACATTAAGCATATTACAGACAAAATGCCGGATAATTTCCTCTATATTGGTTTAATTAGGTTAATGTTGCCAAACGCAAAAATTATACACTCGGTACGATCTGCTAAAGATACATGTTTATCAATTTACCGTATTAAATTTGTTGGTACACATAAATATGCCTATAACCTTAAAGAGCTTGGTGAATATTATCGCTTATATTATGACATGATGACCCATTGGAACACGCTATTTCCTGATGATATTTATCAGTGTAACTATGAGGAATTAACAACTAACCAAGAAGAAGAGACTAGAAAGCTATTGGCTTTTTGCGGACTTACTTGGAGTGAAGGCTGTATTGATTTTCACAAAACCAAACGGAATATAGTGACAGCAAGTAATTTTCAAGTACGGCAACAAATGTATACAAGCTCAATCAATGGTTGGCAAAGGTTTGAGAGTCAACTACAACCGTTAATTTCAGCACTTGGAGATATAAACTGAATTCAACCAAACTAAAAATATTTTGCTTCTCAAGGGTATTAAGAATGATAGGATTTTTTGTTAAATTG
>JADGBW010000014.1:40366-43944 GCA_015231305.1 Magnetococcales bacterium | reverse complement strand
GCCCTTTTTTTATCTCTTCAAAATAGTTAGATGGACTACCAGAACTCAACGGTTGCAGTTGGGTTAATGAGGAGATAATTTCACTGCCGTTATATACACCAATTTGAACAGGTTTACGCCCTTCACCACTAGGTTTAAAACTGGTTGCACCAGTTACGCCTGTAAATTTATTTTGTGGTTTATTAAGGCCTTTTAAATAGTCGACTATACCTTGTCTACTCTCAGATATACCCAATTTCTCTGTGGTATTGGGGGCCTGTTTTAGTCCGGCGGTAATTAGTTGTAAAGACTCATAAGCAAAACTAGCAACCCAGTCTGGTCTTACCCCATAGCGTTTGAGGTATCTATTTTTAAAAGCCTGGGTTTTTTGTCCAGCGGTATCATAGAGCAAAGGGGCTGAAACTAAAATTTTATCGCTGTACTGAGCATTGACAACAGGGTCAGCATCTTTATCAAATAGGTTTTGTTTAAATGTATCCGTAGCCATGGAGTCTAGGCCAACAATTTGATTTTTAATTTTTGCGTCACGTGCCATTTTAACGATTTTGGCAGCATAGGGAGCGCGCATGGCTAAAAACCAGGTTCCGGCATCCTTTTTCTCTTTAAGGATATCGATAATAGCTTTTAAGTCTTGATCTAGAGTTGGGCTAGAGGCAGAGAACGGATGGTCATAGCGGATTTTGGTTCCAAAGCGTTTATAAGTATCAGTAAAACCCTTGCTGGCTATTTCAGCATATGGGGAGTCATCACGAATAATAGTGACTATCTTTTTACCCAAAACATTGTGGGTATAGTTGGCTAAAAATTTGGACTGTTTGCTGATACCAAACAAATTATCAAAAAGCAGGCTGTGTCTGTTTATCAGTTGAGAGTCTGTAGATGAAAAGGTGATTAGGGGGATTGCTGCCTCATCATAAATTTGTGCTGCACTAGCTAGTGCTGGCTGGCTCCAATGGCCAACAACAGCCACAACTTCCTTATTTTTCACCACCTCTCTAGCTGCTTTTTGCGCACCAGCTTGGCTATCCATGTCATCCCACTCTTGGATAACAAGACCTTTTCCATCCATGCCACCTTCTTTGTTGAACTCTTCTTTAAAAAGTTCTATACCCCGGCGCATGGACTCACCAGTTTTTGCTTGGGGTCCAGAAAGAGGAGCGACAAAAGCTATTTGAAAGGTTTCTTCAAATTTACCAGAGAAAAACAGCTTTTTTATAATGAGAGAGCCAGTGAGGCTGATTAGACCAATTATGGCAAGTATCCAGATAAACTTCTTTTTCTTAGTCATTAAAATATCCGTTTTACTGATGTAAGGCAGCAGATGTAAATATAGTTATGAAAATGTAATAAGCTTGTATTTACATTGGGATACAAGCAAGTGGCCTATTAAGCTGAATATAATTATGGCCACTCGTGTTTTGGAGATGGTTTTAAGAGAGTGAACGCAAGATCTTATCTAGTTTATGGCGTTATCAATAATTTTTAATTTAACGGATTTAATTGCTTGGAGTCAATAGCTTATGTGTTTACCGTACTTTACAAGATTTTGCTTTATAAAATAATTAAATTTGTAAACAAATATGGAAAAAAAAACAAACACGTGTATATTAATATGTGTTAACATGGGAGGTAAGTTGAGTGGACTTGAAAAATAAAAAGGGTTTCCAGATATTTGTGGTTTTTAAAAGCGCTAATTCCCTTTAAAATGCTGGATAATGAACCATAGCTGAATATACGCGGATAAAGAAAAATGGCTGAAGATGAAAATAATAGTGGAGTTGGTTCGCCATCAGCTTCTGTAGCTGGGGATACCCCTGGATTTTCTTCCAGCACTCTTTTGAACGCAATTGCGAGCGGACAGGATATTGATGGGGTTTTAAACACCCTTGCTCAGGAGTCTGAGGCAAAGGCTATTGCCAATGGTGTATCACCCAAAGATGCAAAAGCGTCTAGTGCGGCGTTTAAATCTTCTTTTTTAAATGGAATGGCCTCTAACCTTTCCCCAAGTGAGGCCATTAGTCTGGCATCAGGCGATTTTGAAGCATCAATCCAGACCATCGCAACACAAAACAGTATTCAAACTGGCTCCAACACCCTGATGAATGCCCTTGCTACTGGGCAAAATTTAGATGCCACCATGAGTCAAGTAGCAGGAGTCGGTACCGCTGGGGGAGGCCAAGCTCAAGAGGCTTTTCTACAAGACCTACAGACCAACCTCTCTCAGGGCGCACCTTTGAGCCAAGCTTTAGAAAGTGCAGAAGTAGCAAAGGTCAATGTTGTTCAGGGAGCTCAGGCAGTAGCAGGATCTACAGGAAATGCACTACTACAGGCCATGACATCTGGTAAAAATGTCGATAGTGTTATTAGCACCCTTCAAAGTGGTTCTGCAACTGGTGTTTCAGCCCAAAATCAAGGTGTTGCTAGTCAGGCATTTATCAGCAACCTTTCAGAATCCATAGCTCAGGGTAACTCCCTAGACAACGCAGTTACAGCAGCTAAAACTACTGCAGCTCAGGTGGTTGCAACAGCGCAGAATTTTACTGGAGGAGCCACAGCACCTAGTGATGTTCTTCTCAACGCTTTAGCTACTGGTAACCAAGTTGGTCAGGTTGTGGCTCAATTGGGTGGAAGTGGTTCTTCTGTTTTTCAGTCCAGCCTTGCCTCATCTCTAGCTAATGGTTCTAACATTGGTAGCAGTTTAAGTAACGCTGCTAGTATATCTAAAGCTATTTCTGTTACTCAATCAACGGTATCTGCCCAAGGTGGTGCCAGCAATCTAGTAACAGCTTTAGCAACAGGGCAAAATGTTGGTAGCCAAGTTGCCAAACTTACGGCTAAGGCAAGTGAGGGGATATCTTCAAGTCAATCGGCAGACGCTGCAAGCTCTTTCCAGCAGTCTTTAAGTGAAAATCTTTCTGAGGGTGGTTCAGCAGAAGAGGCTATCAGTGAGGCAGGTGCAACCGCTAAAACAACCGCTGATGTTGCAGCAGCAGTTGCAACAGAGCCGACCCCTGGAAACGAACTTTTAGCTGCACTAGCTACTGGCGATGGTGTTGAAGAGGTTGTAGAAACTCTAACTGAAGGAGGAGGAGAAGGGGAGTCAGAACTCTTCCTATCTAGTTTAGCCGAGTCCATCGAGGGTGGTGAGAGTATCGATGGGGCTATGGCTGAAGCAGAAGAGACAGTAGAAACACTTGGAGAAGCAGCAGCTGAAACCGCAACTGAACCTGACCCTGAAATGGAGGAGCTTTTGGCTCTGTCTTCGGAGGAAAGTGCAACTGAGGAGGGCGTTGCTGAAGGTGAAGCTGAGGGAGAAGGTGAAGGAGAGGGTGAAGGCGAAGGAGGGGGTGAAGGAGAGGGCGAAGGCGAAGCTGCGGTAGAAGGTGAAGCTGCTGGAGAAGGCGAAGGTGGAGGTGAAGGAGAAGCTGCTACAGAAGGTGAAGGCGAAGGAGAAGGTGAAGCAGCAGCTGAAGGCGAGGGAGAGGGCGAAGGCGAAGCAGCAGCTGAAGGCGAGGGAGAGGGCGAAGGCGAAGCAGCAGCTGAAGGCGAGGGAGAAGGAGAAGGCGAAGCAGCAGCTG
>JADGBW010000014.1:14401-40266 GCA_015231305.1 Magnetococcales bacterium | reverse complement strand
GAGGGAGAAGGAGAAGGCGAAGCAGCAGCTGAAGGAGAGGGTGAAGCAGCAGCCGAAGGTGAAGCTCCGGCTGAAGGTGAAGCAGCAGGAGAAGGTGAAGCTCCTGCAGAAGGTGCAGCAGAGGTTGCTCAGGAATTAAATGCTGAAGCTAATCAGGAGCTGAGTGCTGAAGTTGCTCAGGAACAAAGTGCTGAGGGGGAACTGCAAGGGGCGCAAGCTATAGATCAGGCACTTAACCAGGAAACACAGGCTCAAGAACAGACCACAGTCGAAACCACAAACACTGTAGCTGTAGAGTCCACACTTGCCACAACAACTACTACGACTACGGAAGTAATTGTAGAACCAGTTTACATCAATGCGTTTCCTGTAGTGGCAGATGAGGAGTTTTTCGCAACAGAAGACACCTCTCTTACTTTTTTATTAAGCGACATACTATCTAACGATTCAGATGCTGATGGTGATGCAATCTCTTTGGTTGAATCGCCGACGGTATCTAACGGCTCGTTGGTGGATAACGGTGATGGAAGTTATACCTATACTTCAAATACTGATTATTTTGGTCAAGATACGATAGTTTATAGAGTTCAGGACGGTAACGGTGGTTATGCTACTGGTAACGCACTAATCTATATCGACCCCATAGCTGACACCCCTTATTTTACTCTACCAGAGAGCGGTTCGGCTACCCAAGCAGTAACCAAAATGACGGTAAAGGAGGATACTGTTTCCGATCTTATTGTTCTTGCTCGTAACGATAACGATTCTACCGAAGTTACCCATTTTCAGATAAGTAATATAAAAGGAGGTGCTCTCTATTTTGCATCAGGTGACTCTATTGACAAAGAGCGAGGGCCTATTACAGATGGAGATTTTATCACCTACGATGAAGGGGTTACCGGGCTTAGGTTTTTAGCAAATGAAAACAGCCATGGAGTTGGAGCAGGTAGTTTTAGTGTAGCACCTTCTCAGGACGGCACTACCCCTGCCCAGGATGATGACCTAGCATTAGCGACAATTACCATTGATGTTGCACCAGTAGGAGATGGTGTAATATTAGAGCTAGATTCGGGTGAGATATCTGCAGAGTTAATTGAGATAACTGTTGATGAAGATACCACAACAGGGGTTTTCACCATCGACCGCAACGCAGTGGATTCCGATGAGGTTACCCACTTCTACATTGATAATATAGTAGGAGGTCAACTATATCTGGTTTTAGCCGATGATGGCAGCACCGATAAGCTGATTGCAGAGGGCAGTACCATTAGCTATCAAGAGGGGCAGAACGGCATAGTTTTCAAACCATACCCCAATAGCGATATTGATGGTAGTTTTCAGGTCTCCCCATCCGTAGATGGTAGTACCCCATCATTAGCTTCTAATGCTACTGTCGCTAAGGTAAACGTTAACGTATTGCCAGTAGTTGATACCCCTAATCTCTATGTAGAGGCTTCCCAAGGCAGTGAGGATTATTCAATTCCTCTCCACATTGCTACTAGCCTAGCAGATACAGATGGTTCTGAAGTGATATCAGTAACCATACAAGGCATACCCGAAGGGGCTAAATTATTAAATCGTGATGGTGGGGAACTATTTGTAAGCACCCAGGCAAACAGTGGAGAGTTCACTTTTAGTAACAGCGAATTGTCCGCCCTACAAACGCCCATAGAGTTTACTTCAGCCGAAGTGCTCTATAAAAACCTCTTCAGTTTAATTTCTGACTCATACACTATACCACCCGACACCAACTTGGTTATTTCTGCCACAGTTGCTACAACAGCTAGCGACCCTGGAACCACAGTTTCTCTTACCTTTACTGACGATTTTTACGACTCAAGTGTCGTGCCGACGGAATTTTCTAACTTAACATTTCCAGTGGAGGGTTCAGGGGTTGGTTCTGTTACGTTTACAGGGTTAAGTGGTATTGATCTTTTTGGCGATAATACTGCTACTGGAAGCTACGATATTAGCACTGGTATCTGGACTTTGTCTGAGAGCAACATTAACGATATGTTAGTTACAGAGCAAAACTCTAACCTACCCGATGAGCTTTTGGGGTTGAGTATTGTTCCTGTTGCTAATGACAGCACAAAGATCACCTTAAACGTGGTTACCACTGCAACTGAAAATGACGGTAGCAGCACAACCAGCCAGCAATCTGTGGATGTAATTATAGATCCGGTATCAGATGGATTTGCTAGTTTTGATGCAAATTTGGGTGCGGAAAGTTGGAACGGTACAAGCTATGAATACAGCCTGCCTATTACAACTACTTTTAATGATACCGATGGTTCGGAAATAACCTCATCTTTTACTATTTCTGGTTTGCCAACCACTGGTGTTTCTCTTTCAGCAGGAAGCAACAATGGCGATGGTTCTTGGACTTTGACCAACCCAACTTCAACTCAGTTGTCGCAATTAACTATCTATAGCGGATCGATAAAACTACCAAGCAGTATGGCAGTAAGCATAGTAGCCACCAATACTGATACAAACAGCGAAGGTACGGTAGATACAACCACTAGCTCCACACCACCCACCCTTAGCCTTAATCCTTCCGGGTCATATTCTATTTTTTCTTCCAACTTTTCGACAAGCCCGGTAACAGCAGATCCCGAAGCTTCCAATGCAGTCATTTTGACTGGGAATGCATATGTTACTGCTTCTGGAGAATTATATCTTGCTGGTGGTTATGGGCAGAGTGGATCTATTTTAGTTGACCCCGGTGGCTTGGTAGAGGATTTTAACGCTCAATTCGATATTTATATCGGGTCCCCCAACAGCGGTACTCCTGCGGATGGTTTCAGTTTTAACTATACAAATGGTGGTGAAAACTTGCCCGGTGGTTATCCCTACGAAGATTATTATCCTGGTAGTGGCTTAAGTGTACGTTTAGATGTTTATGATGGTGATGGAGATCAGAACAATCTACAAATTTTTTACAACGGGCTACTAGCAGGATCTGCTGCTGTTGGTTACGATATAGTTAATGCTGGTTACAAAACTGTTGATATCGCAGTAGATGATGGTGTTGCGACAGTCTCTCTTGGTGGTACTACACTATTAAGTAATATAACTCTAACTAATTGGGCCCCTCAGGCTAGTTGGGACTTTTTTATAGGTGCTCGTTGTGGTGGTGAATATGCCACACATTTAGTAGATAATTTCACCATTTTTTCTGATGAAATTAACGTACCTGAAACTGGGTTTTTAACACTCTCTGATTTAGTAGTGGTAACAGATACCGATGCTAATGATATTTTAAGTGCCAACCTTGCTGTAGATCTTGGTAGAGGTGTCTTAAATATAACTCTGGCAGGGGCGGCAACGGTAACTGGAAGTGGAACCCAAGAGGTTTTTATTACAGGTACAGCAGCGGATATCAACGCCACATTAGCTCTTTCGGAGTTCAAACCTATATACACCGATAGATCTATTAGTGGTATCGATTATGCCACGCTATCGGTTAAAATTAAAGATGACTATACTCAGGTATTGGGTAGTATTGATATAAATGTTACCCCCACCATAAACGCTGTCATTGGTGGTGTTGTTTCTGGTTCGTTGGGCGAAGAGTCCATCACCACTATTTCCAATACATTAACCATTGTTGACCCTGACGGAACTACTGAAGAAGCCTTTGTAGCTCAAAGTGGCGTTGTTGGAGTATATGGTTCATTCACTCTTGATTCTGGTGGTAATTGGTCTTATGTCTTGGATAACAGTAAGACACAATTATTAACTGGTGGCTCTGATATTAATTATTCTCAGGGGTACGACTATTTTACTGCTGTTTCTGTGGATGGTAGTAGTGAAATTATCACAATCACCATTGCCGGCGAAAACGATGCAGCAACCATTAGTGGTACATCTACAGGGGCAATAAGTGAAGACGACACCAACTTAATAACAGGTGTTTTGTCAATAACTGACGTCGATTATGATGAAGCTCTTTTCCAGCCTGTCAGCAATGTTGCGGGTGGTAATAACTATGGCAGCTTTTCTTTAACAAACAGTGGAACCTGGAGCTACACCCTAAATAACACCCTTGCAACAATACAGAGCTTAGCTGCAGGTAGTTCGTTAACAGATACTTTTATTGCTACCTCCCATGACGGAGGAACAACTGAAACGGTTACTGTTACCATTAATGGTACTAATGATACAGCATCCATAAGTGGTGCAAATTCTGGGGCAGTAGGTGAAGACGATGCAAGCCCTAAAACTGGTGTCTTGTCTATAACAGATGTAGACTTAGGTGAGGCACTCTTCCAACCTATAAGCAGCATTGCCGGAAGCAATAATTATGGCAACTTTTCTTTAACAGACAGTGGAACCTGGAACTACACCCTCAATACTAGCCATACAACAGTACAGAGCTTAGCTGCTGGCAGTACGTTAACTGATACTTTTGTTGCCACCTCCAAAGATGGCACTGCATCTCAAACTGTTACTATGACTATTAATGGTGCTAATGATGCTGCAACTATAGGTGGTACGTATACAGGGTCAATAGGTGAAGATGATACAACCCCTTTAACGGGTGTATTGTCAATATCTGACATCGATACAGGAGAGGCACTATTCCAGCCCATTAGCAGCGTGGCTGGCAGCAATAATTATGGCAGCTTTTCTTTAACAAATGGAGGAACCTGGAGCTACAGCCTAAATACTACCCTTACCGCAGTGCAGAGTTTAGCTGCTGGTAGCTCATTAACCGATAGCTTTGTTGCTACCTCTCACGATGGTGGCACATCACAAACTGTTACCGTGACCATTGATGGTGCTTCTGAACATAGAGTTGGATATCTTGGGTCTTCTACACATAGTAGTATCATTACTAGTGCAGGTTACGAGGCGATACCTATAAGCAACCTTTCAGAAGCTAATTTGTCTGGGCTTGAGATGGTGTTTTTGGAAAATTCCAGTAACAGCTCTGACATAAATACTACTCTTTATGGTGGTTACAAGACAGATGTTTTCGATGCGGTTGCCAAAGGTATGGATATAATCATCCACGATTGGCATGCAAATAATGGGGCAACAGGTGTAAGCACTCATCTGCCGGGTAACCCAGCCTTGGATGTTACAAGGTACTTAGTTAATGACGGGACTGTTTCCTCAACAGTCAGCACTACTGGAAGCAACCAAGACTTCTACGGCACTTATGCTATGCATGGTTATATTAATAAGTCTGCTGGCAGTTCACTTGCTGTTGATGTGTTGGTATATGCACGAGACGATTCTACAAAATGGGGAACCGTTGCCTACCACTATGATACTACCTCTACTAGTGGGCATGTTATCTACTCTACCATTCCATTGGGTGCTAATCTTTCGAGTACAGGTAGTTATGCTTCCAACTTGCTTACATATGCTTCCACCCTTGACCCCATAATCCTTGATCTGGACGGTGATGGAATTGAGTTGATACAAGAGGAGGTTGTATTCGATATGTCTATCGACGACTCTTTGCTAAAACCGTTGGGATGGGTCGGGGCAGATGATGGTGTGTTGGCCTTTGATACTAATATGGATGGCCAAATCAATAATGTGACTGAGCTATTTTCCGAACTGTTCAATGGGGAAACTTGGAGTTCCGGACTATCTGCGCTCTCAAGTCTCGATAGTAATCAAAGTGGATCAATTGACAGTCAGGACACCCTATTTGATGGGGTGTTGGTTTGGGTTGATGCTGACTCTGACGGCGTATCCCAAACCCAAGAGCTATACTCTCTAAATGATCTAGGTATCGCCTCCATATCACTAGGGGCAAATTCAAGCCAAGAGTCTATCTGGCTTCAGGATGTGGGCGAGGTGTTGAGTAGAGGAAACTTTACTTGGGTTGGTGGTGATCAGGGCATGATGGTAGAGATAGGTCTTTTGGTTGGTGAAGGTAATGTTAATTCTGATACTGACTTCCCATCTGATCCTAAAACAGAGATATTTGCTTGGATGGATGATGAAGTATCCACTATTTTTGACTTAAACATTTCAGATCCAGATCCTAATAACACCAATGAAAAGGTCATGGCTGGTACTATTGAAGAGCTTCTTTGGATGCAGGGTAGGGAGTATTCAGGTATTAACAATTTGAATAATATGGACGAAGAGGGTAGCAATAATCATCATTTTTACAGCAACAGTTTCTTCCCTGTCAATGATCAAGAACCTTTAGCCGAACCTCTAGCCGATGTTGCTAATACTGCTTCAGGAATGGCTTGATCTTCTGTTTTTATGAAATATCTGTTTTTTTTAGTCTGTGATACTTATGCATATTGACCTTAACACCTTAAAACCAGGACATGTCTACGGACTTTTCACCCAGCTATTGATCCCAAGACCTATTGCATGGGTTTTGTCAGACAACGGTAATGGAGAGTATAACCTGGCACCATTTTCTTACTTCACTGGTATAAGTTCTAAACCACCGCTGTTGATGATTTCTATAGGTAAAAAGAACGATGGCTCCAACAAAGATACTCTGACAAATATTGAGAGCAGAGACAACTTTGTAGTTCATATTCCTTCTACCAATCATCAAAATGATGTTACTACATCGGCAGACCCGCTTCCGGCGGGGGAGTCAGAAGTTATAAAACAGGGTCTTGAATTAGATAATATGACCGATTTTTCACTTCCCAGATTGAAAAATTGCCAAATAGCTTTTGCCTGTTCTAAGCACCAGATTATCCGGTTAGAAGGAGTGGATCAGTCAATGGTGATTGGTAGGGTTAAATCAGTTTATATTGCAGATGATGTTGTAACCATAATGGACAACAAAAGAATGAACGTATCTGCTTTAGCAATAGACCCTTTGTGTCGTCTTGGGTCGTCTGAGTATGGTAGCCTGGGGAAAGTTATTCCAGGTTGATTTGGTACACAACAAAGTAACAAATTAAAGAGATTTTATCCCGCGTATATATACGGTTGCCCCCATCAAATTAACAGATTCACAGTAATTGTCTTCAGGGCTGTCATAAATGTGCATTTTGCATTAGCACCAATATATAAAGTATTGCTCTATCCCAAAAATCCACTGTAATCAGAGCCTAATCTAATACCGATTATTTCACCATATGTACTAAAAAAACCTTCAAGCCAATAAGCAAAATTTACAATGGTGACAGAATAACCCCAGGGTATAATCAAGTAATTCACTCAAAAGCCTTCATCAAGCTTAGGGTAGGTAGCTAAATAAAAATGTAATGAACTGATTGAAAATGTTGCAAAATCTATTAAAAAAAGTGTTGTTTACCCTATAGCACAATTAAACCAAGGCCGTTTTCCGTTTCAAAAATATGTTTCCATTGACAGTCAACAACTTCATCAAAAAGTTGATTGGTTTGTAACATATCTGAGTTACCAAGAACATCGTGAAGTACAACAATTTGGTTTGTTACCATGTGCGGTCGTATTGTGTCCCATTCCCAGCGAACATTTTCATATCTATGGTCAGAGTCATGTAGAAATAGATCACATCCATTATCGTTAGCGCAAGATTTTACTGCGTTACGGATAAAGGATACATCCTTTTCATCACCTTTTGGTCTTAGTAATAGTCGTTTTGGAGTGGTTAAAGTTAAGTTATTCATTTTCAGTTCTGGTAGGATAGATTGACCAGCCCTAATTACATCAAATGAGTAAACGTGTCCTTCATCTTCAGAGCAATATTTTAAGAGATAATTTGTTGTAGTACCGTGGTGGGTTCCTGTTTCTATAATTTTTTTAGGTTGAAATACTTTACAAATAGCATATAGCAACCCCCCTTCTTGAGTGCTTACAGAAGAGCCACCAGAATTTTCTGCTCCAAACCCACCAAGGTTTGGAGGTATTATAGCAGATATACGTTCTAATGTTTCATTTTTAGATAGTTTATTCATTATTTAATTATCGGTAGCAATATAATTGATGGTTACAATAATTTCTATTTATAAAAAACAGTAAAAATATTTTACAGATAAATTTGCATCTATTTAAAAATTATAGAATTATTTAAAGATATTTTTAGTCTAAATTTATTAAATTACCTGCTCGTTTATAAATAGATTTATCAGTTTAATTATACTATGTAAGGCAAAATATCTTTAGCAAAAAAACAGTATTTTAAAAGACCAAATAAGAAATAATAAAGTTTAATTATTATTGTTTCAAACTAACAGGTATTATTTATGTTTGCAATACATTGCAATTATACCAAAACCCATAAAAGTAAAAAAATTTAATGCCCATAGATGGTGGCTACTCTATTATGTTTTTTGAGGCTTGTAATTGTTAAAGTTGATTTTGTTAGTAGAAAGACAAGTAAAATTTTAAAAAAATTAAACACTTAGTGTTAGAGCAACTTAGTGCCCGACCAGATAAAAAGCTGACCAGATGTAGGGAAAGCTCCACTCTGAAGATGATATCATACTGCGTTGTGAATCTCTTAAGGCTACATGGGTTGGCTTACCTGCTTTAAGGTTTTTGTAAAAACCGGTCATTAATTGTAGGGTTCCCGAATCGCTAACTTCCCACAGTGAATTGACCACCGAGCCTGCTCCCGCCTCTATAAAGGCTCGGCGTAGGCCATAGACACCTTCACCAACGTGTATTTCTCCTAGCCCTGTCTCGCATGCTGATAGTACCACAACATCCGTTTGGCTAAAATCTAAAGCCAAGACTTCAAAGGCGGTTAAAATACCATCGTTATCGGGATCGATAGTGCCTAAAGCTGGCGCGGTTTTGTTCGCACCTGAGAAGGCAAGTCCGGCACGCAAAAGCGGGTTGTCGCCGGGGGTGGGAATATGTCTGTTTTTATCGAGTTGCTGTTTCAAAATATGTTTTTCATGCTCCGGGTCTGGTTCTAAGAAAAAACCATGAGTGGCGATATGAAGAATTTGAGGAGCTTGCTTCATACGACGTAAAACCTGTTCCTGGGCAATAATATCTTGAAAGCCTGAGTTGGTCTCCTGAGCTTTGTTTCCCATGATGGATAGTATGATACGGCCCTCTTTTTTAGAGCCTGGCAGAGGGTCGAAGGCTAAACTGTGCAAACCACTTGGGGCCATAGCTCGTAAGTCTGCGTTAAAGTGCGCAGGGTGACGATTTTGGAGCTGTTTTAAAATAGCTGGATCTGTTACACCGTCTGCACTAAAATTGGGGCTGGAAATAACTGTGACCAAATGCCTGGGTGAAGTTGCCCTTTTATGCAGTAGTTCCTGGCTTGATGTGAGAAAATGAAGGTTAATATTTTCGATTAAATAGGCTTTTTTCTCATCTACCAGTGCATTGAATGGGGTGATGTTAAGTAGGCCATCTGGAATAAGATATATATCTTTTAATGAACCTATAACATGTTTAAGAGGGGCCCATAATTTATCGTATAAAGCTTGTCCGGCCTCCTGTATTTCTTCCTCCTCTGCATCTTCATCCTGAATCAAAATTCGATAGTTATTTATCAGTTGGTTGATGGTTGGTAGGTCGTTGTAGGTGAGAAGATTATATATGGTTTCGTTGTTGTTATTAACTAAAATTGCAGCGATAAGGTGTTCTTTTTCATCCTTTTTATAGATCATAAAATCTACTAGAGCTGCTTGCTTTGGCAGTGCTTCTGCTAGATGGTCGACTGTTAGGTCGGTGCTTAACTTTTGAAACCGCTGACTTAGTTTACCCAACTTTGCCTCAGCGTCATCCACCTTGGCTGATATTTTTTTAAGTGTTTCTAAATAAGGTTCGGTGTCAGTAGGTTTAGGTCCTCCCAAGGTTAAACGGGCTAGCTTTTTGCGGTCTTGTACTAACGTTTTTATTAGTTGGGCAATTTTGGGGTCTTTGGAAAGGGAGCTAATGTGTTGAATGC
Source organism: Magnetococcales bacterium (assembly GCA_015231305.1). GTDB lineage: Bacteria > Pseudomonadota > Magnetococcia > Magnetococcales > JADFYX01. Next base: position 30,425 of record JADGBW010000014.1, on the reverse strand, counting down.
TGGAAGAAACCTTCAATAAAAGCCCTTTACGTAACAAGCCGGCCTCTAAGGCCAGCTTACCAGCAATGGCTGGTTGTTGTTTTGTAAGAAGATTTAAATAGGTGTCTTGTTCTGGTTGGTGGAGACTTATCAACCCAGACCGGGAATTACCGCTAACTTGCCACAATTGGCGGGTGAGAAAATGGGTACGATTTAAGAAACCCTTATGCCGCAACTCCAGCTCAGCAGAAAAGTCACCCTTAGATCTTTTTACATCAGCTAAAGTTTGCAGGCTATCTAAAATATGAGGGTGATATTGACCGAGAATTTTGTGTTGGGTTTTTATGGTTTGATGGAGCAGGTCATCAGCCTCTTTAAGTCGTCCTTGTTTGTGATAAAGGTTACCTAGGTTGTGCTGGGTTTGTAGGGTGTCGATATGTTCGTGGCCGTGACTGGTTTTTTTTGCATTTAATACCTCGTTAAGGTGAGTCTCGGCTTCGGATAATGACCCAGTCTTATGGTGAATTTGGGCAAGGTCGTGTTTAATTTTAAGTGTGGTGGCGTGGTGAGGCCCCATGTTTTTTTCCAATATGGGTAGGATATTTTCTAACAGGTTTTGTGCAGGTTTATATGCCTCTTGTAGTCGGTATACGTTAGCGAGCAATATTGAAAAATGTAAAGTACTGTTATGTTTTGCTCCTAAGTGTTTAGTCAGGGCAGAAAGAGTATCTTTATAGATGTTTTGTGCTTTTAAAAATTGACCTCTATCTTCATAGTTTTGCCCTAAATCTATTATAGTAGCAAGGGTTAGGGGATGCACCAACCCCAACCGATTTAATCGCCAACTATGAGCCGAGACAAAGTGTGGTTCTGCTAGTTTGTGTAGCCCCTGTTTTTCTAGAATATGGGCTAGTTTAAGTTGGATTTTAATGGTATCTGGATGATCATAACCTATTTGACGTTGATAACGTTTTAGTAGACCTTCTAGTAGATGTTCTGCATCAGAAAGGTGAGAATTTTTCTCCAGTAGAGCTGCCTTTTCAGCAATGCGAGCTAGATTTCCCGATAACAGGTTGTTGGATGTTTCAGTTTTTTGGTTTATTGATGGCTCAAGAAAAGAACATGCCGCAAAAATGTTGGCTGTTAAAAGAGCAATGCTAACTATTTTAATAAAGCTTAATAACTTTTTAGCTAGCTGACTCATCTCACCATCCACTGGTTGATTGTTTAGTGTTTTTTTTAGTAAAATGTCTAAATATTTTTTTGTGAAAATTTAATTAATCCACACCCTGAACTAGCGAATAACAGTAGCACAAACTTTGGCAAATCGCAAAAATCATAGTAAAAAGGCTACACTTTGAACTGAGCTGAAAAGAAGCTTTGAAGGTACCTAAATTTTCCACTTTTAATCGGGCCTGCTCTGACAAAATTCTATAAACTTTTGTTCCGGCATAGGACCGCCCAAGAAGTATCCTTGGGTTTTTTCACAACCAAGTTTTTGTAAAAAATCTAATTGCGCTTGACTCTCAACCCCTTCTGCTACTACTTCAAGGTCTAGAGCATGCGCCATTTGCACAATAGCTGTAACTAGTGCAGAATTCTCTTTGTCATGGGGAATGCTGGAGACAAAGTGACGATCAATTTTGACTTCTGAGATCGGTAATTTCTTTAATCGAGAGAGACTAGAGTATCCAGTTCCGAAATCATCAAGTGAGATTGATATCCCCATCTTAGATAACTGTTCCAACACCTCTACACTTTGTTTTTGATTCGACATGATACTGTTTTCAGTTATTTCAATAGAAATTTGCGATATGGGAACCTTTTCTTCTCTGCATATCATTTCGATTTGATCTGGTAGCCCATGTTCGAAGTGAAACTGTTTTGCTGAAGCATTAATGGCTATCTGTGGTACTTTATATCCTTGATCAAGCCAATTTCGAATATCCTTACAAACAGCTCGAATAACATAAGAGCCAAGGGGAATAATTAACCCGCTTTCCTCTGCTAAAGGAATAAACTTATTAGGAAGAATGATATCCCCATTTTTAGTATGCCAACGTACTAGAGCTTCTGAGCTTAAAACTTGCCCATTTTTAGGTTTGATTTGGGCTTGGTAGACCATAAATAGCTCATTATTGTTTATGGCATTACGTAATTTTTTCTCTAAAGACACCTGTTTAAGAAGTTTTTGATTTAGTTCTTGTGTAAAATAGTGAAAGGTATTTCGCCCTGAATCTTTGGCTTGATAAAGAGCCATGTCAGCACTTCTAATCAGCTCTTGGGAGTTTTCTGCATCATCAGGAAAAATAGCAATTCCAACACTGGCAGATACGGAAACCTCTCCTGCTTCTAATACAATTGGTTGTTCAGTAGTAGATATAATGTGTTGAGCAATTTTTCTTAGCTCAGAGCTATTATTAAAATTTTGAATAATTACAGTAAACTCATCGCCACCCAGCCGAGATACTGTATCGTAGGTGCGAACGGTTTTTTGTAGGCGATCTGATACTACTTTTAACAATTCATCTCCAGCTTGATGGCCTAATGTGTCATTGACTAGTTTAAATCTATCTAGATCAATAAAAAAAAGACCGATCTGTTTCTCTATTCTACTAGCTTGCCACAGTGCTTGGTCTAGACGATCTTGAAACAGTCTTCTATTTGGTAGGTTTGTGAGTTGATCAAAATTTGCATGCCGCCAAATCGTCTCTTCCCGCTCTTTTTGTTCTGATAGATCAGTTAGAATAGCAATACGATTTTGAGGAGTATTTTGTTCATCTTTAACAGTAGATATTGATACCCAAAGGGGAGTAAGAGATTGATCCCTTTTTCGTCCCATTAGCTCCCCTTGCCAATGCCCATTTTCTCGTAAAGAACTCTCTATTTTCCAAATAAAGTCTGATTCATATCTAGCAGAAAAAAGGTGGTGCATCTCCAGTCCACGAACATCTTTTGAGTTATAACCGAAGACTTCACTAACAGAGCTATTTACTTTTTCAATTACCCCTTCAGAGTTTAGAATCACAATAGGTTCTGTAGTGCTTTCAAAAACTGATGCTGCTAGCCGAATGGCTTTTTCATCTCTTTTTTTTTCTGTAATATCTTCCACAATCACAATGGCAAGCCGTTCAGAACTATGTTGTTTTTGAAACCTGGAAAAAGCGAGTCTAGCCCATATCACCATTTGAGATTTGCAGATGCAACGAACCTCTGTTATATGGTGTAATTGATTGTCTGATAGGAAAATTTTTTCTAACTCATTTAAAATTCGATGTAAGTCGTCAGGATGGGTAATACCGCATAGATCAGTTGTTATTGCTTCATCATGTTCTAACCCCAGCATTTTTAATAAAGTTGGGTTGGCATCCACCATCTCCATTTGTTCGTTGACTAAAGCCATGCCCAGGGCAGCACTTTTATATATGGTTCGAAAGCGTTGTTCAGACTCCTGCAATAGTCGTTCTGCTGTTTTACGTTCGCTTATATCACGAAATGTACCAATGAGAATTTGCCCATCCTGGCAGGGGACCTCTGTCACCAGGGCTTCCATGGGAATTTGTTTGCAGTTACCTATCCCAGTTGTTTCGATAAAACTACTGCTACTATTGTTATTAAAGGCATAGTTTGGGACAAGGTCCAGCAGTCCTGGCATAGACCTATTAAATGCTGAAAGTCCAAACATCTGTACGGCAGCAGGATTATAAGAGAGAACTTTATGTCCATCATGACTAAAAGTTAGGATAGCGTCAGCTGAGTGGCTGACAATGGCGTTTATCTTGGAGACAGTCTCTTCTAGGGTTACCATTACACGGTTGTAATGTACGCCAATTTGACCAATCTCTGTGAATGGGTTTTCTGGTACTCTGAGGGTCATATCACCGCTTGCTGCTTGCCCATCTAAAACCCTAAAAAAATCGTAAAGCTCGCTTCTGGCTCCATGTTCTGAGACATTTAATCCTATCTGTTCTTGTTCTTTAGTTACCCTTAATGGGGACCAAGGGTTTATGATACGTAAGGCTAAATATGGCAACAGAAAAGCTATAACCCAACAGGCTACGACTCCCTGAAATTGTACAAAAAACTGTTGCCCAAAAGTTAGGCCGGTTTTTAGTAGTAGCGGGTCTCCAAAGAGAGCAACGACAAGGGTTCCCCAAATTCCGCCTACTGTGTGAACCGGAAAGGCTCCAACAGCATCATCAATCCTCATACGAAGCAAGAGCAATTCTGCTCCATAGGCCAGGCATCCACCTATACCACCAATGAGAATAGCAGCATTAGGGGAGACAGCATGGGCTGATGCGGTAATAGAAACTAGCCCGGCAAGAATGCCATTTAGCGGCGGCATGATGTGCGGGACTCCGGTACGCTTCCAGTCTAATATAAGGGAAAAAATACCCCCCGCAGCGGCAGCGATGCAGGTATTGATGATAACCGGAACAATAGTATAATTTAAAGACAGGGTAGAACCACCATTAAAACCTATCCAGCCAAACCAAAGAATTAGAACTCCTAAAGCAGTCATGGGCAGGTTGGAGTTGGCCATCTCTTGAACTTCCCCGGTTGGTCCGAAGCGTCCTTGGCGAGGCCCTATTATTAAAATTAAAGCAAGACCAAACCAACCTCCAACAGAATGGACAACAGTAGAGCCAGCCCAGTCAACAAAACCCGAAGCTGCCAGCCATCCCTGAACCATCTCCCCAGCAGAACCATTCCATGCCCAATGGCCAAATATGGGGTATATAACCCCGGCCAATACTATAGAAATTATTATGTATCCACCAAAGCGGATTCGTTCTGCTACCATACCTGAAACAATAGTCACGGCAGTAGAGCAGAAAAGGGCCTGAAATAGAAAAAAAACAGCAGTAAAAGGGTCTTCTATATTCCATTCAAAAGGCGTTGGAAGTCCTAGCCAACCTGGTAGCCAATGGCCAAACATTATGGAGTATCCGACCCCCCAGAATATTATAAATGAAATTGAAAAATCGATGCTATTTTTTATTGCGACATTAATGTTGTTTTTGGATCTGGTTAACCCGGTTTCCAAACAGAGAAAACCTGCTTGCATAGAGAACACTAAAAAAGCTGAAATGATGATCCATAGGATATCCAGTAAACTCTTGTCTACCATATCTCATTTTTCCTTTTAATTTCTCATCAACAAGAGAAATTTTGTAAATTGAGAGCTAATAATGGTTGTAAAAGAAGGTTTGATATTTATGCTTAGTTTAGGTGTTGTAGTTAGTTTTGCAGTTATGTAAGCTCCTAAAAACCAAACAGTTTAACTAAGTTTATTGCATCGCTTAAGGTTGAAAATATTTCCCTCAATAAAAGATTTCAATTTTTTAACAACTGCATTACGAGCTTTTTTAGCAATAGCTGGTGTTAAGCTGCCCCCTTGAGGGTTGGTAAGAAAAAATATGTTTTCTGCTTTGCCTTCAATAGTTGATACAACCAAAGAGTGTATATGCAGCCCGTCCATCTCTAATGATGATATCATCACATGAAGAACCCCTGTGAGGTCATCTACTTTGGTCCGAATAGCAGTAAAAACATTTGATAGACTATTGTCTACTTGTACATCTAGAGTAAAATTTTCTTGGCATAGTTCTTCTGGCTTTATGGATATAGCTGAATCTTTCAATCTTATCTGAGAAGATGCTACCCCTTCTAATAATGTCTTTATCTGTCGTAAAGTTTTGTTATCAATGCCTAAATTTTCAATGGGATTCTGGATTTGTAGAACCATTAAAATTCTTTTATGGTTGGTTGGATAAAGAAATAATGAGTGTATGGAGATTCCACGATAGGCTAATACTGCTGTAATTCTAGAGGCAATGTCTGGTTCATCATTAGTCCAAATAATAACCTCCATTAAGTGTTGATTTTGTTGAGGTAGAAAAAAGGCTACAACTTCATCTGGTTCTAAAGATTGGATAGCTGCGCATTGTAAATATATTTTTGCAGCCGATTGGCTTATAAGATAGTCAGGTTGAAAAAAAGAGACCCACTCGTTTAATGCTTTTTTTGCCCACTCCTTTCCTTCACCTGTTGCTAGAGCTTGTTCGTAAAGTTCTGTAAGTTGTAGTAACTCATTTTGTAAAAATATACCTTGCCATAACCCTTTTTCTACTAATGTTGATACGTGCTTTTGAGATCTCTCTCTACTTTGTGTATAAACAATTTCACCTGATAAGGGGATACGGCTATTAGCCATTTTTTCCAGTAGAGTAACATACTGAAAACCAATATTTTTAAGGCTTGTTTTGGCTTTGCCTTTTTCCTTTTTTATATGAACACCAGACATACTACCAATTCTTTTTAAGGTTCTTGCAAAAAGAGCTAAAGCTACCTCAGGTTGTCTGTAATAATAAATTAACAAACCTGCTCTATTAAGCTTTAATATTCTTGTGTTGCATTTTGCTCTTGCTGTTACTATTCGAGCTACTGTTCCAAAAAGCCCTGTTAGGCCAAACATGTCATTTTTTTTTAATACATATATCTGACTAACAGATCTGTCGATCTGATATACCAGCTCTACTGCACCTTGCAGAATAACATAGGCAGAATCTCCAGACTCACCATGCCCAAATATCTCCTCGCCACGTAAAAAAGATATCTCTTGGTTGTTTTTTTGAATGGAAGTCTGTTTTAGTTTTTCAAATAAAACAGACAATCTATATGTCCTTTAACATTTTAGTTTTGTAGGTTTCATTACTGTTTTGCACAATAGATTTCCAAATTAGTAAATTATAAAACTTCATTTCCACGTTCTCCGGTTCGTATGCGAATTGATTGTTGTATGTTGCTTACAAAAATTTTCCCATCACCTATTCTTCCCGTCTTTGCGGATCCTTGAATTTTTTTTAAGAGTGGTTCTAGCATCTCATCTTTAACAGCGACCTCTACTTTTATTTTTGGAAGAAAATCAACATGATACTGTGCGCCTCTATAGATTTCTGAATGTCCATTCTGTCTTCCAAACCCCCGTACTTCTGATGCTGTACTTCCAGAAATTCCTAGTTCATTTATTGACTCTCGTATTTCATCAAATTTAAAAGGTTTGATGATAGCTACCACCCATTTCATTAAATAGCCCTCCGAATGTTTTTGGCTTAAATAATTGCTGCTAATACATTTACTGTTTCTGGATAATTATTAACGTCTGTCTTTATGGTCTTATTCATAGCTTTGAAAGCACTTCTAGATAGAGAGCTTTCCTCTGTAGATAGATTAAAAATACCAAACGCCCATATTTTGCTCAGGGGGTCTGTTTTAGTGCATAATTTTTGTGCATAAAGCATGAAGTTATTAATAGCTTGTATACGTATTTGATAAATATTCATGTCTAAAAATACTATATAAAACAATTACATGTGTTTGTTATGTTTTTTTTCTTCATTCAATGTTTAATCGATACATTATATTTCTATTCGGCAATATCTGCGCCAGTTTCAATATGTGGATATCGTCACGGTGATAGATAACAATTTGAATAATTGATATCGCTAAAGCGAATGAGTCTGTCATCAGGTGTTACATCTGATAGATCAAGCAATACTTTATTAGATATAATTTTGTAGCTTGATTAAGAGTTAATCAGCAAAAGTGAACATACCTACATTATATACATTCCCCCTCTAAAAACAGATTAAAAATTAACCATAAAAAACAATAAAATTATGTTGAAATGATGGATGTTATTGATAATATTGATAAAAATTATTTTTCAATAATTGGTGTGAACATTGCTGATATAGGGGAGTAGTTGAGTAGTTAATATAGGGTAGGGTTGCTTTAAGCCTTTATAGCTATTTGTTCAAGATAGTTAAACTATTACAGCAGATAAATCTGTAAATAACAGCGAATTATATGAATATTTTAGAAGATTTAAAAACAGTTGTAACCATTAACTCCCATACTGGAAATAAACCTGGAGTTGATCAGGTTGGTCAACAGTTTGAAAAGTGGTTTAAGGCGATAGGGTTTAAACTCACTCGTTATAGTCGTTCTCATATTGGTGACCATCTTCACTTCTGCTCTACTCTTCAAAAGGGTCATAGGCTATTACTTCTGGGCCATTTGGATACTGTATTTCCAGCTGGAAAATTTGAAATATTTCGACAGGACGATGAATGGGTCTACGGTCCTGGTGTGTGTGATATGAAGGGAGGTCTTATTGTTGTTTTAGAATCTCTTAGGCAAGTTCATGTTGACATGGGATGTTTGAAAAATATTGATATTCTATTGGTTTCAGATGAAGAGACAGGAAGTGACGATTCAAAAATTCTAACCGCACAATTAGCACCCAATTATGATGCATGCTTTGTGTTTGAGGCATCAGGCCCTAAAGGAGAACTTGTCACTGGGCGAAAAGGGGTAGGAACCTTCACTCTTGAAGTAGAAGGGAAGTCCGCACATGCTGGCAACAGTTATTCTCTTGGAATAAATGCCAATCTTAGTGCTGCTCGCATTGTTGAAAAATTAACCGGTCTTACAGATCTTTCTAAAAGTACAACAGTTAATGTTGGAAAAATGCAAGGTGGCATCAGTGCCAACACCATATCTCCACAGGCATCATTACTTTTTGAAATTCGCTATCAGCATCTATCTGAACGTGATCGGCTATTGAATTCTATTAACAAAATAATTGAAGAAGAATCTAGTGGATGTAAATTTACTTTAGGAGGTGGAATCCAGAGAGATGTGATGACTCCTACTGCTAGCCAAACTGCTCTCCTTGAAAAATTGATGACTATATCTGGCGAGCATCTTTTAACTGAGAAACGTGGTGGAGTGAGTGATGCTAACATTACTAGCTCAATTGGAGTTCCTACCCTAGATGGTTTCGGACCATTTGGTGATGGTGATCATACTTTCGAAGAGAGAGCATCTATTAAAAGCTTACATAAGCGAATAGAGCTTCTTACAACCATATTTAAACATTTTCAAAAAAGTGGAGAAATTAAATAGGTGACTGCCTATCTTTAAGGATTAAAAACCATGAATAATAAATTAGTTGGCATCTGGTTGTACCAAAATGGTGGTGGAGATATTATCGAGAAGCAGATAATTAAGAAACTTCAAGAGCGGGATATTGATGTTTTCAATGGACTTGATCTTCGAAGAGGTTATGCTGATAGTTCAGGAATTTATTGCAATCAAGTTAAAATGGATGAATTGGATCTGTTCTTCTCCTACAATGCTGGAGAACAGACTGTCTACCAGATGTATCTTTTTGAACAGTTGAGCTTATTTACCGAAACGGTTAACAATTTTTCTGCATTTAAGCTGACTGAAGATAAGTTTCGCACCCAACAGGTATTAAGAAAAGCGGGTCTGCCAACAACAGAAATTCTTCTTTGCCATCGAGATGACAATGAAAGGGTCCACCGTATTTTTGAAAACTGGGAGCATAGGTTGATATACAAGCCTGTGGATGGGTGGGGTGGGGTAGGGATGGTTAAGATTGAGGGGAAACAGTCTTTAGATTTTGTTCTCCCTTTTATGAATAAAGCTGATTTACGCTTTTTCTATCTAGAGCAATATATCCCCAACGACGGAACTGACTATAGAGTTGATATTGTGGATGGTCAATATTTGAGTTGTTATGGTCGTAAAGCTCCTAAAGGAGATTGGCGTACCAATGTATCCTCTGGTGGTAATATTTTCTTGCGTGAACCCGATGACCGCATCATAGAGTTATCTATGATAGCTGCCAAGGCTACAGGTTTGGACATTGCTGGTATCGATTTGATTTATGATTTGGAACAAGAAGATTACAGAATAGTTGAAGTTAATGGTATCCCGGCGTTTGCAACACCTGAACAAGAGAAACAAGGGTTGGATTTTAATACCAAGAAAGTGGACTGTATAGTAAACCTGATTGATAGAAAGGTGAATGGGGTCAGTAGATGAACATGAAGAGATTTTCTCGGCCTAAACTAGGTTTGTTTTATTTAGATCATGTACTTGAGTTTTTTGCTCGGTCAAACTTTAAAGAGTGGCCTGACCCCATAGAAATTGTAACCTATCATTGGAAAGGTGATGAAGACCGGTTTATTAAAGAGGTTAAACGCAAAGGTATTGATGTTTTGATTGGCAATGTGCCTGCTACTGCTTATTACACTTTTTTAGAAATTCAAAAAAAGCTTCCTAACGTGCGATTTGTCCCATCATTAGAATCTCAGTTTTGCAATCGTTCCAAAGAGAATGTGACCCGTTTTTGCTGGCAGCATGATTTGCCAATTCCAGAAACCAAAATATTTTCTGATGATAAAGAGGGGCTATCCTACCTGCAACAGTGTAGCTATCCTAGAATTATAAAACGTTCATATGGGCCTTCTAACTATGGAGGTTATTATGTTCACAAAGTCGATAACAAAGAAGAGGCAATTAAGCTTATTAAGACAAAATGCTACAAACCACTATACGTACAGGAGTGTATAGACTTGGAAGCTGACATTAGGGTTATGTTAATTGGCCACGAGCCAGTCTGTGCATTTTGGAGACGTCCCCCACCAGGAGAATGGTTGACCAACACCTCACAAGGGGGGAGTATGGATTATCATGGTGTGCCTCAATCTGTTCTGGATTTAGCTATTAAAAGTAGTAAGGCTAGTGGAGCAGAATATTGGGGTGTTGATATCGCTGTCTCTGGAGATCGCTATACTATTTTAGAGTGTGCCACAGCGTTTGCAGCTTTTCCCTATATCCGTGATTGGATTGGCGGGTTTTTAAGCTGGAAATTAAGCCAAGGAGAGACCATTCGTCCTAGAATTCCACTTTTTAATTGGGAAGAATTAGGTAAAATTGATCCTCGGCTTTTAAGAACCATGCGAAATATTACATTCGGTACGCCGATGCCATATTACGGGGGATAAAATATCCCCTAAAAGTAGTTTAACCTAGATCCGGCAGTTGTCACCACGCACCTGACGCAAGCCATTGATTCACCTGGCATATTTGGGGAAAATCTTATCACCAACAAGGTGACTGCGATTTCCCCAAATACACCAGATAAACCAATATCTTACGCCATGCACGCACCGCCAACTGCCGAATCTAGGTTTAAACGTACATATTGAAATACCCAATGAGCTCTTATTAGTTGGCGGAGCGAGCTAGGAAATGATCATCTGTGAAAAAGCTTTATCTATCATATAAAAAAGCCATTGATTGCCTTAAAGTATTGGAAGAGGAACATCCAGACCTTCTGAGTATTGAGGAGATTGGCCTCTCTTGGCAAAAGAAACCAATTTTATTAATTACTCTATCTGATAATATACACAAAGCAAATAATCGTCCTGCGCTTTTTTACACGGGGGTTGCTCATGCGCGTGAATGGATAGGTTTGGAGTTAGCGGTTGCTTTTGTTCGCTATGTAACTGAAAATATTGAACTAGACAGGGATTTAGCAATACTGTTAAGTCGAAGTACTGTATATATGATTCCTTGTCTTAACCCAGATGGGTTTGAGTTAACACGGGACCATTTTTCACAATGGCGTAAAAACCGCCGTAAAAATGAAGATGGCACAATTGGGGTCGATCTAAATCGAAATTTTCCTGTTGGTTTTGTTCGTCAGAGCCTAACATCCAGCAGCACTTATTCAGGCCCAGAGCCGTTTTCAGAACCAGAAACACAGGCGTTAAGAGACTTTGTTGAAAGCCACCCCAATATCAGTATCGCTCTAGATTATCACTCCCACGGAAATGTTTTTTTTCCTTCCCATGATTTTCGCCATGAAGATAGTTTGGACACAACAGACCTCAATATTTTATGTGCCAATATGGCAGAGGAGATAAGAAAGGTATCTGGGCGAGAATATGGTATTCACCAAGGTAAACCTCCTGGCAGCTTAGTGGGAGGAAGCGCAAGAGAGTACTATCGATCTTTAGGGATTATCTCTACAGTTGTAGAGGTGGGGACTCGTAATATTTCTGATTATCTTTCCAATATGGCAGAGCATGTTCGGGAGCATATTCCAGCTTTGATCAGAGCCTTAAGAGAAGTTCCAAATTTTCATAGAGACAATCCGCTGCCTCGTATTAAAAATTTTCAGATTGTCAATGTTAACGCTCGTAGTGTCTCCCTTAAATGGGACTCAATACCGGGAGAACAGATAAGTTATGAACTTTACCGTAGTAAAAAAGAGAAGGATTCTTGTCTTCCTAATAACCGGGTAATTATAACCCAAGGTACAGAGTATACCGACGAGGACCTACAAACAGCCACCGACTATTTTTACTCTATAAGAGCTGCATCTTCTAAACTCGGACTAAAGTCCTCCTTCTCTCCTAGGATAAGGCTTAAAACCCTGCCGGATAATCATGAGTTTTTTAAAATACTCTATCCTGCTCCAGCTCAAGTAGGCACAGTATCAGAAAAAATAGGCACAAGACGCTTAAAGTTTGGTACCAACTCACTTTTTGTTGGTGTAAATAAACAAAGGGGTATCTGTCTAGGTCTTATTGGGTTTTCTCTTGATAGTATGCCCCAAGATGTAATAATTCTTGAAGCTAAAATTTCTCTATATCCCATCAACCGGGTTCCTGCTCAAATAGAACGTTATGGCGAGTGGAATATCGGTATGGTTGACCCTGAATGTGTACCCGATTATTCAGATTTTGATTCTGTTTATGAAGCACCAATTCATCAATTTGTAGGAAAGCCAACCAAGGCTCAACATCTTACACAGGGTATTTGGCGTTCTTGGAAGTTTTCTAACTTTGAATGTCAACTTCTGGAAAAATATATCACCCACAAAAAAGTTTTATTCAAAATGACTGGGCCTACCTCTCTACCACCTGGAAGAGATTCTCAAATGATGATGTGGGATATAGGGCATGGAAAGTTTGGTTATGGCTTGCCTTATCGTCCTAAGCTAGAAATAATATATACACATCTATCCAAGAAAAATTCTCTTGCACCGTGTCGTGTTGTTAGTGTGGTCGGCAAAGATATAGTAAATGATCAGATCATAGTTGGGCATGATAAAAATGGTGCTTTTCTAGCTTATCTTGAGTTTGACCTCAACGATCTCCCGCTTTCTGAGTGTACAGTCATTACATCAGCTTTTATGACCATTAGCTCTGAAAAGATTATAGCAAATGAAGAGTCCCGCTATCATATTGAGTTTATAAAACCACTTGATGAAGTGAACAGTGTTACTGTTGGTACTAGACAGATTATCGAGAGGGTAGGGCATGATTTGGGGGCCAATGAACTTAAGCCAGGAATACCATGCCGCATTTTCTTTGATACTTTTGAACTCCAGGAGCTGGATAAAGTTTTTCTTGAGTCTGGTCGAGTAGCTTTTGTGGTTAGAGCTTCAACAGAACCACCTCTTAGTGGTCAGGTTAAAGGGCGTTTTTTAAACCATCCAGATGTGTTCCAACCTGAATTGGTAATTTCATCTATCCAAAAACGCCGAAAAGGTGTTGGTGAAGTACAAAATTTAAAATATTCAAACGATAATGGAACAATTAAATTAACCTGGGAAAATCCTAGAGACGAAAGTTTTAGAGGTGTTCTGGTTGTAAAAAACCCGTTCCGAGTTCCAGTTTCTCCATATGATGGACAGAAATTATATGGAGGTAAAGATGAGTATACATATGATAGTTTTGGAGCGTTGGATATAACCAAGTATTATGCTGTATTTAGCTATGATAATGTTCCCAATTTTAGTGAAGCATCATTTATTCAATATAACCCTGATCGGTAACCTCAAACATGGTCTTTTACTGCTTTATTAGAGGTTAACTAAAAACTTGCTATTTATAGGGTATTTTAAAAAGGGGAATTTCCATTAGAGTTCGACTTGATCTACTATAGAACAATTACTAATTGCCGATGTGATTTGGTCCGCAAGTTCTATTTTATCCACTATTGACCAACTAAGAATTTTAGAGGTTATTTGATCCGCAAGTACTATTCCTTGCCTTTCGTTTTTACATGGAATATCAATCACTTTGCAGTCATCATATGTTACACCTACTCTCCATGCTGTTTCATGCCCATTTTTTGCATCATTAATCAAATTTATATAGATCACAATATTTCCTCCAAAACTAACAAACTTTCATACATTTTTTAATGTTATTTTTGTTATTAATAAATCAACATGACATTGCTTTCTTCTATAGATTTTTAACGTGATAGATTATCCATAGATTAAGAAGTAATTGTTTAATTGCTGAGTACGTGTTTTCAGTTTGTTCTTATTGAATAAAAGAGCAACAAGTGAGCCATTTTATATTCTTTTAATTAATCATGTATTTACATTGAAATATATAATAATTGTCCGCATGGTGTGTTGATAATATGGGCTTAATTGCACAACAATAAGGCATTTAGGGGGAGGGGTGATTGTTTTATAATCTTAAACTTAAGTCTAAATATTTATCAAAATACTAATTATACCAATCTAAGACATACATTTTCTTTTAGCTTACAAGTCATAGATATTCTCTTCTTCAGTCATATACTCAGGTAATGGTATGTGCCTAATTTTTGCATTTGGTGTTGGCATAAAAAATTAATTTAACTGCATTGACCACCATAAATAGGAGAGCCTTAATTTGTTTCTCTTGGATTGGGTTTAGATGACCGGCAATACTTATCACAGGGTTGATTTTTGTAAAGTTATCTGTCAGAATATCAATAATAGGGATTCATATTTGACAATCAAGTTTATGACGTAAAATATATTCAATATTCACCGTTTATCCTCCCTTTGTAGACTCGGGTGGAGAAGCGTAGTAGTTTGCTCATTATAATTTTTTAGAAGGAGATTTTCCATGTCCCACATCCATTACAAAGCTTTACTCCTTGCAGCAACCCTGACCTTGGCTGCTACTCCAGCCTTAGCTGGTGACAATGCTGTGGTCAAACACAGAAAGTCAGTGATGACCGGTATTGGTGCTGCTATGGGAGCTACGGTTTGTCAGCTCAAGGGCCAGTGTAACATGAAGCCAAAAGTACTTTTACGCCAGGCCAAGACTTTGGCCTTTCTCTCTAGTATCAGTGCTGATTCATTTCGCCAAGCAACCCCTAACGCCACCATGAAGACAACTTCTACCGATAATGTATGGAGCGATTGGGCTGAATTTGATAAGGGGCTTAATACTATGACCAAACGTGCCAGAAACCTTGTTAAGGTGGTCAAAGCTGGTGCTGATAAGGCCGCGCTTGGTAAGGCTGTTGGTAAACTGGGAAAGACCTGCAAAGGATGTCATGACAACTTCCGTAAGAAGAAAAAAAAATAAGAGAACAGTTGAACTAAGGGGAGACTCCCTTTCCCAAAATACCATTTTCAGGTTGACCGATGATGGGTAAAGCTATGCAACAGGTAAAGGTATGGGATCTGGCAGTTAGGATATTTCACTGGAGTTTGGTTGTTTTTGTGATTACTGCCTTGGTGAGTATCAAGATGGGAGATATCCAGCTGCACGCTATAAGCGGTATTGGGACTCTCGTATTGGTTATATTTCGCCTTGTCTGGGGGGTGGTAGGCAGCGAGAACGCACGTTTCACGTATTTTGTGCGTTCGCCCTTGGTGGCGATTAATTATTTAAAAAAAGCCTTATCTGGAGAGCCACCTCAATACCTTGGTCACAATCCTGCTGGAGCATGGATGATTGTAGCTCTGCTTGGAGTACTTCTACTCCAGGCAGGGTTAGGGTTGTTTACTAGCGAGGATGATCATCTGTTCTTTAGTGGCCCTTTGGTTGAACTTATAAAGCCCGAAACAAGCTATGCCATTACCGAGTTACATGAGATCATAGGTGAACTGCTACCACTGTTAATAGTTATCCATGTTGCAGCAGCGTTGTTTTATCTATTCATCAAGAAAGAAAACTTGATCCTGCCTCTGATTAATGGTCGGATGATGGTGTCAGAGGCACTATCAGATAAAAAGCCACGTTTGGAGAGCTTGACTCGAGCACTCATCGCTTTTTTAGTTTCAGCAGGTTTAGTAATAGGGGTAATCAATCTGGCCCCGGATAAAACACTTCCCCAACAACGGCCCGCTGTAGAG
>JADGBW010000014.1:0-14301 GCA_015231305.1 Magnetococcales bacterium | reverse complement strand
TGAATTAATCAGGTACGTAAGGTAATTCTCGTAGGTACAAACATCCAGCAATTTAACCTGCATCAGTAATCAAAACCCTGGATATAATAATATAGTCTATAATACAGATCACATACATTATAGTTTACAAACATGCGGTAACTTCATGGACTTTACCATGTTATAATTACCTTTTGTTATAGTTGTTTCAAACTAAAAACAGACACTCTACAACCAACATAATGTCTTGCCCGCGAAAGCGGGAATCCAGAGAGTTCAATGTTGCTTGCTGAGGTTCCCGCCTACGCGAGAATGACGATGGTTTCTTATTGTGTTCAGTTTTTAAATGAAGCCATTATATTTTGAGATAATAAGCAGGAATAGTTTAAAATAATGAGACATCTAAGAAGAAAAATCGAAACCCAACAATTTTTTCAGTAGGCGTATCAGCTCTGTTCTCTCATCTGTATCTAGTGGGGAGAGGTTTTTTTTATTAACTCGCTTAACAATGGCGGGCAGTATCTGTTTCATAGATCGCCCATTGTCAGTTAAAACCACACGGTGTGAACGACGACTATTAGGATCAGGTCGACGTTCTATCAGTTGCCGTTCTTCAAGCTTATCCAACAAACGGCTGGTTACATACTGTGGATTGCGAACACGTTGGGCAATTTCTGTCTGGGTTAGGTTATCTTGCTCCAATAGAGTCATCAAAGTGGCAAAATGTTTTACATTCAGGCCATGATCACCAAGTTCGGTCTCCATATCCTTGTCCATACGTAGTGACAAAACCTTCACCAGCCAGCCACAACTATTGACTCTCACTTCTGTTATTTTATTTTTCATACGCTTGGCTTTCTTTTTATATCAAACCTTTACAGTAATGTTAAATAGCCACTCTTTATATAAATAAAACAGAGACTGATTTAATAGATAAACCATAAATAGTCGTTGCGTACACAATAATTCGAGTTTTTTACCTCCTCACAAAACAGTTTCTTAGAATAAACAACTACTTTAACTAACTTGTTACATCTACGCTTAATTTATATGCATTTGCAAAAATTGCACTTGCATGTTATGTGGTTTAGAGTCAATAATTCCATTTTAAAAATTCGTAAGAATAAACAAATTGCATGAATAAAAATGATATTGTCACAACTTCAAATAACAGTCTTTATTAATGATGAAACCACCTTTGAACATAGCCAGATCAATTTCTAGATTAACTACAAATTTTGAATTTGATATGTATGGATTTTTGATCAAACAAATCATGCGCATGCCATGGAAAACCCTGTTACTGAACTGATAAAATTACCCATCGTTAAAAGGGTTAGAAATAAATGAAAATAAACCGAAAAGTATTGTTCGAACGGCCAAAGAACTCTGATGGTACTAGCTATCGGTTTTTCATATTAAGCAACTCTCTTTACCTACTTTTTTTATTGGTCCATCTTTGTTTTATCCCTCTATTTATCTTTCTGGATATCACTTCTCTGATCTATTTTAATATAATAAGTGTGCCTCTGTATTATGTAGTTCTTAGAAAAAACCTGTCTGGTCAACATCTTACAGCTCTATTTTTGGTTACAATAGAGGTTGTTGTTCATGCTGGTATCGCCAGCTACACCATCGGTGAGGTTGGTATCCGCCAAGCCTTGGTATTCAACCTGATAATGGCAGTATTGTATCCAGGTAGATCCAGACCTAAAATACTGTTGATAACACTAATTGCCATCTCTTTTGTCTTCTTAAATTTATATGACTCAACAACAACTCCTATTAACACCCTGAACATCTATGTCTTCTATGCTTTAAGAGCCTCTGTGGCAGCTCTCGAAGCTTTCATAGCTGGATACCTAGCTTTTTATTATGTTAGAGCAGCAACGGCTGTAGAGAGTGACCTGGAAAAGGTGATTGAAGAGCGGCTAAAAGCTGAAAATAAGCTGAGTGAAGCTTACGACATTATTAAAAGTTCTATTAAATATGCCAGCCGTATTCAGCACTCTATTCTTCCTTTTCAGCAAGTTTTAGATAAGGCAATACCAAACCGAATGGTTGTTTGGGAACCAAGAGACGTGGTTGGTGGAGATATGTACTGGTGTCACACTTGGGGTGATGGTCACCTCATCATTTTAGGTGATTGTACAGGTCATGGAGTGCCTGGAGCTTTCATGACATTAATTTCTAATGGTGCTTTGGATCAAGCTTGTCTTGAGGTCGAGCCGGGTAACCCAGCAAAGCTAATTTCTAGAATACACCAGTTAATTCAGAACACTTTAAATCAACATATGAATGAAGGGGAGTCTGATGATGGCTTGGAGCTGGGGGTTTGTTATGTTCCTGTAAAAAGGGATAAGTTGACCTTCTCAGGAGCACGTTTTTCCCTTTTTTATGGGGACATAAATAGTACCATTATAGAACTAAAGGGAGACAAGCAAGGTACAGGTTATAGGGGTATACCCCAAGATACGACTTTTACAAATCATCATATTGATATAATCGATGGGCGGCGTTTTTATATGACTTCTGATGGTTTGTTAGATCAGGTCGGTGGAAAGAAACGACGAGGCTTTGGAAAAAAACGTTTTAAAAACTTGCTAGACCAACTCTCATCTCTCCCTCTTGTGAGCCAAGGTGATACAATTCTGGCTGAATTATCATTGCATCAAGGTGAAGAGATGCGCCGTGACGATGTTTCTCTAATTGGTTTTACCTTTTCTTAGCAAGGAAGCCTAAGCGCAAACATCTGGCTATACCAAGCGGTGCATTTATCAACCTATAAAAACAGTTATCACAACGCAGCCAACGCAAAACAGGGCCGGTATTATGGAGATAGAATAGAAAATACCATTAGCGTATGCCATTTGGAAAAGCAGTTACTCTAACCATGCTTAAAATAAATTTTGGACGATAAAAAAAGCTGTATTCAACAAAATTTACAATTCTCTTTGTTTACCAACTAAATAAGCGGTGTTAGCTGCATTACCATTACTAGCTGGCTGAAGATAGTAGGGTAAAAGCGGTCTATGTTTTTCATCACCAATTCGGTTGTAAATGTCAAAAAGTGCCTGATCTTTGGTCGCAAAAATATTAGGGTCACCAATATGGTCAAACAGGTTTGTTCGGCGCATAACGTCGAGCACTTGTTTTTTGAGGCCAGAAAACACAATGGTGATACCGTTTTCTGCCATCCGCTTGACCAGATGGTTGATAACCTCTTCACCTGATGCGTCTAACTGATTTATACCGTCTGACACAATCAGAATATATTTAGCCTGGGATTGGTTAGCTAGTGCTGCTAAGACAGAATCTTCAAAATAGCCGATATTTGCAAAAAATAGTTGACCATCAAAGCGGATCATAATGATCCTTTCATCGGTAGGCATGGAAGGATGGACATCAAGATCACGCAAAGTTCCGTCATCATAGCAGCCAAGAATAGCCACTCTAGGCCGCATAGCCCGGAATAGAAATAGAAAAATTGCCAACCCTGCACCAATCATGATGCCACGGTCCAGGTGAGGAGCAAAACCTAGGGTAGCTATAAAAGTGACTATCGCTGCGATGCCATCATGTTTATTGGCATACCATGCGTGTTTTACAGCAGAAAAATTTACCAGACCAATAACGGCCATCATGATAACAGCAGCTAGTACTGCTTGTGGAAGATGGTATAAAAGCGGGGTTAAAAACAGTAATGTAATCAACACTACAGCCGCAGTAAAAAGAGATGACATCCCGGTTTTAGCTCCTGCACTCAGGTTTACTGCCGAACGGGAAAAAGAGCCTGATGCAGGATATGATTGTCCGAGACTACCAATAATATTTGCCAAGCCTTGCCCTATTAGCTCCTGGTTGGGGTCTACACGGTCCTTGGTTTTGGCTGCCATGGCTTTGGCTATAGATATTGCCTCCATGAAACCCACTAATGATATTACTATTGCACTGAAAATCAGTTGGCTCATCATGGCAAAGTCTAGTTCAGGCATAGCAATAGTTGGTAGGCCAGCTGGAACCTCCCCAACAACTTTTCCGCCCATTTCAGCGAAGTTAATCAGCCAGCTTACTGTAATGGTAAGAGAAACTGCAATTAGTACGTTTGGTAGTTTGGGTGTATATTTTTTAAGGAGAAACATAATTAAAAAAGCAGCAAAACCAAAAGCAAATGTAGGTAGGTGTAGGTCGCCAACCTTGGTAACCACACCCAAGATATCTGCCATAAAGTTTTCACTGCGCCCCATGGGAACACCAAATATTTTCGACAGCTGTGAAAGGCCAATAACCATCGCAGCAGCATTGGTAAAACCAACTATAACCGGGTGGGAAAGAAAGCTGACTACAATACCAAGGCGGAGTAACCCAAGAGATAATTGAAAAATACCAACCATCAAAGTCATCATAATGGCCAGCCCTATATATGCCTCACTACCCACAGAGGCAAAGGGGATCAACGCTGAAGCAGTTAACAGAGAAACCACAGCAACAGGACCAGTAGCCAACTGTTTAGAGGAACCAAACAAAGCCCCTATTGCACCTGGCAAAAACGCTGCATAAAGGCCGTAGTATGGAGGTAGTCCTGCTAATTGAGCATAAGCCATGGACTGGGGTATTAACACTAGAGCTACCGTTATACCAGCAATAAGGTCGGCACGCAGAATAGCTCCATCCATAGGAAACCAATTTAGGAAAGGTAGATATTTCTTCACAGCTTTCATATCGTTTTAATTTCCATTTTTAGAATTTGCATATGTTTACTTTCAGTATTTTAGAAAAAATAATCACAATAAATAAACAATAGACCATGACTTATCATTAAAATCTGGTTTATTTGATATTCTTAAGATAAGGTTTTTTTCGCAATTTAAACCACCTAAAGGAGATATAAATTGGTATTTAAACGTTTAGTTTTATAAATGGGAATTTACAGTAATTGCGGAGGAGAAGTTCACCAACTAGCCTGCACCCACTTCTGTCCAACTATTCTAAAACAATGTTTTAACTCTATTACTTGGAGGTGTTCTTTGCAAGTGAAAAATATTGCAGAGACAATCCAAAAATGAATCTAGGTTAAACCTGCTGGATATTAATGTAAGGCTTTAATGTCTTATCTAAAATTTTCTACAGGTTCTTATTATGGTTATAAAGGACACGCAAATATAAATAATCTGAAAATATTTAGAGAGTGTGGTGTGGATATGGCTAAGTTGTAAAGGATGCTATCATTGATAATGCTTGCACCAAAAAATATAGAGTCCATTCTTTATGTCTTAAGCCGAGTTGGACCAATTCTCTGTTTTGAAAAGGGAGTTTGCGGTTGATTGTAGTAATAATAGGGGGGGTATGAGGTTCTATGTTTATAAGTTAGTATTCTATCATCCTTTTTTTATGTTAGAAATTAAGGCTTACTCTAAAATGCCAAGTGGCTTAAATTAGTTATAGGATAGTTAGCTTTAAAAGTATGTCATATGGTTCATGATTTTAAGTTCTAGTATCGGTGGTGTTGCTTGCAAAAGGCTAGTTATAGAATAAATTGGGACATGACATATCTCTGCCTCAGATTTGAGTTTTTTGAAATATTCTTGGCTATCTGGTAAAGACACTTTTAGGTTTACCAGAATAAGATCAACTTTAAAAAAATTTAGAATATTAACAGCATCCTGTGCACTATGTGTAAAGATCAACTCATATTCGTCTTGCAATAAGTTAGACAATATACGCGCGTTTTTCTGGGTATCGTCTAATATCATAACAGTTTGTTTTTCAGTCATCCCACACCTGCAAATAGTTACTGCTTATTTTGTATATATATTGATAAACATAGTGTTTAATTCCAAGTTTTATAAATATTTATATGTGCAATGTTTAAGGTGCAAGACCTCTATTTGTAACTATTATTTAAGAAAAATTTTTTTATATTTTCGTGCTAATAAGTTTTAAAAGGTGAAATGATTATCTTCTATAAAAAATGCTGGCCATCCTAAAGCGCCATAGAGTTTCTTGCGTAATGAAATATTGGGTGAGAGGTTTGTCTCATGTGTAAGGCTTGCAATGGTTGGGCTGTATGCTCTGTTTATTTCTTGTTTTTTTGCAACCTGTGTTGATAAAGCGTTTTTATTTACAGCTTCCTTATCCAACATTGCAGTTGTGCCAATCATTACCAATGCTACCAAAGTCCAAGGCCAAATAGATTTCTTTTTGTCAGAAAATGCACACATAATACTTACTCCATTCAAGGTTATTGTTACCTTAGGCTGTTTCAAACTTCAGGCCAAAATTCTTTTATGGTTTTATGTGTTATATAAATGCTGAATATGTAATGTATATTTAATGGTGATGTGTTTATTTGTATGTAATTTTTATCTATTTATTTATAGACATAGATGTCTTGTTAAGCCAGAAGAATAGACATAAATAGCATTAGCAAGGCTTAAATTCCCGCCTACGCGGGTAAGACGAGGGATTCTTTTTGTGTATAGTTTTTATGTGAAGCCATTATATCTCAGAGATGAATACTTAGATGGTAGGCTGGGTTGAATTTTTTTAGCTAGAAAAGATATGATTATCTTTAAATATCAGATGTTTTTATAAAGTTTTTTTCCAACAGTAGAGCTAATTTTTCTTGTTAATGTTCTTTGGCTCATTCCAAGTTGTGCTGCAAGATCGGCTTGTGTACCTGGGAAAGTTTTAAGCAGGTGACTTAGGTATCGAGACTCCAACTCTTTGAATGATATTATCTTTTCATTTTTCTTCCAAATAGGGCACTCCTCTTGGTTTTTATTCTGAGGGTTGGTAGATGTGGCAAAAAGCTCTGAAAAGTGTGAGCTTGTTAGTTGTGTTCCTCCAGCACGAATTCTGGCTCGCTCAAGAAGGTTAACCAGCTCCCTAATATTTCCCGGAAAATCATGTCTAGAAAGTGCATCAGAACCTTCCTTGGTTAAAGTAATTTTTTTATCTGGTGATATACGGAGAAGAATTGAGCGAGCTAAAAGGGCAATATCCTCTCGTCGTTCTCTAAGAGGGGGAAGATGTACAGGAAAAGTGCTGATACGGTAGAATAGGTCTTGGCGAAACTGTCCAGCCTCCATCATTTGTTCTAAATCTCGGTTAGTTGCACATACAAGGCGAAAATTAGCCTGTTTGGTTTTGGTTTCACCAACTTTTCGATAGGTATGTGACTCAAGCAGACGAAGTAATTTAACTTGAAGCGAGGAGGGGACATCTCCAATTTCATCCAGAAAAAGAGTACCTCCTTGGGCGACTTCTATTAGCCCTTCTTTTTCAAATAATGCACCAGTAAATGCTCCTTTATGGTGTCCGAAAAGTTCGCTTTCAAACAGCATTTCAGATAGTCCGCTACATTCTACTGGTACAAATGGTTTACCAGCTCGAGTGCTGGCATCATGGAGTGCTCTAGCTATCAACTCTTTGCCGGTTCCAGATTCTCCTAATAAAAGAACAGGTACATTTTCACGGGCGACCTTGTGTATTTCTTCCAGCATTTTAATAAAGCTTGGGCTAATGCCAACTAACCCAGAGGCTTTAGGTTCTGCGCTGGCAATAAGTGTCTGCCTTAGAACTTCACGATAATAAATAATTTTTCCTTTTTCATCTTTAACCGGGCTGGTTTCTACATCAACATACTCTTTTCCTCCAGGAAGATTATGAACATGGAGCATACGTTCTGTAGATTTTGAGTTAATACAGCTTTTTAGGGGGCAGCTTTCCCCAGACTCGTCACATGGTTGTTCATAACCATGGGAAGATTGGTAACAGGTTTTTCCTGTTACATCCTTTCCATTGTGATAAATATCTTTGTAAGCACTGTTTACTGCAATAATACGAAATCTATCATCCAGTAAAGTAGCAGGGTCAGGTATCTCATTAAGGCTTTTGATATGTTCAGCTTTTGGGGTGATACCCATAAAAAGTCTCCTCCAAAAAATGCAATTTTCAAATTGTGGCTTATTAGGGTGAAAATCTGGGCTGTATTGTGGTAGAGCTATACTTTTTTATCAGTTTTACGTACCGTGAAATAGAGAATAGATAATTGGGATTAAAATCAATGTAACGCACATGGAAAAGGACAGGCCAAAGACAATGGTTACTGCAAGAGGTCTCAGCATTTCTGATCCTTCTCCAATACCTACTGCCAGAGGTGTAAGGCCGACTACTGTTGTTAGTGTTGTCATTAAAACCGGGCGAAGCCTAACCCGACCTGCATTTATAATCGCTTCACTAGTTGCCATCCCCTTAGAGCGCAAAATTTCCATATATTCTACAAGAACAATGGCATTATTAACCACGATACCTGCCAACATGATCATACCTAACCACAGAGGCATGGATATTGGCATTTTAAGCCATAGTAGCCCAATTGCCACGCCTATAGCTGTAAAAGGGATGCAAAGTAATATTACAAACGGATTTCTGAGAGACTCATACTGCACAGCCATAACAACAAAAACCAGAAAAAGAGCGAGACTTAAAAGCAAGGCAGTTAACTGCCTTCCCTTGTTAAGAGCTGTTGTGGCTCCTGTGTCGTAAATGCTATAACCTTCTGGTATGTTAATGTTTTTTAAACGTTCTTCTATCTCTAATACAATATTTCCCAGCACAAAATCAGCAGATATAGAAGCACTTACTTCTATTATTCGACGTTGGTTATCCCGAAGAATCTCAGCTGGTGCTGATACTAACTCAAGGTGAGCCACATCTGATACATAAATAGGACCTCTTTGGCCTCCAGAATCAACCAGAACTGACTCAAGTTGTTGTACCGTTGCTTGGGTGTTTTTTGGCAGCCGAACACGTATTGGATGGCTACGGTCGTTATCTAAAAACTCGGTTACTTGCACGCCATCCATGGCAATGTGGATGGCTTGCGCCACTGTGGAGGCATCTAATCCTAATGCAGCTATTCGTTCATGATCAACCTGTATGACAAGCTCCTGCCTTAGTTCTTCTGAAGAGTGGACTATATTGCGCAACCCTTTTATTTGTTTGAGTTGATTTACAATTTCAAAGCCAATTTCATCCATGACTTCCACCTTATACCCAGTAACTCGTAAGGTGATATCATCGGTTCCTTGTGAAACACGTACACCCCTAATTGAGCCTGTACGCATTCGTATTTTAAACCCAGCTAATTGCAGTTTATTAATTGCAGCATGCATTTTTTTAACCCACTGCTCGCTGCTCAAAGATCGCTGTTTCATAGGTAAAAGCTGAACAGTTAAACTGCTTCTATTGCTGGTCTCTCTTTGAGAACGACCAAATATGCGACCGCCTACAATAGAGAATACTGTTTCAACCTCTGGTTGTGCCATGTAGAGAGCTTCTATTTTTTGAACCGTAAGATCCATCTCATCGAGGGGGATTCCTGGATCTGCTGTAATACCAACCCGTATACGCCCATCATCCATGTTGGGAAGAAAAACTTGTTTACCAGAAAAAAATACAGGAGCAGTTACAAATAACAGTGCTATAAGAACAAAAACGATGATTAACCTTAACCAAGTGAACTTCAGCAGAACACCCAGAAATTTGGCATAACCCTGCTGAAGCCGTTCCATTATCTTATCTATTAATTGCCGAAATTGACTATCATTATTATTAACATCAACCCTAGCCCCAAGAGATGGAGCGAGGGTTGTAGCAACGATCATGGCTGAAAAAATAGCTGCTGTAACAGTAAAAATAAGCTCTTTAAAAAGTAGCCCTACCAAACCTGAAATAAACAAAAAAGGAATTATGGCTGCTAAATTGGTACTGGTAGAAGCAACTATAGCACTGTTAACTTCACCTGCTGCCAATTCACCAGCAACAATTCCAGACTTTCCTTCCTTTTGATGGCGATAGATATTTTCCAACATCACTATAGTGCTATCCACCACCATCCCCACACCAAGGGCTAACCCACCTAAAGTCATGATGTTTATTGTTAAATCAAACAATCCCATAAGTGTAAAGGTAACCACAACTGAAAGAGGTATGGCAGTGCCGACAATAAGTGTACGTCGTAAATTTCCCAGAAACAGATAGACAACTAACATTGCTAAAAATGCTCCGCCTAATGCAGCCTGGGTTGCATTGCCTAAGGCATTTCTAATATATATCGATTGATCTGATACAGGGCTTATTAATATGTCATCCTTAAGTATACCTTGGCTTTTTAACCAGCTAAACCTATCGTTAACCGTATTAACTACTTCAATTGTGTTGGCGTTTGGCTGTTTTTGAATGGACATTTTAACGCCCGGCTGGCTGTTCAAGCGTACTCGGATTCTTTCATCCTCATGACTGTCTCCAATTTTGGCTATCTCTTCAAGGCGAACGGTTCCGCCATTTGGTAGTGAAAGAGGTAGTTTTCCTATTTGTTCTATTTTAGTAAAGCGACCAGTTGTTCTTCCTGTATACTCTCGGCGATCAGTCTCTACTCGGCCTGCTGTTACTTCCACATTCCCCATTTCAAGTGCAGAGACAACATCATTTACACTCAACCCCAACCCCACTAGCCGAATTGGATCTGGTAGAATTTGTATCTCACGTACCGAGCCTCCACCAACCTCAACTCCGGCTACACCAGGAAGATTAACAAACCAGCGGGATAGTTCATAGTCAACCCAGTCCCTTAAAATAACCGGATCACCCAAGGGTGAGGAGACTACATATTCTACCACTGGGATCTGGGATGGGTCACGCTTGTAGATAATTGGTGGTCGGATAGTATCTGGTAAAAAACGTTTTGCTCTATCCAAACGAGTACTGGAATCTCTAAGAGCAATATCAATATCTTTACCATATTGAAAAGATAGATCTACCGAGGAGGCTCCTTCCACTGTTCGAGATTGAACGTTAATAGCGTCTTCAGTTATAGCAAGCTGTTCTTCTAACTGTCTTGTAACCCTATCCTGCATAATTTTAGCCGAAACACCGGGGTCTAGAATACGTACTCGTATTTCTGGATATATCAGGTGCGGCAAAAGATCTACAGATAGGCGGCTAAAGCTGAACAGACCTATTACCGTAATGGCCAAAGCTATCATTACCACCCCAATTGGGTGGTGGATCGAGAAACCTGCCAACCCTCCACCGTGTCTATTTCCTCTCTGATGCGGTGGTGGGGTATGAGGCTTTTCTATACTGTTCATGATGCTGGTTTTTCCGCGATTTTCTGTTTAACCCTCTTAACCTTTTTGCCGTCAGTAAGCCCTAAAAATCCTCTGATGATAACCTGCTCGCCATCAACTATACCCTCTAGTATTTCCACCTCATCGCCAATGCGCAGACCAGTTACAACTTTTTTCTGGTGCGCTACTCCATTTTCAAATACATAGACATATTCGTTTTTTCGGTCTCTCTGTAATGAGGCGAATGTGATAACTCTACGTTTGATGGTTGGGGTATGTAGAGTAACCCGGCAAAGTTGTCCGGCAGTTGCATTGGGAGGAACTTCTATTAGCTGGACTTCCACAACTCCCTGACGGGTACGGGGGTCGATTGTGGGATGAATGCGCACAATTTTTCCGGGAAAGGGTTGGCTACCCAAGGCATCAATCAAAACTTGTGCGCTATCGCCAATTTTAAAATGGGGGAGCAGAAGTTCAGAAACCATCACTTCAGTGTAAAGTGATTTAGGGTCTATCATGGTTAAAAGGTGGGTATGTCGAGGAGCAACATCTCCAGGGTCAACTAACCGTTTTGAGATAATTCCTCCAAAAGGAGCCAGTATTTTAGTGTATCCGAGGCGGGTGCGGATTAATGATTCCTCAGCTTTAGCAACCTTTAGGTCGGTATATGCCTGAATCATTTTTTCAGCTGAGCTAAATTTTTTCTGTTTGAGTACTTCTACTCTTTCCAAATCAGATTCTGCTTTTTCTCGGTTTGCAACAGTTTTTGCTAATTGTGATTTGAGTAATTTATCATCCAGTTTAATTAATAGATCACTTTTATCGACATAATCCCCTTCATAAACTTTTAAAGTTTCTATTCTTCCCTCTTCTTGATTAAAAACCTTAACCTGTCCTCTCGCTATCAAAGTACCTGTTCGTTGTGTTGCGTGACTTAATGGTTGTGTTTTTATTTGTGATACTTCAACGAGATGGTGTTTTGCAGGTGACTTTTTTGCCTTGCTCACCTCCGGCTTGGTAAGTAAATCACACCCTGTGATAGAAAATAAAAAGAGAGAGGAGAATACAAACAATGCTCTTTTTATTTTCAAGTGAGATTTGAGATTAAAATTTTTCATCAAAAAATCCATTTCCCGTTGCAGGTTCTTATTCTAAACCCTATTAAGATGCTAATATTTTTATTCAATTAGGCTTGCAGCCTTTAACACAAAAACCGTTCACATCAAATTCCATTGTGCGACCACTTAAAGGCAGATAAACAGGTATATGTTTGATCATTGCTTTAAACTTAGCTGTTTTGGTGTTAGGAAGCAGTTTTCCATTCTGAGTGGCTGCTTCATTCATATGGTGGGGGATTACCGCATTGGGGCGAATTAACCTATTGATTGAGTATGCTGCCTCCTTAGGACCAGATGTAAAAATTCCTCCCGCATTAATTATAGCAAGCTTAGCCCCATAAAATCCCCTTACTGTTATATCTTGGTCAGCAAATATACCACTATCTCCTGAAATATATATAACCAGACCGTTTGAAAACGAGAGTATATAACCATTGTCTGGTCCAACATATGCTGTTAGGCCATTTTTAGATAACAGGTCTGCAAAATCTTTGTGGATAAAATTGCCACCAAGCCCATTGCTATGGGTTACCGGCACTATGGCTACTTTAACCCCACCAGCCTGCCTTTCACCGCCAAAACGCAGGATCTCAACCTGTTTTGGTGACCCTCCCGCTGCTGCCACTTTATTTTTTAAAAGCTTGTGCATCTCGCCACCAACAAATGCACGAGCTTTTTTAGCAGCAATAATTTCGGCAGTGTTAGAGTTAGGAGTAGTTTTAATGTTAGTAGCAGGTTTAGAGCATATGCCATCACCTACTTTAGAAATACGTTTGTCGCCAATATGGTCGCCATGAACACCACTAAGCAGAACTACATCTACTTTTCCCAAACGTGGATCTTCAGCACCTGCTACTGTACGACCAACATCAAACAATAAACGAGTACCGTCTGGGTCCTCAAACAACATTGCCCGGTCACGACTACAGAATTCACCATCATGGCTACCCAAAGGAGTTATTTTAACTGTTTGAGCAGTTGCAAAAGAAGCAGTAAGCAATAACAGCATACCAGAGACGATGCTAATAAAACTTAATTTCTTACCCATAATTGTTTGTATCTCCTAAAAAAATTATTCTGTTATCATCTGGATTCTACATGTCAAACCCACAAATACTCACCCGAAAAAAACGCAATGATGTAGAAAGAATACACTGGAGTTACTATTTCACCAACACTTCTATTTGGAAAAATTTCTTAGGTAAGATGTGAAGAGTAAATTTTCTAATTTTAGCAAAAAATTGTGTTAATATTTTACCTTGTGGGTTTCTGAGATAGAGCATTTTTTTCTACAAGCATACATAAAATTCGCATTTATGAAATAAATTTAATCTACCAGAAACACTTACTCACAAAACCCATTTTTTGGGTAAGTTGGAAATGTGATTTTTATTTACTTGTTTATATTACTTCATCTTTAAACTTTTTTTATATTTTTTCAGATGTTTCATTGCCCAATCGTAATGACTTGATGTTGCTGAAACAAAATATGACCCCATTGATGTTGATCCTGTCCATATATATTTCTTCTTTTCAAAAAGCTCTTTATCAGTATGTTTTGTTATAAGTACTTGAACTTTTTGGAAGGATTCATCGAGTAGATTATGAGCTTCTTCATAACCTGTTTTTTGATATTTTTTCCATATTTCTAGGTTAAGATCTTTTATTGTTTTCCAGGTATACCCTTTTGCTGGCATGGCTGGTTTTACTCCAGTCATACCAATTTTATACCACTCCATCATCATTAAATGCCATTCGTGTAAATGCACTATTATATCACGAATATTTTTATCACGGTTATTGTCGAATATATATTCTTTGCGTTGTTCATCAGGTGAAAATGAATTGATAATATCCTTAAGCTTATCAAAATTTTCTTGACTTAAATCTAGGAGTTCTTGTTTAGTTTTTGGCCTTGCCATAGTTTGACCTATACTGATATGCACGCACTTCAAGCTGCCGTTTCTAGGAGCCTGTCGGACTTTCTGTGGAGAAACCTTACAACAGGTTGATTTTATTGATATTAGAAAAAATTTATACTTTCATTAATATGTTTAATAAAACAATTA
>JADGBW010000075.1 GCA_015231305.1 Magnetococcales bacterium | reverse complement strand
TGCTGCTGTTGCTTTCTATCCTGTAACAAACTGGCTTTTAAAGGGTATGGATCTTACTCTTGAAGGCGGTAAGATGGTTTCTGTAGGCGACGTGTATGGCGCTTCCTTAATTGGCCTTGCTCTTACTGGTGCAATGGTTGTTATCACAGAATATTACACAGGCACAGAGTATAAGCCTGTACAAGACTTAGCAGAAGCTTCTGAGACTGGCTCTGGAACCAACGTTATTGCTGGCCTTGGTCTCTCTATGAAAGCTACTGCTGCTCCTGTTATTGCAGTGTGTTTAAGTATTGTTGCTGCATATGACATGGCTGGTCTGTATGGTATTGCTATTGCTGCAACATCCATGCTCTCCATGAGTGGTATCATCGTTGCTTTGGACGCTTATGGTCCAATCACTGATAATGCTGGTGGTATTGCTGAAATGGCCGAGCTACCATCTGCTATTCGTGACATTACAGATCCACTAGACGCTGTTGGTAACACCACTAAAGCTGTTACCAAGGGTTATGCTATCGGTTCTGCTGGTCTAGCTGCTCTAGTTCTATTTGCTGATTACACACATGAGCTAAACCATGCAATGCATATAGTTGGTAAAGAGATGGTTACTTTTGACTTATCCAACCATATGGTTATTGTTGGTCTGTTCATCGGTGGCCTACTACCTTACCTCTTCGCTGCTATGGGCATGGAAGCTGTTGGTCGTGCTGCTGGTAGTGTTGTTATTGAAGTTCGTCGTCAGTTTAAAGAGCTACCAGGTATCATGACTGGTGAGAGTAAGCCTGACTATTCTAAAGCTGTTGACATGCTGACTCAAGCAGCTATCAAAGAGATGGTTATTCCATCGATGTTGCCAGTTCTAGTTCCAATTGTTGTTGGTATATTATTTGGACCCCAAGCTCTTGGTGGTCTTCTAATGGGTACTATCATCACAGGTATTTTTGTAGCTATCTCCATGACCACTGGCGGTGGTGCTTGGGATAATGCTAAAAAATACATCGAAGATGGTAACCACGGTGGTAAAGGTTCCGAGGCTCATAAAGCTTCCGTTACCGGTGACACTGTAGGCGACCCCTACAAAGACACTGCTGGACCTGCTGTTAACCCAATGATTAAAATTGCTAACATTGTTGCTCTTATGATTATCGGTTTAATAGTCTAATCTGCACACTGTTTGTTTAAAAAAATTAACGCCCTTTTCCTGTTTTGGAAAAGGGCGTTTTTTTTGTCTAGCTGTAGTCTCTTTCTCAAATCCTCTAGATTTTCCTCGTCTTTATTAAAAAGACTCTGTATGAGCAAGCCTGTTCACTTTTCTGTAAGCTGTTTTAAAAATTACACACAAGATTTCTATAGGCGCAAGCTTGTTGGTTGATTTATTTACAGCTTATAAATCTCAAGCACTAAGTAGTGTGTGATTGCATTTTTTCTATTAGAAAAATTAAACTGCTAGAAAAACAATATAGTGTGACCGCTGTTATCTAACATTCAATAATAATATATAAACATATTTTTAACCAGGCAAATGGCTGTGATTGGCTACTATTAACAAAAAAAATATTTTTTTCTCTAAAGTTAACTTCACTAAATGACGAAAAGTGATACAGGTTGAATTTATTTTTTACAATTTTAGGGAGAAAAGATATGGCTATATCTGATCTTGCTAGTATTCAAGGGCTACGTTTAGATGTTGGTAAAGCAAGCCCGCAAGTATTGAATGCTGTTAAAAGCAAGGCAAATAAGCATGTGCAGACGCAAAAGCAATTAACCGCACAATCTAGCAGTAAAACATCTGGCTATACTAAAGGTTTTGCAAATAAAGCGTATTCCATTGAATTAACACCAAGTGACACCAGATATGGGCCGACTTATTCTAAGCCTAAATAATGTGCTTGCGGTTGGGGCTGCATAGTTTAATAAGTATAATTTGTTATAAAGGCTTGTTCTTTTGAATACTATTGAAAGTTCATAGACCGGATATTTTTGGATATATTTTAGCTTTTGCAAGGGATGCTATTGTGGTGTGCTGTAATTAATTGTTATGGTAGGCGATAGAGTTTTTTGTTTAGTAAATTATGTTAATAATGTCCGGTCTTTGAATTATCATTACCTGTATTTTAAGGTTTTGATATCAAAGGGTATTTAAATTTGAGTAGAAGATAAGCCATGGAAGAAGAGTTTTACCGTATTAAGCGTTTGCCCCCGTATGTTTTTGCTGCTGTTAATGAACTAAAGTCAGAAGCAAGGAGCCGTGGTGAGGATATTATTGATTTTGGTATGGGAAATCCCGACCAATCTACCCCTGCTCATATTGTAGATAAATTAACACAGGCTGCTGATGACGCGCGTAATCATAGGTATTCCCTTTCAAAGGGAATAGGTGGCCTACGAAAAGCCCTGTGTGCTTTTTACAAACGGCGGTTTGATGTTGACCTAGACCCAGATTCTGAGGTTATAGCGACTATTGGTTCTAAAGAGGGGTTTGCCCATTTAGCCTTGGCAATGACCCAACCTGGGGACACGGTCTTGGTTCCCAATCCAACCTATCCTATTCATGTTTACGGTTTTATAATTGCTGGTGCTGATATTCATCATGTACCCCTCTGTAAGCATACCGATTTTTTTGAAGAGCTAGGCAGGGCTATGCGTACTACTTGGCCTCGCCCTAAAGCTCTGGTTATTAATTTTCCATCAAACCCAACGGCAATGGTTGTGGATCTGGCTTTTTATGAAAAAATTGTTGCCTTTGCCAATGAGCACGATATCTATATTCTTTCTGATATTGCCTATTCTGAAATTTGTTTTGATGGTTATAAAGCCCCAAGCATGTTACAGGTTCCAGGTGCAAAAGAGCGTGTTGTAGAGTTTTATTCTCTATCAAAAACCTATAATATGCCAGGGTGGCGAGTAGGTTTTGCTGTTGGTAATAAACGTTTAATAAAAGCTCTTACCAGGATAAAATCATACCTAGATTATGGTATGTTTCAGCCCATTCAAATTGCTGCCACAGTCGCAATGAATGGTCCCCAAGATTGTGTTGAAGAAATTAGAACACTCTATGAGAACCGTCGCAATGTTCTTGTAGATGGCTTGGCAAGGGCTGGCTGGGAGATTGAATCACCCAAGGCCACTATGTTTGCTTGGGCTGAGATACCTGAGGACTTTCTTAAAATGGGTTCTTTAGAGTTCTCAAAATTATTATTAAAAGAGGCGCAAGTTGCTGTTAGTCCTGGTATTGGTTTTGGTGTTTATGGCGATGAGTTTGTCCGTATTGCATTAATTGAAAATGAACATAGAACAAGACAGGCCATACGTAACATAAAAAGATTTTTAAATGCTGGTGGTGATGTCAGTAGTTAATATTAATATTCAATAACTGTTTTGTAAGGATTTAGTCATTGGAAGAACTTCGCATAGGTATATTGGGCTATGGTACGGTTGGTCGTGGTGTAGTAACTCTATTACAAGAGCACGGCGAGGCTATCACACATAGAAGTGGTGTTCGGCTACGTCTGGTACGTATAGCCACTCGCACACCAAGTAGAGATAGAGGTGTAGATCTTGGTGATGTGGAGTTGACTGATGATGTTCGCCGAGTTGTTGATGGAGATGATATCGATGTAGTTGTAGAGTTAATTGGTGGTTATGATCCTGCTGAAACTCTAGTGCGAGATGCTCTTAACAACGGCAAACATGTAGTAACAGCCAATAAAGCTTTAATCGCAGAAAAAGGCGTGGGACTTCTTGATATTGCTGCTAAAAATGGTTTAGAGTTGGCTTTTGAAGCAGCAGTTGCTGGTGCAGTACCCATTGTAAAAGCGATGAAAGAGAGCTTGGCAGCTGACCCTGTAGATAGAATTTATGGAATTCTTAACGGTACTTGTAACTATATTTTAACAGAAATGCGGGAAAAAGGGCTCTCATTTGAGACTGTGCTTGCAGATGCCCAAGAAAAAGGCTTTGCCGAGGCTGATCCTACCTTCGATGTGGAAGGAGTTGACGCAGCACACAAGCTAGCTATTTTAGCTGCAATTGCTTTTGGTACTCCCCCTAATTTTTCCGGCATTCACATTGAAGGTATAAACCATATCTCT
This sequence comes from Magnetococcales bacterium, assembly GCA_015231305.1. Lineage (GTDB taxonomy): Bacteria > Pseudomonadota > Magnetococcia > Magnetococcales > JADFYX01. The sequence continues at coordinate 14,592 of JADGBW010000075.1, read as the reverse complement.
GATATTGATATAGCTTGGGCAATGGAGATGGGCTACAGAATTAAGCTTCTTGCTATAGCCAAGCGTATGGAAAAAGGTATTGAGTTACGCGTACAACCTACACTGGTCCCAGACAGCAGCATGGTGGCCTCCGTAGAAGGGGTTTTTAACTCAGTATTTGTCCATAGTGCCTACGCTGGAACAACCATGTATCATGGGCGAGGAGCAGGAGAAAAGCCCACAGCAAGCGCAGTGGTGGCAGACCTTCTAGAAATTGCCAGAAACAAAAAAGTAGGGGCGAAGGGTCGGGTTTCTGGTCTATCTGTGTTGGCTGAAAATCTTAAGCCTCTTGAAGTATTGGATATGGCAGAGCTAGAGGGTGAATATTACCTTCGTTTAGCTGTGGTAGATCGTCCTGGTGTATTGGCTGATGTAACAACTGCATTGGCACGTTTTGATATTTCAGTTGATGCCATAATGCAAAAAGGCCGCTCACAAAAGGATGCTGTACCACTAGTTATTGTTACCCACAAAACCACAGAAAAACGTCTCCAAGATGGCCTTAAGGCTATAGAAGCTCTTGAGTCTGTACGTGATAAACCCCGCTTTATCCGTATTGAGACTGGTTTTGCGTGAGTAGATGAAATTACAGTTTAGGCTTTTATATATCTTTTTCCTATGTCTATATTAATAATAATAGATGGCCTAATTATGGAAGGAGATCCTACACCGGGAGCCTACTGTAATAACTTATCTAGAATAGCTGCTGTTGGTAGTACTGGCATGCTTGATCTAGGAGATAAGACCGCTTCTACTTCTGATGGTAAACACTATTCTGATCTCATTCTTGGATCTGGTTATTGGGGACAGCAAAATAAACTGCCAATAGGATATATTTCTGCTTTGGGCATGGGTCTTGATTGCGACCCACAAAAAACCTGGGGTGTAGTTGGTCTATTACATCTTTTCCAAAAAACCAACAAGCTACTTTTTTTTTCTCCACAACGGGTGGGTTTAACCCGTGAAGAAAAAGAGAAGTTGATTTTGGGTTTAAAAGATGAGTTTGCCCACCACGGCTTTACCCTTTTCTGGAGCGATAAATGGGCCGCTGCAGTTGTCTCTTTAGATCGTAAAATTTCAGTTACTTCTACTCCTCTAGAAGTTCTAGAGGGGCAATCTTTTTTTGATTGTCTACCCAGTGGAGATGGTGCAAGTACTATAATTTCGTTAGTTACAACAGGGCAGATGTTGCTGGCAAGAGATGAAGTTAATAAACAACGGGAAAAAAACAATTTATTGCCTTTAAATACTCCATGGATCTGGGGTGTGGATCAGGGTAACAAGCGAGTTGCAGATAGGTATCCTAAAACGGTTAATGGAGGGTTGTGGAGTTCTGATGTTTTAGTTGCAGGTTTGGGTTGTTTGGCTGGATTGCAAACTGCCTGTATTGATGAAAATACAGGTATGGATTCTAAAACTATTGAGCAGGTAGCTGATGTAGGTTTACAAAAAGATGCTATTATCCATTTTAAAACTCCGGCACAACTAGCTCGCTTGGGTATGCTGCCTGAACGTCAAGCTAGGTTAGAGCAAATTGATAAGCAATTTTTAAATCCGTTATTTGCACAAATAGCTAAGGCAGGTGGAAAAATAACTGTTACAACATCTGCTAAATTAGACAAAGAAGGTAAAAGCGTGGCTTCTTCAGTGCCTTGGGTAACAGCTCAAGGCGATAGTTTGTTACGTAAAAAACGTTTTTGGAATCGGCAGTCCCTAGATAGTGGAGCTGTTATGTCTTTAGATAAATTTAGTTGTGAGTGGGTATAATAATCGATATGCAAAATTCACAGCTCTCTTTTTCTGGTAAGGTATGGCGACCCCGTTGCAAAGTTAATGAGCATCATAAACAGCTAACCCGTGACTGTGGTTTAAGTCCACTATTTACCCCAATTATTGCCCATAGAGAGCTGGCAAATCCCGATGCAGTAGAGAAATTTTTTCGCCCAAGGCTAAAACATTTAACTGACCCCCTAGAACTTTTAGATATGGATAAAGCAGTTGCCCGATTGACTAAGGCAATTGAAGGTGGAGAAAAAATAGCTGTTTTTGGTGACTTTGATGTTGATGGGGCAACATCATCAGCATTAATGGTGCGTTATTTCAGAGCTTTAAATATTCCGCTAAGGGTATATATTCCAGATCGACTTACTGAGGGTTATGGCCCTAACTCTCAAGCTATGAAGACCCTTGTTGATGAGGGAATATCTCTTGTAGTAACAGTCGATTGCGGTATAACAGCCTACGAAGCGTTTGAAACTGCAAATGAGTTAGGGTTGGATGTAATTGTTACCGACCATCATCAAGGCCGAGAAGATCTACCAAAAGCGTTAGCTTTAGTAAACCCTAACCGCCTGGATGACCCTTTTCCTAATAAAGAACTTGCCGGAGTGGGAGTAGCTTTTTATCTGTTAATGGCTCTTAATAGATCATTGCGTGATGATGGCTATTTTAAAGATAGAGAAGAACCCGTTTTAAGAGATTTTATGGACTTGGTGGCTGTAGGCACTATTGTTGATGTTGCAAGCTTAACCGGGGTAAATCGTCCATTGGTAGCTGTAGGTTTAAGGGTAGCCCAAGATAAAAAAAATATTGGTATAAATGCTTTGATGGAAATCGCCAGAATAAAAGGTAGTTTGTCAGCAGGCCAAGTTGGGTTTCAGATAGGGCCACGAATAAATGCTGGTGGTAGATTAGGTAAGGGGCCAATAGGGTCTGAGTTATTGCAAACTGAAGATCAAGAACGAGCTGAAGAGATAGCAACTCAGCTAGAAGAGGCCAACCGAGAAAGACGTGCATTGGAAGATAAAATGTTGCGCAGAGCGATGAATCGCATTACTGAGGAAGGGTTAGCAGAGTCAGGTAAAAGTATTGTGCTGGCAGAGCCAGGTTGGCATCAAGGGGTTATTGGTATAATTGCTTCTAGAATTTCAGACCGTTTTCATATGCCGACTGTTATTATAGCATTGGATGAAGATGGCCAGGGTAAAGGTTCTGGGCGGTCTATACCTGGAGTAGATCTTCTTGCTGCAATTGATGCTTGTGGTGAGTATCTTATTAAATATGGCGGTCATAAAGCTGCTGCTGGTTTAAGTATAGAGTCAACTCAAGTTTCTGCATTTAGCAAAGCCTTTGAAAAAGCTGTAGTAGAAGGCAATGATTCTGAGCTTTTCTCACCTGCTATGACATACGATGGAAAATTACAAATACCCGATGTTAACATAGAGACAGTTGGTCGTTTGGAGAGGTTGCAACCTTTTGGAAGAGGCAACCCTGAACCGGTATTTTTAATTGAAAATGTAAGGCTTGTTGATGCCAGAGTTATAAAAGAGAGCCATGTTAAATGTCGTTTAGCAGATGTATATGACAATGTTCTAGACACCATCTCATTTAGGGTTTTGCCTGGAGAGTTGGGAGATGGCCTTATGACTAAGGGAGTGTGGGTTGATGTTGTTGGCTCTCTTTCTATTAACCGTTTTCGCAATCGGGAGACGGTGCAGTTAATAGTACGTGATGCTCGTTTAGCTGAAAAATTTTTATAAATAAGAAAAAGCAAACTGCAAAACAATGCAGGTTTCATGAAAGGTAAATAGACAGTGAATAGCTCTTTTTCATGGTTGAATATTTTCCTCATTTTAATTGGTGGCTATGGGTTGTTAGCTGCTTATTTATATTTTTCACAAAACTCTCAAGTTTACCATCCACCAAAAGGCCATATACAAACCCCAAAAGAGTGGGGGATGGAGTATGATACAGTACTACTAAAAAGTGCAGGTCACACCCTTACAAATTGGTGGATTCCGGGACGTGATGAAAATCCTGTTGTGCTTTTTTTCCACGGTAATGCAAGTAATATTTCAGAAGCCTATGACCATGTAAAACTTTTTCATTCTTTGGGGATGGGGGTGTTTTTGTTGGAATATCGTGGTTATGGTTTAAGTGAAGGCCATCCCTCAGAAGAAGGAACCCAAGCTGATGCTGAGGCTGCATGGCAGTTTTTACGGGATAAGAAAAATATTCCTGTTTCCAGAATAATATTTTATGGTCACTCTTTAGGTGGTGGGGTAGCTACCGGGTTAGCAGTAAAACATCCCCCAGCAAAGCTAGTTATAGAGGGAACATTTACTTCGGTACCTGATGTTGCAGCAGAGATATACCCCTATTTACCCGTACGTATGATGGCTCATATTAAATATCCCAACCTTAAGAATATCAAACAGATAAAAGTACCTGTATTGATTATCCACAGCATAGATGATGATATAATTCCATTTACTCATGGGGAAAAACTGTTTGCAGCAGCCAACGAACCTAAAACTTTTTATAAGTCTTCTGGCAGCCATCATTCTGGGTTTTCAACAGCAGGTTCTGATTCTGCTCAGGTTTTAAAAAAATTTATTTTTCAGTAGTCAAACATATATTAGGTAGTTATTTATACTTAACTAGTACCAACTTTTGGTTCAACTTGCATATCATAACGCAGTCACACCATTAACAATGTGATTACGATTTATTTTGCTTCACCAGAAACAAAAATATGCTGAACCAATAATGTACAGCCAATTGTAAAATTTGGGTTAAAGGCCTACTTAACAAATGTCTCAATCTTCACCTCTTAATCCTTCTTCAATTACTGGTTTAATTTTGGCTGGTGGTCTTTCTTGGCGCATGAACAAACAGGAAAAATCTTTTTTAAAACTTGCTGGCAAACCCCTTATTGCTCATGTTTATGATAAGCTGGCTTTACAAGTGGGGGAGGTTGTTATAAGTGCTAACGGTGATCCCTCACGTTTTTCCAGTTTTAATTCACAGGTAATTGCAGATAAGCGTAAAGGGTCTTTTGGTCCTTTGGCGGGTATTGAAGCTGCATTTCTTAGCCATAAAGCTGATTGGTTACTTTCAGTACCAGTGGACACACCATTTTTTCCGCAAGATTTAGCAAAAAAAATGTGTCAGAGTGCCCAAGGTAGAGATGTTCCAGTTGTTGCTAAAAGTTTTTTACGTCTGCATCCTGTTGTTGCACTTTGGCCTCGTTCTGTGTTGCCAAAGCTGAGTGCAGCTTTAGACTCTCAAAAGTTAAAGCTCCATGATTGGTTTTTACAACAAGAACATATAAAACTAGACTTTACTGTTGAAACAGAAGATCAAGATCCATTTTTTAATATCAACCGCCCATCCGATAAGCTGTCTGCTGATAGATACTTTTTAAATTCTAAAAAATAGTTTTGTGTAGTAGCTGGCTTCTAATATTTTCTAATAACACTGTATTCTAAATTTAGTATATAATCCTTAAATAGATATTATAAGTGAGCAGACTCAACAGCTATAAGCAGGAATTTTATTAAGTTATTTTTCTTAATGTTAGGTTAGTATTTTTTGATTTATGAGTAGAATATTTAACATTCTTACCTGCAAATTAATTTTTGGGTTGTTATTCATCTCTATGTTTTTTTTAGGTGAACTATCTTTTGCCCACGAGCCAAGTTCTGGAAAGCACGATCAAGCTAATTCATTTATTATTGCTGGTACAGGTGACAGCCAATCTCTGCTTCGTCATGTGGCTAAACGTTTTGAAACCGATAACCAATCAGAAGGCATTATAGTTTATGTGCCTGATAGTATTGGGTCAGGTGGTGGAATTTTAGCTCTTAAAAAAGGGGTGGCTCAACTAGCCAGGACTGCAAGGCCCATTAAAAAACGCGAACGCGAAGGATTAATCTCAATTCCTTTTGCCATATCCCCAATAGTTTTTGCTGTACATCCTTCTGTAACAGGAATAGACAATTTAACCTCCCGCGAGGTATTAGGCATATACTCAGGTGAAATTAAAAATTGGTCTGAGCTGGGAGGGGTAGATCACAAAATATATGTAGTAGATAGAGAGCACGGTGACTCTTCATTACTGGTACTTAGTAAAAATTTTCCAAGATGGCGTAATGATTTAAATGTCGGTAAAAAATATTATAACACAACAACTGCTGCTAAAGCTGTTGCAAAACATCCCTTTACTATAGGATACCTACCTCTCTCTATTGCATTAGGGGCTGGCTTGAAAGTGTTAACAATTGATGGTAATGCACCTACTGAGTCTGCTGTTGTTTCTGGTGAATATCCCTATATACTGTACTTTGAATTAGTTGCTAAAAAGTCAGTTTCTGGTTGGGAAAAGAAATTTATCCGCTATATGTTTACCCCTAAAATTAGAAGTTTTATGAAAAAAATCGGTGTTTACCCTATTATAGGCGGCTTGTCGCCAGGATTTTAATATTTAGATGTTAACAATTCGTAAAAAAATTGCTTTTGCTTTGGTAGGTTTGGTCGCACTTGTATCAGCAGCTATGGCTATAGTTGGCTATGTGACACTGTCTTCTGAAATGAAACAGGTACAGCAAGATGAGATGAGCCTAATAGCACTAACTCAGGCTATGACTATCAACGAACGTTTAAACAGTATGCGTCGTCAGTTTGTAGAGATGGTAACTGCTCGTGAAATTGATACTTATATAACTGAGTTTAAAAAAAATATCTTAAGCTACCACTTTCAACGATTTAAAAATACTTTTCCTTACCTACTTTTTGCTAACCAAAAAGGTGAGGTAGAGTTTCAGTCTGCAACTGGTAGTTTATTAGACGGAAAACCTGTGGCAACTCTTACTGATCTTCCACAATTTTCCATAGCAAAGGAAAAACCAAATCAAGTACTTTTTTTTCCAGTTTTAGAAGGTTTGCAGGGTAAGCCTGTTTTGCGAATGCTCTATGTGGTGCGGACCTACTTCGATGATTTTGGTGGGGCTATTTTAGGTGAGCTGCCTCTTTTCGACCTCTTTTCTGGCTTTTCAGTTATTAACCCTGGTGAGACAGGTTTTTCTATGTTGGTTGATGATCGTGGGCGCATTCTCTACCACAAAGATGATTCTAAACTTTTTCATTCTTTTCAAGATACATGGGAAAAACTAGACCCAATTGTACAAAAAATAACTAGCAGAAAGGAAGGTTTCGGCAATACACTTATAACTGGGTTTCCAGCTGTTGTTGCTGTTGCTCCTGTTATAGATACTCCATGGTCTGTGGTAGTAGTTCTGCCACATAAAGAGTCTTTATTGCCAGCCCGTAAAATTGGGGAACTATATTTCATGTTTTTCCTGATTATTGCTCTTCTTGGTATTTTTATTTCTTGGTGGTTAGCTCGAACTATAACCACACCTTTAACAATGTTGGATCAGGCAACTAAATCTTTGGCCGCTGGTAGAATGTCAACCAGAGTTGCTATTCATAGCAACGATGAAGTTGGAGGGTTAATACAATCATTTAACCAAATGGCCCAAGACTTAGAAAGTAGTAACCAGGAGTTGCAGCGGGAAGTTGAAGAGCGAACTCGTTTAGAGTCTGCCCATAGGAAAGCCAAAAAAGATGCCGATAGTGCCAACAAGGCAAAGAGTGAGTTTCTTGCATCTATGAGCCACGAAATTCGCACACCCATGAATGCAATTTTAGGTATGACAGAGCTATTGGCAGACAGAGGGCTTGCGCCAGAAATAAGAGAAGGCTACATACATGTTTTAAAGCGTAATGGAGAGGCTCTATTAATTCTTATTAACGATATATTAGATCTATCCAGGGTTGAATCTGGTCAAATTATTTTAGAGGAGGTACCTTTTGACCTACAAGAGCTTACTTCAGAAATTTTAAGTACTTTCTATGTAATGGTAGACTCTAAAAATATTAAATTATTAAAGTCTTTTACCCCTGGTTTATCACCAATACGCCGAGGTGATCCTACTCGCATCAGGCAAATTTTGGTCAACCTGCTTAGTAATTCAGTAAAGTTTACTTCTAACGGTGAAATTAATCTCAATATTTCTCAAGCTCACGGTGTCCCAGACCCAGACTATCTACGGTTTACAGTTTCTGATACAGGAATTGGTATTCCAGAAGAGAAACTAGAAACTGTTTTTGATCAATTTATTCAGGTAGACAGCTCTTCAACAAGAAAATATGGGGGATCTGGTTTGGGTTTGAGTTTATGTCGAGAATTTGTTTCTATGATGAATGGCAAAATTTGGGTAGAAAGTAAGGTGGGGGTGGGAAGCCAATTTATGGTTGAAATTCCATTACCAGTTGCAGTTTTGGACAAATTTGAGAAAGAAAAAGACCTTACTATGACAAAACCGGAAAAAAAAGTAGATGTAAAGTCTACAGCTTTATCCAAAAAGCGACTGTTGGTGGTTGATGACTCAGAAGATAATGTCCTGCTTATACAAGCATTTCTTAAAGGTTATGATGTAGATATGATCTTGGCTGAAAATGGTAAGGTTGGCCTTGCTAAATATAAAGATTCTCAGTTTGATATTGTATTGATGGATATCCAGATGCCGGTTATGGATGGATACATGGCAACAAGAGCAATTAGAGAGTGGGAACTTAAGAACAACAAACCAAGAACCGCTATTCTTGCTCTTACCGCCAATGCTTTACGTTCTGACGTTGATAAAAGTTATGCGGTGGGTTGTGATGGTCATTTAAGTAAACCCATTGATAAAAAAAGCTTTATAAAAATATTGATACAGTTATTGCAGCCAATAGAAACCACTGAAATATAGGTGTAACAGGGGTTTGATTATTACAATAAATTAATGAATTTTCACTAAAGCCATTAAAGTAACTTATTGATTGTTTTAAAATATTGCAAAACTGTTGCCTGTTGAGTTAAAGTGTTTTTTTAGTGTGATTGTATAGCAAATCATTTTAATAAAGGCTATTGGTGGAGATTATCATGCCAGATACCCAAAGTGCACCAGAAGCAGTAGCTGTTGATCCTAACAACGGACTAGAAATGCGGGTTGCTGCTCTTGAGGCAGAATTACAAGCTATGAAACAGGCTCTTTATTCTATTCCCGCAGCACTTGAAGAGGAAAAACAGCAGAGCCAAAAAGAGATTGTCAACCTCCAGTCAACAGTGAGAAATATAACAATAAGCGGACAGGAGACTGGTGCTGCAGTTAATAATCTTCAGAAAAGAGTAGATGTTGTAAAAAAAGAATCTACTTCTGGCTTAGTAATGAGTGTTATAGTGTTCTCTGTTTTGTTAATGTTGTCTATATTTATTAGATCTGCATAAATTTTAGTGTAAGTTTAATGTTTATATTCTGGTGAATAGCAATTAGTGGTTTGTAACATGATTACAGGGAAGAGTTACTGAAATGAATAAAAAGACTAAAAATAGTGCTTTAAAGCAGGTGAAACTAGAGTCAAAAATGGAGGATAGTATTGATGTTTCTGAGGCATCGTACCAAGAAGAGGATTCTTCTGGCTCTCCCGAACTTTTGCAAGGTGGTGTAGTGGAAGATATGGTGCAGAGGTTGTTACCAGCTAAGAAACTTGAAGAACAGATGCTATTTAGCAAACAAAAAAAGAGTGGAAAGCCTTCTAAGGTAAAAAAAGAAAAAAAAGTAAAAAAGATAAAAGAAAAGCAAGAAAAACAAGTGAAGCAAGTAAAACAAGTGAAGCAAGATAAACAAGATAAGAAGAGCAAAAAAGATAAGAAGGGCAAAAAAGATAAGAAGGGCAAAAAAGATAAGAAGAAGAAATAGATATGCTTTTTCTTGCTAAATAGATTATAGGTTAAAAACTCTTTTTTATGCATTTTCCCGTATAAGTGGTATTCCTGCTTGTGTGCTCCAGATATCTATCTAAATTGTAGTTATGTGGTCAGGATATCTTTTGGTCGAATTAACGATCATAATATAAAGCAATTCCTAATAAAAAAGTGTCACATCTATAAGCAATTATCCCCTTTTAGCTAGGGTGGCAACCCAAAAAATTACACCATGTTGTCCTATAACAGTAAATTTTAACGAGAATTACATGACAAAGTGTTGTCTGGCTCTTGAAAGTTGAGAAATAATAGTTTGTCTTTTTAAGTATCACCGTTAAAGATTTAGCAGTTATAAGAGATTTGTATATATATTAAAAAGTGTTGTGAAAGTTGGTTTTTTCCAAGGAGTTATCATGAAGCGAGTTGGTGCACATGTTTCTATTGCTGGTGGTGTTGATAATGCACCTCTAAATGCCGCTGCTATTGGTGCTAAGGCATTCGCTATGTTTACTAAAAATCAACGACAATGGCAGGCTAAGCCTCTTGAGACAGCACAAATAGATGCATTTTTGCAAAATATGGAGAGCAGTGGCTATCGTACAAGTGATGTACTGCCACACGATGGCTATTTAATAAATTTAGGCAACCCCGATAATGACAAACGCAAACAGTCTTTAGACGCATTTATAGATGAGTTACAGCGTTGTCAGCTTTTGGGTTTAACCTGTCTAAACTTTCACCCAGGCAGTCACCTGCGTAAAATATCTGAAGATGAGTGTTTGACTTTGATATCTGAATCACTTAACCAAGCATTAGACCAAGTGCAAGGGGTGACAGCTGTTATAGAAAATACCGCTGGGCAAGGTTCTAACATGGGTCATACTTTCGAGCAAGTTGCCCAGATAATCGATAAAGTTGAAGACAAAAGCCGGGTAGGGGTGTGTCTTGATACCTGCCACACATTTGTTTCAGGTTATGATATTAGAACCATCGATACATATCGCCAAACAATGGATAAGTTTAACCAAGTGGTAGGTTTTAAATATCTGCGTGGTATGCATTTAAATGATTCTAAACCAGATTTAGGCAGCAGGGTAGACCGTCATCATAGTCTAGGTGAAGGTAAAATTGGTTTAGATGCTTTTCGTTTAATAATGAACGACCCTGCACTAGAGGAAATTCCCCTGATATTAGAGACTATCGATAGCACAATTTGGGAAAAAGAGATTAAACTGCTTTATGAGTTTGTAGACTAATATTTGCTAGTTTTTACAACACCACATAAAGCAATTTCTAGGATAATTACCTCATAATAAAATCAACCATCATTATTTTTACTATGTTTTTTAATGTAGTAAGTAGCCTCATAATGTCCAGGAACCAACAATAATACCTTGTTATATGCGTCTATAGCCTCTTTTGGTTTTTTTTGCCATGCATAACCTCGGGCTAGATATACCAGTGCTGTGGGATCGTTGGGGAATTTTTTTGATAAAGTTTTGGCATGGTTGGTCATGCTTTTCCACTTGGCTTCAGCCTCGTCTATAACTAAAAGGCGTTGGTGAGCGGTATAGTTCCAGGGAGAGATTTTAAGAAGGGCATTGAGTTCATTTCGAGTTTCTCGCCAGCGTTTTTGTGCTATTAAAGGTAGGGTTAAGCCAAGTTTAGCATTTATAGATTGGGGGTTTATATCTAACGCCTGATTATAACCTTTTATTGCTTTATTATAATCGCCCTGAAGATATGCAAGCCAAGCTATGCGCATTACGGCAAGCTCTCTTGTTTTTATATCTTTTATATAATAGGTAATGGCCTTTTCTGCTTGTTTATAATTTTTCTTTGCCTCTAATTTGTATGAGAGACTCCAAGGCGATACAGGCTTAGGCTGCTTTTCACTGCCTATAGCGTTGTGTGGGTCTGCTACCATTGTTATTGTTATAATTAAAAACAGCACCATGGTAACTAACAAATTTTGCAAGTAGGTTTTCATTAATTTACCACTCTTTGGAAATTGAAAGTACAGCAGTAGTGCTGCTATAGTTTTCTGAAATCGTTACATTTTCGTAAAGGTCATGGCCTGCATGTAATATTAAATCTGTGGATTTGTTTAACTTCCAAGATATATCAATGGCAACTGAGCCTTTTTGCACATCGGAAAGGTTATAAACTGATAGGCTGTCAAAATCTACTGAATATATTCTTTCACCTAGCATAGCAGACAGGCTTAAAGTATTTGGTCTTGAGGTGTTGTTTAAGGCAAACCAATGGGTCCATTTGCCTTGTAAAGCTTTTGTATTTTCTATACCTGCTGCACGTTGGTTATTTGAAGGAAAAATAAAATATCCGCGTAACTGTAACCAGTCACTGGAGTTATTAAAAGCAAAGCCAATTGTAGGGCTTAATTGATTTACTGATAGACTATTTTGATAAAGAGAGAAAGCGTAGCCCAAATCTAAATAATATGATTTTTTATAGCTTATATAAGATAGTAAAGGGGCTAATACTTTTACTTTATCAGAATCGCCACTGCTATCATTATTTGTAATATAGTGGCTATTAAGGCGTAAATCGAAAGTACCTAGAATACCATCTCGGTTGAAATTTTTATGTAGACCAACAAAAAATTCATTCTGGCGGGTAGAGTCTACTCCATCTTTAAATACAACTGTTGAATTTGTATAGCCGACTGTAAATCCTCTGCTTTCTAAGTATTCGCCACTAAAAGTAAACCCTAACGAATAGAACTTATCCCGTTGAGAAGAGCCGCTATATGCTCCTGTTATCCCTGTAAACGAGTTTGAAATATACCAAGGGCTACGATCATAATTTTGCCAGCTAAGTTCTTCTTCACTACTTTTTATTGCTGGTTTTGCGTAAGCCAATTTACTGAGTTTAACAGCAGATTTGTGCAACCTGTCTGCATCATCCAATGTTAAATTTTTATCTTTGTTTTTAATTTCTTTTTTTAGCTTGGCCGACCCTTTGTTGTAGTCCTCTTTTGATATTATTTTGTTTTGGTATAACTCTAACAACTTTTTTTGCGTTGCTGTCATTGTTTCTACAGTTTGTTTTTTTTTGGCAGGTAGGTTTTGTTTAATAATATCTTTTTTTTGTACAGAATTAAGCTTAACAGAACTAATTAGTTTCTTAGGGTCTATTTCTTTATTTTTGTGGATGGTGCAGCCAGAAATAAAAATCAGCAAAATTAAGATATAGCGCATATTAACCAAGCCTAGGTAAAACAAGCCATTAATTTTAAAAAAAACAGTATGTATTATAGATTTTTTAGCTGTTTAAGCTGGAGATAAAATATCTATTTTTTGTAAAAAAGCTATGATTGTGGTGGGTGAAGGCGGTCTAACCTGAGCCTATGGCGATCATCAAACAACCTTTTTGCCCCTAACCATGTAGCTAGCATAGCTCCAAAACCTGCACCTGCTGTTATCATAAACATTATTAAAATTTGATATTTAACTGCAACATGCGGAGGGTTTCCTGCTAAAATCTGCCCTGTCATCATGCCTGGCAGGCTAACTAGGCCAGCAGCAGCCATTGCATTGATGGTGGGTATCATGCTTGTACGTATTGCAGCTCTGCGAAATGGAAGTATTGCCTCTTGCCAGCTATGCCCCATAAGAAGCCTTGCTTCAATAGTGCCTTTTTCTCGCCAAGCTTCGTGTGTCAGCTTATCTAAACCTAAAGAGATGCTGTTCATAGTGTTGCCTAGCATCATGCCTAACATCGGTATTGCATATTGTGGTGTATACCATGGAGTAGGGGTGACTATAAAGTGCAGGGCTATAAGGGTTATTATAAAAGATGATAAAAACATTGAGGTTGTACCAATCCCAAACCCCCATATACCGGAAAATCGCCGCTCCTGCCTAGACATAACTTCTCTACCTGCGATGCTAAGCATAATAAAAGCAACAACAGATATCCAAAGAAGATCAGAAGCTTCAAAAAGAGCTTTTAATATAAAACCTACTAAGGTGAGTTGGATTGCTGTTCGTACAGCAGCTATAAGAAGTTTCTGAGCAAGTCCAAGCTTTTGAATTATTGAAATAACTGCTAGGGCAATAATAAGCAGTGAAGCTAAAGCAAGCTCTGTTGGGCCAAGAGATATAATGTTCATAATGGTTGCTCAGTTATCTGTTTACCATCTATTACAAAGTGTCTATGGGCAACTCTTTTTACTTGGTCTAAATCATGGCTAACCCAAATTACAGAACTGCTGTGTTTTTTAGTATAGTTGATAATCATAGACTCTACAGATTGGGTGGTTTTAGGGTCCAGGTTAGCTGTTGGTTCATCTAGCAACAGTGCTTTTGGTTGGTTGCTTAACATTCTTACAATAGACATGCGTTGTTTCTCGCCAGTAGACATTCGATATAGATACCAGTCCATAGCCTCTTTAGGTAGGTCTAACGCTGCCATATGAGGCAAAGAATCTTCTGGTTTTGCAAAATGACCTGCTACTACATCATTCCACCAAAAACTTGTTGGCGGAAGATAGCCAACCTGTTTTCTCCATATAGTAGGGTGGGTGTCCTTTGCTAATTGGTTATTAAATCTGACCTCTCCTTTATGTTCATCTAAATCTGCAATTGCTCTTAGCAACAAACTTTTACCACAGCCAGAAGAACCAGTAATAAAAACTATTTCACCTGGAGATATATAAGTAGAAAAAACTGGGCCGACACATGCCTGAAGGTTGATAGTTTTAAGAGAATTTAACATAGCCACTCACAGAAAAAATTAACGAAATTTTGATAAATATTATGTTAAAGCAAAGTGAAAATCAAATAGCAAAGAAAATCATATGGATAAACTACATTTAACTTTAATACATATATAAATGTGTTGAAAAAATTAAAGAAAGTCAGAGTGTCGAAATGTCACATTTTCTTAACATTTAAAAAAACCTTTAAAATCAAATATTTAAAAAAAAATTAGCGTTT
>JADGBW010000074.1 GCA_015231305.1 Magnetococcales bacterium | reverse complement strand
TACGTAAAAATTTTTAGGATACTGCTAAATGGCGAATAAGAAGATATGGTGTGCTTTTTCAGGGCATGGTTTTGGACATTTTTCTCAAGTATATCCTATACTCAACCAATTGAGTAAGGAGCTTTTAGAGTTGGAAGTATTTTTGGCTGGATCTATTCCACAAAAGCTAATTGATGGTTGTTTGCATTTTCGTACCCTCATATATATCGTCAACAGGATATCGGGCTGGTTCAGCCAGACCCATTGAAAGTTGATTTGTCCTCTACTGCAACAGCATTGCGAGAGTTCCATGCTAATTGGCAAAACAGGCTGGAGCAGGAGATAGATGATATTGTATCATTTGGAGCTGATTTAGTTCTATCTGATATACCATATCTTCCTATTGAGGCAGCTAATAAAATTGGTATACCTTCTGTAGCAATTGCATCGTTGAGTTGGGACCATGTTTTAGCTGCTTATTTTCCTCTCGAAAACAGTGAGCCACTTTCTTGGTGGAAAAAGATGCGTAGTTCTTACGCTAAGGCTACCATCGCTCTTCTACCTGAGCCATCCATAATGGGTGATACTTTTCCAGCCTGGAAATCAATTCCTCCATTAACAGTTAAAGGCAATATTAAAAAAGATGAGTTACGACGTGATTTAAAGCTATCATATAATGACCAACGCCCAGTGGTGCTTGTTAGCCTTGGGGGGATACCATCACATACATTGCCAATAGAAAACCTTAAAAAAAACAAACAGTTTCATTGGTTATTAGATTGTGAAACACCAAAAGGTTATGCTCACTTACATTCTATAAGTTGGCTTGGTGGCTGGCCTTTTCGTACAATTTCAGCTTCAGTAGATTGCATAGTAAGCAAGCCAGGTTACGGTATGTCAGTGGCAGCTGCTGTTGATAGTGTGCCATATATTTATGTATGTCGCGGTAAATTTCCTGATGAAAAGATAATAGGCCGTTGGATGCAAAAAAATAACCGAGCCAAGGAGATAGATTCAAACAGTTTTCGTTCAGGGGAATGGTGTGACACTATTACAGAACTACTACAGAAACAGCCTCCAAAACCTCCACCTTTTAATGGTCCTGAAATAGCGGCAGAATGCATACAGGGGTTGTTGTAAATGTGGCTAACCCTATATTTTTCAGCTAAAAGCAATAATTTATATTTATGTAGTAGCCTAAGCTTTAAATGACAGTTGCCTTTTTTAAGAAAGTATCTGTCAGGTTAGATTTGGGTAAAGCTTTTAACTTTCTCTAATCTCTTTTCAATTATTTAAAGTGCCCATTGGTGTCCTGCCAATACACGTTTTTTCCTGATGAATTCTTTTAATATTACAATAATCTATCATTTCATTGCTTGTTTGGGTTGTAGGATGGTTTATAGCGTTTTTTAAGCTTTGAAAAGTCGAGTCTATATTAGATTAAACCTGTTTATACTAAGTTACTGGTTGTTTGCAAGAAGACCTGTTTGTTCGCAAGTTACTCAATAGGTACTTACGGGTCAATCAGTATGGATGCAGGAGGTGAAGGTAAAGGTGAAGGTGAAGGTAAAACTGAAGGTAATGTAGAGACTGAAGAAGAGGCAGAGTCTGAGGCAGAAACTGATGCTGAGGCAGAGGCTGAAGCAGAGGCAGAAGCTGAAGCAGAGTCTATGGGAGAAAATGAAGCTGAGTCTGAAACAGAACCTGTGGGAGAAAATGAAGCTGAGGCTGAAACAGAATCTGTGGGAGAAAATGAAGCTGAAGCTAATGGAGAAAGCTTGGCTGAGGCTAATGGAGAAAACGAAGATGAGGTTGAGGCCACGGCAGAAAACTCAGTAGAAGCTGAAGCTGAGGAAGTGGGAGAAAATACAACCCAAAC
The DNA here is from genome assembly GCA_015231305.1 of Magnetococcales bacterium. Lineage (GTDB taxonomy): Bacteria > Pseudomonadota > Magnetococcia > Magnetococcales > JADFYX01. The sequence continues at coordinate 16,984 of JADGBW010000074.1, read as the reverse complement.
AGTAAATATTGCAGAGTCAGACGCAGAGCCAGAAGCTACCGAGGCTATTCAGGAAACTGCTGAAACTCAAATGGATACAGTTTCTGAAACCACCCAGCTAGATGCACAGACCAATGAACAAATTGTAGAAATAACAACAACTGAAACTATAAGCGATTCCGAAACAGTAAACTCAGCCATAGAGTCCGATGTCCTCAATGAAAGTATCTATCTCTCAGACTCAACTGTTGTAGAAACCGAAACTAGCACAGTCGAACAAATTTCAAGCTTAATTACCGACAGTAGTGAGCAAACAAGTGATTTATTTACAGTGTATACCGCACCAGAAGTAGTGGTAATTGAAGAGACAAGCACCATTGATACCAGTACTACCAGCTATCTTACTGATAGTTCCACTATTACGTTTTATCCTACAACTTATACTACAACAACTAAAGATGAGGAATCTACTACTCAGCTCGATACCACCGAAACTACGGTTACTGTCACAGACTCACAAGATGTTGTTTCAACGGTTGATACCACTCAAACTGACAACAACAGTGAGGTAGTAACAGTAGCCGAACCTACCTATTCTGGTGTTTTTGTCGACAGTGCAGTGGGAGGTGTTAGTTATGTATCATCCAGCGGTTTAAGTGGAGTGACAGATGCAAACGGATATTTTGATTATAAAGCTGGTGATACAGTCACCTTTTCAATTGGCGGTATTACTATTGGCTCCTCAGTCGCCAGCGATACTTTAACACCTAGCTCGTTTAGTGGATCAAGCAGTGATTATGTCACTAATATAATTCGCCTGCTGCAAACCCTAGACGATGACGGCAACCCCGATAACGGTATTACAATTACTGAAGCTGTCCGCTCTGAGGCTGTAAACACTGTTGTTAACCTAGATGTTCCAACAGCCTCTTTTGAGTCTCAGGCAAATGTTCTTGTCGCCAAAGTAGCACCAAATAAATCGTTGGTGTCGGAATATGCTGCTTGGTCGCATTTTTCTGCCAGTATGAGTAGAATTGGCAAACCACCTCCTCCTGTACCCAATACAGTATCACAACCCCCAAGCAGTGCTGATGGAAACGCCAGTCTACAGGAAGATAGCGTCTTTATATTTGATGAGACCACTTTTGCCTACACAGACTCAAGCAACAATGCAATTCATTCGGTCAAAATTAGCTCGCTACCAACATCTGGACAGCTAACTTTCAACGAGCAACTAGTCACAACAGGACAAACAATCCCTATATCTGATATTGGCTCCTTAAAATTTATGGCCGATAACAGCATTGATGGCATCCATAATGTTTCGTTTCAATTTCAAGTCTCCAATGGTAAAGATTTTAGCTCCCCATCCACCTTCTCTCTAAACATAACAGAAGTGGAAATTCCCCCTATTGACTTAGATGTAACAGTCTTGGCTAAAGAGGATATTGCCTATGTCTTAAAGATTGATGATTTCAAATTTATCGACCCAGATGGGGATCTGCTTACCAAGATAAAGATCACCAATTTAGAGTCAGTTGGTCAATTACAGCTAAATGGTGAGGATGTTGAGCTGAACCAGGAGATATTAGCTGCTGATATTATAGCTGGACAATTAACCTATATTTCTGCCCCTGATGGTAGTGGAGATGCATACGATAGTTTTCAGTTTCAAGTACACAACGGCAATGCATATGCCCAAGATGTGCAAACCATAACTGTTAATATGGCAGATACGGCAGAGGGCCCTACTTTAACTTTTTCTGCTTCTACAACGCAATTTTCACAACCTTTAGTACCCGCTCCTTTTGATCTGGTACTACCTGAGTCTAACTACAACATCGACCTTGATTTTGCCGACCTAGACGGTGATTTAGATCTCGATATTCTTATGGGAGGCAACTCGGGAGACCTCTATTATTTTATCAACACGGGAACTACTGAAAATCCTGATTTCAGTAGTCCAGGATTAAAAAACCCGTTCGGTTTAACCTCTTTTCCTGGTGATACTATTGTCCAGTTTGTAGATATTGATAATGACACAGATTTTGATGTTTTTGCTGGTAACAGTGGGAAGTTTTTCTTCTTTGAGAATATCGGTGACGAATCAAACCCTTATTTTATCCAAAGAGACTCAACAAGCCACTCATTTCTTGATGACTTAACAGATATTGGCAATCGCAGTGCCCCGGTATTTGCCGATATTGATAACGACGGCGACCTTGACCTTATCTCAGGTTCTGACAATACACCCCGTCTTTTTGAAAATACCTTTGTGGATGATGATCAGGATCTTGCCGGGACATTCTCCTTTAAGGCCCCGGTATCTAACCCATTTGGTTTGGGGTATGCGGTAGACTACAACGATATAGACCTTGAGGATTTGGACCATGATGGAGACCTGGACATATTGATGGTTGGTGGAGGACCCGGAAATAGCCCTAAGTCCATCTATTACTATGAAAATATTGGGGATGCCTCTAACCCCAATTTTGGGAGTGTCGTAACTAGCCCGTTTGATCTACCGTCAATTGATGAATTTCACCCAACCAACAGCTATAGAAGTTCTGTATCCATTGCTGATTTAAACGCCGATGGTAACCCAGACATAATGTTGGGGTTTTGGGATGGTAAATTTGGCTATTTTGAAGACAACTCTTCACCTTTTTCTACTATTGAATATACCGAAGGTAGTGAACCTGAGAATATTATCCAGAGTCTGACAATAACCGACCCTGTAATAGAAACTATTAATTCGGCAACCATAAAGATATCTTCCGGTTATAATAAAGATGAGGATATTCTCACCTTCACAGACATGCTGGGTATTGAAGGCAGTGATTTTAACCAAGCTTTAGGCACTCTCACTCTTACCGGTGCTGCCTCTTTAAATGATTATGCCACTGCTCTTAGTTCGGTTACCTACAGCAACAGTGATTTGGACAATCCAGATACAACATCTCGTATCGTTACATTTTCAACGTTTTCAGAAGTTGATGGTCTAGAAGCTGTCTCATCTGGGATACAGGGAATTAATGTAGTTGGAGTTAATGATTTACCAACCGCTTTGGTTAGTGATTTAACCATTGATGAAGATGAGGCACATATTTTTTCTGTTGATGATTTTAATTTTGAAGACCCGGAAGGAGATGAACTATTTGAGGTAAAAATCACCGAGCTTGAAACCGTAGGCAGCCTAACCCTTAACGGGGCAGATGTTATTCTTAACCAGGTAATTACTGCCGAAGATATTGAGGCTGGAAAGCTACAATTTTCCTCCGCCCCAGAGGCCAGCGGGGTTGACTATGACCATTTTAATTTTATGGTATCCGATGGTACTGAATTTAGTACCGAAGCCAATACAGTTACTATAAATGTTGATGAGGTAAACGATGCTCCGGTCATTGTGATATCATCACCTGTTATACAATTTAAAGACCCGGTGCTGGACCCATTCGGTATAGATATCCAAGGGAGAAACAGCCCGGTTGCATCCATTGTCGATTTAGATGGAGACCTTGATTTAGATATTATAATCGGTCTTGATGATGGCAGTTATCACTATTATGAAAATACCGGAAGCGCGACAAACCCTACTTATGCTGATGGGGTTCTTAACCCATTTGGTTTGCAAAAAAACAGTACCTATACCTACAACTTTCCAACGTTCATAGATTTAGACAGCGATGGCAACTTAGATGTGTTGACAGGAGGAAGTGATGGTTACTTTTTTTATCAACCCAACACAGGGGGGCCAACCGCACCTCAATTTGGCAGCAAAATAAGCTACGCTTTTGGAACCACAGACATAGGCTATTATAACACTCCTAGTTTGGCAGACCTGGATAATGATGGGGATTTAGACCTTATGTCGGGTATGTGGCATCCAGGAACCTATGTTTTCACCTACTTCGAAAATGAAGGAACCGATGAGTTACCGCAGTTTGGCACTTCCCAAACCAACCCTTTCGGCTTGGATATGCCTATCAATTGGACAGATCTTGAGTTTGTTGATGTGGATCTAGATGGAGATTTTGATATTTTTCTCGGTGGAATGTCAGGTGATTTCTACTATTACGAAAATACCGGAACAAAAGAGGCCCCTGTCTTTGCCGATCCAGTTACCAGCCCTTTTAACCTTGCCAATGTAGATAGCATAGCCCCTGTTAACTATAACAGTTTTTCAATTAGCGCAGGAGACCTAAATGGTGATGGTAGCGAAGACTTACTAATAGGGTTTAAAGGTGATAGCACCCTCGCCTTTTTTGAACGGGTTCATAATGAGCTACCTCTCTCATTATATGAAGAAGGCAGTGGTGCGCAAACAATTTTTTCCGGTATGACTTTAACAGATACCGAAGGTGACGATATTCACTCGGTTACTGTAACCTTAACCGATGGTTTTAATAGTGATGAAGACACCATAACGTTTACTGATATGCTGGGTATTGTAGGTAGTACATTTGATGAAACTACGGGAACAATAACCCTCACCGGAACAGCATCAACAACAGCCTACACCACAGCCTTACAGAGTATCACCTATACCAACAATAACGATGAAAACCCTGATACTACAGATAGGACAGTTGAGCTATCTGTTACCGATAGCAGAGGAAGCACTAAAACAATTGAGCATCTGTTTGAAATAGCCAGAAATAACGATACCCCTACAGCATCAAACAGTACCATTACCACCGATGAAGATGTAGCGCATATATTTACAATTGATGATTTTAACTATGATGACGTTGATGGAGATGAGCTTCTTTCTGTTAAGGTCACCGAGCTTGAAACGGTAGGAAGACTTACCCTTAATGGGGTAGATGTCACCTTGAATCAGGTTATTACAGCCGAGGATATTGAGGCAAACAAGCTCCGCTTTAGCTCAGTTGCACAAGCTAGTGGTGATGGCTATGACACTTTTAAATTTACGGTATCTGATGGTACTGCGTTTAGTACGGAAGCCAACACGGTTACTATAAATGTTACCAACGTAAATGATGCACCTGTTCTGGCTAGGGCTCCCGCTCCTGTTTTCACCAGTAACGGGCAGTCTTTGGGAGACGCATGGAGTCAGGCTATTGCTCTTGGAGATTTGGATGGTGATGGAGATATTGATGCATTTGTTGGTAATGATGGCAACCACGGCGACAAAAACAAGATCTATCTAAATAATGGTAAAGGTCAGTTTGTAGTCAGCGATCACTATTTCTCCAAAGATGCACAAAGTAATGATGCTGTCATATTCGATGCCAACGGGGATGGTTATTTGGATATTCTGGAATCTTCCTCAGGGTCTGCTTCACCTGGAGGAGTCTTACTCTACCTTTCCGATACAAATGGAAATCTTCCCTCTGATGGCCAGGATGTCTTTGCACCTAACAGTTATGCTATTGCGGTAGCCGATTTTGACAACGATAATGACCTTGATTTTGTCTCAGCCAACTACAATGCGCCGGATACAGTCCATTTTAACGATGGGTCCGGCGGGTTTACAAAAAGCAATCAAACTTTTGCATACTCGACCCACAGTCATGGTGTGGATGTTGGCGATTTAAATGGTGATGGTTTTATCGACTTTTATATATCAAATCGGCACAACGAGAGTCAGGATGACCAAGTCTATCTCAATGATGGGGTTGATGAAAGTGGTGATTTCCTTGGTACGTTTAGTGAAGTAGACCTCTCACTTCCCACTACTGTTGCCAATATGGATGTTGCCTTGGGTGACTTAGACGGAGACACTGACATTGATGCTTTTGTCGTTAACGTATACGGTGCCAACCAAGTTTTACTCAATGATGGCAATGGAGTCTTTTCCGATACTGGACAATCCTTGGGCAGTTCTGCCAGTGAAGTCGTTGATCTTGGGGATCTGGATGGTGATGGGGATCTGGATGCCTTCGTTGGAAATAGTAGTGATCAACCCAACAAAATCTGGCTCAACGATGGCTTAGGAAATTTCAGTGACAGTGGATTGAATATTGGCAATGGATGGACCATGGGTGGCGTAAAACTTGCCGACTTAGATGGTGATGGTGACCTGGATGTCTTTGATGCCAACTCTGTTAATGATCCCAACAAAATTTGGATAAATGAGACTGCCTCATCTAAATATACTGAAAATACCGACGCCATTATCATCAATGAACTGATTGGCTTGAGTGATGTGGAAAATGATTCCATTACAAGTGCAACCATATCAATTACCGCCAATTTTGAGACCGACCATGACACGATTTCGTTTGTCGATATTGATACAGATAATATTGATGCGGATCTTTCCCAAGTAGATTCAGGAATCATTACTCTCTCTGGAGTTGACTCCATATCGCATTATCAAGCTGCTCTAAGGTCAGTATACTTTCAGAACGACAGCGACAACCCTAACTTGGATGCAAGGACAGTCACATTTACTGTACGTGACGGTAATATCAGCAGCGCACCTGTTACCAGTATTATTAATATTGTTCAGGTAAACGACCTGCCAACATCAAGTGACAAAACACAAACTATAGATGAAGATATTACGTATACCTTCAGCGTAGCTGATTTTACCATTAATGATATTGATGGAGGAACACTGACAGAAATTAAAATCACTTCCCTGGAATCAGCAGGCAGTTTGACTCTATCGGGTAGTGATGTGACCTCAAACAAGGTTATTACCTTAGAAGATATTACCGCAGGAAATTTAAAGTTTAATCCGGTAGCTGATGCAAGTGGTACGGGATACAGCACTTTTAAGTTTAAAGTAAACGATGGTAGCGACTACAGTTCTGATCCAAACACCTTCACTTTTAATGTTTCGCCTATAAATGATGCTCCTGTGATTAATCCAATTGCGAAACCAGTTTTCACCAGTAACGGGCAGTCTTTGGGAGACGCATGGAGTCAGGCTATTGCTCTTGGAGATTTGGATGGTGATGGAGATATTGATGCATTTGTTGGTAATGATGGCAACCACGGCGACAAAAACAAGATCTATCTAAATAATGGTAAAGGTCAGTTTGTAGTCAGCGATCACTATTTCTCCAAAGATGCACAAAGTAATGATGCTGTCATATTCGATGCCAACGGGGATGGTTATTTGGATATTCTGGAATCTTCCTCAGGGTCTGCTTCACCTGGAGGAGTCTTACTCTACCTTTCCGATACAAATGGAAATCTTCCCTCTGATGGCCAGGATGTCTTTGCACCTAACAGTTATGCTATTGCGGTAGCCGATTTTGACAACGATAATGACCTTGATTTTGTCTCAGCCAACTACAATGCGCCGGATACAGTCCATTTTAACGATGGGTCCGGCGGGTTTACAAAAAGCAATCAAACTTTTGCATACTCGACCCACAGTCATGGTGTGGATGTTGGCGATTTAAATGGTGATGGTTTTATCGACTTTTATATATCAAATCGGCACAACGAGAGTCAGGATGACCAAGTCTATCTCAATGATGGGGTTGATGAAAGTGGTGATTTCCTTGGTACGTTTAGTGAAGTAGACCTCTCACTTCCCACTACTGTTGCCAATATGGATGTTGCCTTGGGTGACTTAGACGGAGACACTGACATTGATGCTTTTGTCGTTAACGTATACGGTGCCAACCAAGTTTTACTCAATGATGGCAATGGAGTCTTTTCCGATACTGGACAATCCTTGGGCAGTTCTGCCAGTGAAGTCGTTGATCTTGGGGATCTGGATGGTGATGGGGATCTGGATGCCTTCGTTGGAAATAGTAGTGATCAACCCAACAAAATCTGGCTCAACGATGGCTTAGGAAATTTCAGTGACAGTGGATTGAATATTGGCAATGGATGGACCATGGGTGGCGTAAAACTTGCCGACTTAGATGGTGATGGTGACCTGGATGTCTTTGATGCCAACTCTGTTAATGATCCCAACCGTGTTTGGATAAATAATACTCCAACCTACTCAGCCAACTTTACCCAAGGGTTGGGCCCAGTAGATGTTAACAATGTATTGACTCTCAACGACTTGGACAGCAGCACCCTAACTCAAGCCAGTGTATCCATAACCGGAAACTACCAGGTAGGTTTCGATAGTCTCACTTTTACCGATGATCTAACAGATAATATTACCGGAACCTTTGATGCAGCTACGGGAACCATGACCTTTAGCGGGCTGGATGGAATTGATAAATACGAGACGGCTCTCCAATCAGTTCAATTTCAAAATACCAGTGCAACCCCCTCAACATTAGCCAGAACCTTGACTTATCTTGTTCATGATGGGGAGTTAGATAGCTAGCCTGTCACTAGCACAGTAAGTGTCTCTAGCACAGTCGATCCTGTGGTATTGGACCTTGACGGCGATGGAATTGAGCTAATCGCCACTAACGGTCTATCCTTTGGTATGTCACCAAGTATTAATCTCAACCCTTTAGGCTGGGTTGGGCATGATGACGGTGTATTAGCCTTTGACCGAAATAATAATGGCACAATTGATGATATCACCGAACTATTTTCAGAACATTTTAACGGGGAGTCTTGGAAGAGCGGCATGGATTCTCTTACTAGTTTTGATTCCAATGCAGATGGTTTGATAAACGCTGACGACAGTCGGTTTGATGATATACTGATTTGGAAGGATGAGGATTCCGACGGGGTATCCCTGCAAAATGAACTATATTCTTTGCCAGATATTGGCATAAATTCCATCAGCCTGAATAATAAAACTATAAAAGATGGACTTTGGTTTGATGATATTGGCGAAGTATTAAGTTTAAGCCATTTTGATTTGCAAAACGGACAGAGCAACCAATTGGTTGAGGTGGGCCTTTTGGTTGGTGAAAATAAGAACCTAACGAGTTCAATAGGCTCTACTAACTTTTCAAGCACATATGACCTTGAAGATTATCAGGAAGTTGCCTATATATTTGGTATAAATTTTTCAAGTACTAAAGGTTCGCTTTTTGAAATAACAAACCAAGATACAGTTGCTAAAGAGGTGTTTTCTAAGACAGAAGTTGACCTATTCTTAGACACAATGTTAGTTTCAGAATCACATGAGATGAGTGAGCATGACGCTTATTTAAATTTTAATGAGGCAGAAACCATTCAGTTGAATTATATTTCTGATAGTGGATTAGCAGAAGTATTTGAGCTGCCAGTTGATACTTACAACAACTTGGCTTAACAGTGTTCTTAAAAAAAATATCTTTTTAAAAAATAGCCACAAAAAGATCTAAAAAATAGGAATTGGAAAAACAGATCTATGAATCGTCTTACTGCCTCTAGTGAACAATCAACCGATAAGGGGCCTGTATCTGTCGAACAGCTTAGTTTTGAGAAACACAACAAGCTACTATTTACAGAGTTGAGACACTATTTATTTGCCAAAAACATCACTTTTATTCCAATCTACACCCCAGAAATTATCCCGTTATCCCGGCATTGTCCTATTATTTTCCCTGGCCCAAAATGGCCGTCTCCTAGAGTTCCATTTGCCCTATTCGCCTTAAGCAATAACCAAGAAAACAGGTTTATTAACGAGGCAGGAGAGTGGTTGTTAGACTATATACCTATTCAACTGCGTGCTTACCCTTTTGCTTTAAAAAATGTAAACGGGCAAAAAGATACTTTGGTAGTCGATATTAAAGCACCCAACTTTAGCTCTCCCCGTGGTACACCACTTTTTATTGATGAAAAAACACCTTGTGAAGAGCTAAATAAAAGAACCAAACTATTAAAAGCAGCACAACAGGAGGAAAAAAGTAGTGTGTTGTTTGTCCAGCTATTGGAAGAGGCAAATCTGTTAGTAACAAAATCCATTATTGGGCAACAAGAAAACGATGATAACAAATACTTCTCCGGCTTCTACATTGTTGACAGAAATAAATTTAATGCGCTGGATGACAAACATTTTCTACGCTTAAGAGAGTGTAACGCCCTCCCCTTAATAGAAGCACATTTAAACTCTCTTGATAGGTTGGGGCAACTATCAACCCCCAACAAACAAACCCATATACCCCCTGCTCACAAAATTGCAGAAAATACAGAAGGTGCAAAAACAGACAAACTTCCACCCAAACAAAAACAAGCCACCAAACACAAGCCAACTCTGCTTTTTAGTCGTCTTACTTCTCACTTAATAACCGCATTGGTTACTATTGGCTTAACCTTATGGTTTTCCAGTTTATTAACAACAACACAACCATCTGTACCTCAAACTGAGCAATTATCTACTTCTAAAACCAATGAGAAATATAAAGATAAACCAGTAAAAACGGTGGTTCCTATTGCCAATAAAAAAGAGATAAGGCAAAAACCAATACAGCCTATCATATCTCAGACTACCAAAAACCCTGTAAATGAGCCTGAATTTTCCAAAAAAGAAATAAATAAAAAAACACCCCCTGCCCCACTATCAATTGAGCTTGTTTTATTAGAAGAGATAAATAAACCTGACATAACTACACCTGATGAAAAAACAAAAATAAAACTAGAAAAAAAGACCACACCCCAAGAGCAAGAAGAGCAAGAAGAGCAAGCAAACATAGTTGCAAGTACGAGAGATTTAGAAGAGGAGCAACAAGATCCTAAATTACCTGTAGAAATAAAAAGCAAAAAAACTATAGCACTTAAAAGCCCCATTACAGATACATTTAGTGATCTGTTAATGGCTGTAAAACAAGACATTAAATCTAACCGTTTAATGCGCCCTATTGGGAACAATGCAACAGAAAAACTCCGCTTGATACTGAGCAAACAACCTGACCATCAACAGGCATCACAACTATTACAACAGATTATTTTTAAATATGTAGAACTGGCTAAAGCAGATATTCAATTGGTAAGACTGTCCTCTCCTCCTGGTAACAACGCTATGGAAAAAATCCGAGCAATTCAGTCACTAAAACCGGGAAATAGTGAGGCAAAACAGCTAAAAATATTAGTTGCTAAAAGATATGCAGGACTTGCCACTTTTTATATGACTAAAAACCTGGCAAAAGGGAAATGGATGTTGGAAAAAGCTCTTAATATTGCTCCTGAAAATCAAGAAATCAAACAGGTAAAAGAGACATTTAGAAAATTTTCTAATCAAGCTAAATGATCATTTGTCGGGTATTTAAATGATTGATATCACGGCTTTGCAATTTATATATTTGGGCTCAAGTATCTAAAGATCACTTTAAACGTTTAATATCATTAAATGACAGATTAAGGGCTTTTGTCTATACTAAGTGTGTATATTTACCATACTTAAGAGAGATAAATATGTCCCAGCCTAATAATATTGACCCAGCCATCTCACTTCCCAAACCGTTTCATCTTTTGGAAACTGTGTATCGTGGCCCTCTATTTTATGTGGTTCGTGCTTTAAGAATGCCTGAGAAACAGCCTGTTATTTTAAAACTGCTGCACTCTCGCTTTCATGCTCAAACTAGGACGTTACGAAACCAAGTAGGTTTTCAAATTCAACAGGGTATGAATGGTTCTGGGATAGTTTCTGCTATATCATACCATGAGTCTTTGGAGTATCAGTATTGTGTATATGAAGATGTTAAAGCTACCTCTCTAGATTTTATATACGCTAATAGTTCAATGGATATTGCCACATTTTTTAAACTGGCACTTCCTCTTACTACTGCTTTAGGACGACTCCATGGCCAAGGGTGTATCCATATGGATTTAACACCTTCTCATATTCTTTGGAGTTTAGAAAAAGAGCTACCTTATCTAACGGGTTTTCGTTTTGCTGTACGCCCAAAAGGTGCAAAAGAAGAGAGAGAAAGCATTCCCCCTAATGATGAGTCTCTAGCTTACATTTCTCCAGAGAGAACTGGACGCACCAACCAACGAGTTGACCACAGAACAGACTTTTATTCATTGGGTGCTATTTTTTATCGCTTACTTGCCGGATCACCGCCCTTTAAGGCAGACCATACAGGTGGCTGGATACATGCTCATTTGGCGCATAATGCTATTGCCCCCCACCAGAAAAACCATAAAATTCCCCAAGGTTTATCATTGTTAGTCTTAAAGTTGCTGTCTAAAGATCCTGAAGAGCGATATCAATCTGCTGAAGGTCTATTGGCAGACCTGCACAAATGCTTTATATGGTGGCAAGAAAAAGAAGAGGTTTCTCCATTTACTTTGGGAGATAAAGATTTTTCACCTACGTTTCGTATTCCCAAAAAAATATATGGCCGGGAAAAAGAACTGGCCCTATTAACCAGTTTTATAGATAAAAATAACTCCACCCCCCTCGCCTAGCTCTAATACATGGTCCTTCAGGGGTTGGAAAAAGCGTCATGGTACAAAAGCTGCGCTATGAGGTAGCCACCCGAAAAGGCCATTTTGTTGCAGGAAAGTTTATTTCATTACAGACCAGCACCCCTCTGCTTGCCATACAAGAAGCGGTTGAAGAATATATCCATCAGATCCAACAAGCCCACCCAGAGCAACTAATCATACTAGGAGAGCAATTAAGCCAAAAATTGGGAGATGCTGCCCCGTTGATCCGTGAAGCTTTTCCGGCTTTAAAGGATACACTCAACCATAAACCATACCCTATAGAACGTCCCCCTCAAGAATCACACAACCGTTTTGTTCTCGCCTTTGTTAGATTTTTAGAGGTTATAACTCAAACTGATGGGCCTTTTATACTTTTTCTCGACGATCTACAATGGGCTGATTCCCTCTCACTAGATCTGCTATATGAGATGGTCATAAATCCTTCTCTTAGTAAGTTAACTATCTTAGGAACATATCGCGATAATGAATTATTTGCCGAGGACCCATTACAAAACACCCTGGATAAGATTGCTGATGCCAAGGTAGATGTTTGTTTTGTTCCATTGGTTAACCTTGATGAATATGGGGTTAAAGCCCTATTAAGAGACACTTTAAACCGAGCAGAAGATAGCTTAGAAGAGCTGACCAAAGCCTGCGTTCAAAAAACAGGCGGTAACCCTATGTTTATGCATGGTTTTTTATTTAACATGGCTGAACGTGGGGCAATTCGAATTGGCACTGATGGATGGCAATGGAATATTAAGGCTATAGCAGCTGAACCTGTTTCTGACAATCTGGCAGGAGTTATAGAAGAAAATTTGGCTTTGTTACCCCCTAAAACCCTGGACCTTCTTGGTTGGGGAGCCTCTATTGGAAACCGTTTTAATGGTAACGATATTTCTAAATTAGCCAAACTACCCTTAGAGACAATACAAGCTCAATTACAACCTGCCCTAGAAAAAGAGGTTATATTACAACCTTGGGTTGATCCTATTCCATCACAGCAAACTAACTCCACCGATATAGAATATCTTTTTACCCATGACCAACTCCATAAAACTGCCTATGAGAGTATGAGGCCTAAACAACGTAAAACTCGTCATGAACATATAGCCAAATTATTTTTAGACAAGCTAGATACCACCCACCAAGACCCTAATATTTTTAAAGCTGTTTGGCATTTAAACCAGAGTATTACCCCTAAACAGCCCATGCTACTAAAAGAGAGAATAGAGTGGAACGTAAAAGCAGGTAGACAGGCCATGGAGAGCACTGCATTTGAAAGTGCTAACCATTTTTTTAAAACCGCTTTAAAGCTATTAGACAAAGAAGCCTTCAAGCAAGATTATTCACTAGCCTTCAACTTGCATTATCAAAACGCCCTTATTGCTTATCTTCTTGCAGATAGCAAACGCATGAACAAATTAATAGCCAAGGCTCAACCCCATGTACATGGAGATATAGATCAAGTCGCCTTAATGGAGTTGGAAATTTTAGTTGAATTAGGCCAAGGCAACCTCGCAAAAGGAGCGCAACTAGGAATAGTTGCACTTAAGAAACTTGGTATATGTGTAAAAAAAGCAGAAGAAGAAGGAGTTATTCAGCAAGAAATTCTAAATATCAGAAAAATATTATCACCAGCTCGAATACCAGCCATTTTGTCTGCAAAACCCATGGTTGACCAACACGCTTTAACTATAGCCCGTTTAGTAGTTTTGCTTTCAGCTTCACTATACAACACTGCCCCTGCTTCGGGTATTTATGCCTTTTTCAAACATGCCCAACTTATTACTGAAAAAGGAAGGTCTCCATTTTATCTCCATGTACTAGGGGGATATTCCTTTTTCTTATGCGGCCCATTTGGTGAGCCAGCCCGTGGGCTTAAAATAGGAGAGCTGGTTTTAGATCATGTAAGAGCAGAAGCAACTGAACAAGTTCGCTATTTAGGGTTACGTGGTCGCGCTCTTTACTATCTGGGGTTAGGGGTTTTCCATTGGCGTTACCATTGGCGCAAAAGTAGAGAGTTACTGCAAGAGTCATGGGGAATGTGCCAGCAAGAAGGAGATATGGAGTATGGAAGTTATGCTCGTTGTATGAGTACAATTGCAGAACCATTTTGGGGCTCGCAAACTATTGCAGACCTTTTTATTGATGCTAAAAGTTTAAGTGAAGAGTTTCGTCTTCTAAAAAAAGATTTGCCTGTTATTTGGATGAACATTACAGCTCAGGCATTAAACAATATTATTCAACCTGGCAAAGAGAGCGTAGAAATAAAAGGCACTTATTTTGATGAAGAGACACAGATAGCTGCGTTCTTTAAAACCAACAATACCGCAACTATCAATGCCTATCATCTTTATAAAATAATGTTAGCATACCTTTTTAGTGACTTTAAACTAGCTGATGAGATAGCACGAAAAGGAGAGGCAACTTATGCTCTGTTTACCGGTTTGGCAACTCAGCCCGTCTTTCTTATCTTTTCTGTACTTGCACGTCTAGAAGTATTAAATAGCCGTACTGAGTCTCAACGCCAAGAAGATATAGTATGGCTTATAGCACAACGCAAAACCATAAAAGGCTGGAAAAAACTCTGCCCCTTAAACTATGAACATCGGTATCATCTTGTTGAGGCAGAATGGTTTAAGGTGAACAGACAAAATACCAAGGCTGGTTTTCATTACGAGGCGGCAATTGCTGGTGCACAAGAAAACGACTTTGCCTTAGATACAGCTTTAAGTCAGGAATTAGCTGGCCGTTTCTACCAAGAAACAGGACGGCCAACTCTTTCTAGACGAAAAGTTAGTGATGGGGTAAAAAGTTATCGCCAGTGGGGAGCTGAAGCTAAGGCTCAAATGTTGGAGAAGCAGTTCCATTTGATAAATAAAAAAAACCAATTTTCATCACAGACTGATGACCCCAAAATAGGAATAGATGCAGGGATTGACCTCCATGCAGTTTTGCAAGCTTCCTGGGCTATTGCTAAAGAGATTAAATGGGATAGTTTGGTTGCCAAACTTATGGAAATTATTTTAGAGAATACTGGAGCGCAAAGAGGCTGTTTGGTGGGGATTATTAATAATACCTTCCAGCTTAAAGCTGAGGGCTTTGCTGGTGAGCAGGTTATACCAGCCAAAGAAATAACAATGGAGAAAACCATTGATTATAAGTCTAAGTTCTCTTCACATATAGTGCGCTGGGTTCTTCATAATAACAAAGAAGTTGTGTTAGATAACGCAGCCCAAGACAGCCCCTTTGCTAACACAGAGTATGTACGTTCCCATAAAACCTGTTCGGTTTTATGCATTCCATTACAACTTCCTGGAGATGAAAAAGGGATTATCTACCTGGAAAACGACCTAGCTGCTGGAATATTTACCCCAGCTCGTGTTGAAACAGCACGTCTTTTAGCATCTCAGGCAGCAATATCACTAAGCAACAGCCACCTATTAGAAATAAAAGAACAGTTGGAGAAAACCCGTCTAGAGCAACGGTTGCAAGAGCAAGAAAGTCGCTTGTTAGAACAAGCCAGAGATACCGCACAACGTGCTGACCACTCTAAGGGTAGGTTCCTTAGAGCAGCAAGCCACGATTTACGCCAGCCTGTTAGTGCTATGAAACTATTTTTACCTCAATTGCAGCCAAACTCTGCTGCTTCATCTAAGGCTAAAGAAGCATATAATGGGTTGCTAACATGTGTAACAAATATGCGAGAGATGTTCGACACTCTACAAGAGGCATCGCAAATTCATTCTGGTAAAATTGTTCCTAGTTTACAATTAACTCCCATTAAAGACATTTTCAGCCGAGTGGTAGAGGAATTTTTGGCCCCTGCTACTGACAAAGGCATCCGCTTAAACTTTGTTGCAACTAGTTTGTCTGTACAGACAGACCCGGTACTATTGCATCGCATATTACGTAATTTAATTGCAAATGCGATAAACTACACCCATCAGGGTCGGGTGTTGTTAGGTGTGCGCCACTTAAATGGGATGGTTAGGGTCGAGGTATGGGATACAGGTATTGGTATTGCACAAGAATTGGTTGCTTATCTTGAAGAAGAGTTTTATCAAGTACCTGATATATCTGGCCGAAAAGGAGACGGCCTTGGTTTGGGCTTAACTATTGCTGGTGGTATGGTTAAGTTATTAGGAAGCAGGCTCTCTATACGATCTGAACAAGATAGAGGCTCTTGTTTCTCCTTTGTGTTACCCCTATCTAGTGAACAAAATATTAAGCAAAACCCAATTAGAGAAAACTTTTTGTCTTCTGATAAACCCATTAAAATTGCAGTGTTGTCGTCTAACAAAAAGCTGCATAGTGAAATTAACTCTTTATTAGTCCAGTGGGAATATGATCTATGGGTGAGAGAGTCACTAGATGTAAACCACAAGAATAACCAACAAACACCTGATATAATTGTGATGGTTGTAGAAGAAAAAAGACCCTTGGCGTTTGACTGGGTGAAACAACTGCCCAATAAGTGTCCAATAGTAGTGCTGTATTCCAACCCTGAGTTACTTAAGAAGGTTACAAATAATTTAGAAATAGAAACCCACTCACTATCTTTGCCAGTCAAACCTACACAACTAAGTAGTTTATTGCATCGTTTAACCTAGAAACGGCAGTTGAAAGTGCCTGCATAGTGTAATCTATTGATTTATCTAGTGTATCAGTAGAAATCGTGGCCACCTTATTGGTGATAAGACATTCTTCAGATATGCTAGGTGAATCAATAGGTTGCGCT
>JADGBW010000201.1 GCA_015231305.1 Magnetococcales bacterium | reverse complement strand
AAAACTATTGGTGATGAGGTGATGTGTACCTTTCCCAGTGCTGATGCCGCAGCTCAGGCTTCAGTTCAAATGCAAGAGCGAGTCGCCGATAGCGCACAAGAGTGGGGGTCTACTTTAACTATCCGTATTGGTTTTCACTTTGGTGATGTTATAGAAGAGAACAATGATGTGTTTGGTGACGCAGTTAACTTATCGGCTCGTATGGCAGCTCAAGCTAAAGGTGATCAAATAATCACAACTGGTGAAACATTGGATATAATGAGCCCTCACTTAGCATGTGATGGCCGAGAGTTGATCCAAGTTCGAGTAAAAGGTAAGGCAGATCCTGTACGCATTTGTGAGTTAACCTGGGGTGAAGAGGGAGAACTTACCATTATGGGCGGAATGGATACTGTTCCTAACCCATCACCTCTACATAGCACTGTTACTATTACCTTTGGTGGTAAAGAGGTAATAGTTGATGAAAACAACCCTGGAGCCTCTCTAGGCCGTGGTAAAACCAATACTTTTATAGTTCCTGACAGCATGTCTTCTCGCAACCATGCAAAATTTGAGTGCAGGCGCGGGCGTGTATATTTGATCGACCAAAGTACAAACGGTACTTATATAGCTCCTAATGGTGGTCAGATGATTTTTATCCATCAAGATGAACATATAATGAAAGGTTCTGGCGTAATAGGATTAGGCCATGAGGTAAACGCTGCCGACCATTTAGCAATCCATTATCGTACATAAATTATCTACTTGTTTATAACTATTTTTTTGCGTGATATGATGAACGGGCCAAGGGGTGACTTTCTACTCTTTGAAAGCCCATTTTAATTGCTGACTCGCCAAGTTCGCTAAACTCTTGGGGGGACCAATATTTAATTACAGGGTGGTGAATTAAACTTGGGCGAATATATTGACCAACTGTTAAATATTGCACACCAACCCGATGCATATCTTCTAAAACTTCAAAAACCTCTTCTAAACTCTCACCAAGCCCTAACATAATGCCACTTTTTGCAGTTATCTCTTCATCTGCTAAGGCGGCTTGTTCTAATACTTTTAATGAATAATTGTAGTTTGCTGCGGGGCGTACTTTGGTGTAGAGCCTGGGTACTGTCTCTATGTTATGGTTAAATACCTCTGGCTTTTCGTTTAAAACTAGTTGTAGTGCCCCATTTTTATTGCGAAAATCTGGTGTTAATACCTCAATTGTTGGTGGTTTTTTTAATTTGCGTAATTTTTTTATACAGTTGGCAAAATGTCCTGCCCCGCCATCATCAAGGTCGTCACGATCAACAGAAGTTATTACTACATGTTGCAAATCCATGGCTTTTGCTGCTTGGGCTAACCTTTCGGGTTCATTAAGGTCTATGGGATCTGGTCGGCCAGTGGTAACATCACAAAAGCTGCAATGGCGTGTGCAAATGTTACCCAAAATCATAAAAGCTGCTGCGCCTTCATGCCAACATTGACCAACATTAGGGCATGAAGCAGACTCACAAACTGTATGCAGGCCGTGAGTTTTCACTACTTTTTTTGTTTTAAGATATTCAACAGAAGAGGGGGCTTTAACTTTAAGCCATTGGGGTTTACCACCTAATACTATATTTTTTTTGCTTTTTTTAGCTATGTTTTGTGGGTCAGTATTTTGTGTCACTCTTCATCCTTATCTTCATCTACACCAATTTTATTAAAAAATTTCTTGCGTATTTTTTCATCAAACGCTTTCCATTTTATATGGGAAAGCTCAGTATCATCCTGACCAGATAAAAAACCAAGAGGAATAGCAAAACCACCAGCAGTACTTTTACCACCACCGTAAAAAGTACCATTTTCCATTTTACCAAGAGAATCTTTCAAAAAACTATCAGGACCCAATGCTACTTCAGTTGTGCGTAACGAGCCGTTTATGGATTCTCCACCATGAGCGTGAGTCACCATGCCATAAACTACAGCTGTATGTACAGTTGCTTCGGTTAGTAGAAAATCGGCTGCTTGTGGAATAGCATCTCTATCACTAGAACGCAGATAACCGATACCAGAAAAACAGTATCCTTCTCTTATAACCCTGTTTTCCAACGCCATTCTTATTATTTCCATAACACGATGGCTACGTTGTTGGTGTAAAATTTCCATTAGTAGCTCATTGTCTATAAATGGCTGAAGAAGGGCTGCTGCGGTAAAGTCTAGAGGTAGGGCAGATATCATCGAGCCTGTCTCGCTTATGATGCCATGCATTAAGGCTGTGGCAAGACGGCGATGTTCTGGTTTAGAGCTTTTTAACTCCAATGCTCCTTTACTAATATAATCAGCAAAAATAGAAGCACATGCTCCAACAACTCTAATATCTTGGAAAAGAGGTTTTAAACGGTCTTGCTTGGCATGATGGTCAACAACTGCAAGAGATGGTACACCAGCAGCATCTAAGCGGTCCACTAGATTAACGGTAGTTCCCTGATTATCAACAAAAATAGCACCATCATATTTACCAGAAGTAATTGGTTCTTGACCCCACTCAAATATTTCAATATTAAGTAGGTTTATCATAGCAATGTTCTCTTGGTGGCTTACTCTACCACCATAGATGAGGTCTGTATCAATACCTCTTTCACTAGCTATTAAACGATAGGCAAAAGCACATGAAATTGCATCAGGGTCGGGAAAATCCTGCATTATAACTGCATGCCTTTCTCCTTCTCTGCCTACCAGAAGTTCAAGAAATGATTCTGCCTGTTTATTTGTATCTTCCATATCAACCATGATCTCTCCTTTATATGTTATGCACAGATTACCCTTTTAATATTATTATTTCCATAAAAATTTTACAATATTTACGCTAACTTACGATAAGATAGCCGGGTAGTTATGGTTTGAAGTCAGGTTGAAGTTATCGACGGCAAAGATAGTTCCTGTTATTGTTTAGGTTAGAGAGTATTTGTGTAAACATCTTGCTAAAAGAAAAATAGTGGTTAGCTAGACAAATCAACAGGTTACACAATATATTTAGCAATAAGTGGTTCATATTGGGTAATGTACTGTAATTGTTGAATAAATTAATAAGGCAACAAGAAAAATGAATAGAGCAACTTCAATAGGTAAACTAACACGCTCAACACTTTTAATATTAGTAGTTGCCTTAATTCTTGGGGGTTGCGTAACCCTAGACCGTCGTGAGCTAGCTAGAGATGTTGCTAGTGATGGAGGATTTCAATCTGAAATAATAAAAACAGTTCATTTTGATCTACAATCTTACTACCGTTTTAATAATACCAAAAAAGTAGTTACCATATATCTAGAGGGTGATGGTTTTGCTTGGATGAACCGTCACACGTTATCTAAAGACCCCACACCAAGAAACCCGGTAGCCTTAAGGTTGGCAACAATAGACCCAGCAGCTAATGTCGCCTATATAGGACGGCCTTGTCAGTATGTGCAAAAGTCTCAAAGGCGAAACTGTAACTCTGGCTATTGGTCAAAAGCACGTTTTGCCAATGAGGTTGTTGTTGCTACCAACCAAGCTATCGAACAGCTAAAAAAGAAAGCGCGAGCCTCTTCTGTGCATCTTGTTGGTTATTCTGGTGGAGGAGGGGTTGCAGCGTTGGTTGCAGCAAGGCGAGAAGATGTTGAGAGTATCCGCACTGTAGCAGGTAACTTAGACCATGTAACTTTTACATCTCACCATAAAGTAACTCCTTTATCAGACTCTTTAAACCCAATGGATGAAGCACAAAAAATAGATAAAATAGCCCAAATCCATTTTTCAGGAAGCAGAGATAAAATAGTACCAACATATATTGCAGATGGATTTGTTGCTGCCCAAAGGGCAAAAGCTTGTTCCAAGGTTGTTAGTGTAGCTGGCATGGCACATGGTGGTGAGTGGGAAAAAGCTTGGCCTGAAATGTTGCAGCTGTCTTTACCAAAATGTAATATAACAAACAGTAAAGAACAATAATAACTACCTTATAAATTGGTAGGTGATAGGGGGGGGTATACCATGGCTAGACGTACAGATCACTCTAGAGATGAACTGTCGGATTTCATTTTAGATGAGGCACAAAAGATAATTGAAGACAAAGGGGTAGCAGCATTAACAGCACGTAGCATAGCCTCTGCAATTGGCTATTCTCCTGGTACGCTTTATAATATATTTGCCAACATAGATGAAATTATCCTGCATTTAAATGCTAGAACCATGGATGATTTACAGCACAAATTGTTGCATGCAGTGCAGCAGAGTAGCAGTGACAGAGCTAAGTTAGATAAGATGATAACCGCCTACATAAAATACAACAAAACCTCACGTCAACGCTGGAACCTACTTTTTGAGCACCGCCTACCCCAAGAACAAACCCTACCAGAATGGTATCAAGAGCAACATGACGAACTATTAGATTTAATTGCCACAACTATTAGAACGCTATTACCAGATTGTGGAGAAAAAGAGATAAAACACAGTGCCAGAGTATTGTGGAGCGGGCTATACGGTATCTGCTCTATTGTGCAAGCAAACACAATTTCCGGGGTTTCAGCAAAATCTGTAGATGAGATGGCAAGATCGTTGGTATATAACTATATATCAGGCTTAAAGCGGGCTGGGATTTGATTGAAATTAGAGTCACCACTCTACTTAATGTTTAGTAGTTCCAAACATAAACTACTTTTAGTCAATTAGCTCTCTATGATCTGTAAAAGCGAGTTTGCTTACGAATATTGAGGCTCCCTACAGATTCTCAACCATGGGTTAGCCCTATAGATTCTATGCAGCTAATTATTGGAATCAGTATAGATACAAGCTGCTGTAGAGATAGTTGTCATTATCCAGAACTATATTTCAATAATTGCAAAAGTGGTTTGGGTCTTAAATGCTTTTTGTCTGTTTTTATGGACATTTTCTGCAAATTATAGTACTTTTAAGCTATTGGTTTAACCTAACCAACCTATGGAGGAAATATGAACCAAGTCAATCTATTTAACGCTAAAGCACAATTATCTAACCTAGTGCATCGTGCAGCCGCAGGTGAAGAGATTATTATTGCTAAAAATGGCATACCCCAAGCACGACTTGTTCCTCTAGGGTCGGAGACAAACTTACCACCAAGATCCCCTGGCCGCCTAAAGGGAAAAATTCAAGAATCAGCAGATTTTAACCAAACACCAGATGAAATTATCACTGCATTCGAAGGAGGGTGATATATGCGAAGAATACTCCTCGATACAAATATACTAATTTGGTGGCTGCGAGATGCAGATGAGATGGGAGAAAAAGCCAAAAAACTCATGTCAAGTCGTCAAAACCAACTATTTGTAAGTGCTGTAAGTTTGTGGTAAATACAAATTAAACGCAGCATAGGAAAACTATCCGCACCTGATGGGCTACTAGAAATTATCGAAGATGATGGTCTAATAATTTTAGATATTTCAGGACAACACGCAGAACAAATAGGCAACCTACCAAACCACCACCGAGATCCTTTTAACAGAATGTTAATTGCCCAAGCTCAAGTCGAAGGCTTAACAATTCTAACATCAGATAAACAGATAAAACAGTACGGTGTTAGAACCATAACTGCTACAAGATAGCTACTGACAATTAATCACATACTGTGTC
>JADGBW010000200.1 GCA_015231305.1 Magnetococcales bacterium | reverse complement strand
GATATCATCTCTCTACATTATTTTGATCAGTCCGTGATATGGCAAATTATAAACGAAAAAAACTAAACGTACCTTTTTGTCGACAGAAGTGGAAGTTTCCTTCTGTTTTGTTGGTTCTCGCTGTCTTATCGACATTCGCTTGGGGATTTCATCTGTTAAGTGATCATAAACCTGAGCTACAGGGGGTAAGTAAAGTAGATTTATCACAATCCTTAATACCCTCTGTTCTTCCAATTGTAGCAGGTGGGGGAAGCCCCATGGATACAATTGTTAGAGCTTCATTGGTTAATATTGCCGGTGTAGAAGCAGGGGGGAATGGTGTTAAAGGGAACTTTGTCTCTCGTGGCTCTGGTGTCCTTATTACTGCTCAAGGTCATATTGCCACGGCAAATCACCTTCTTGATGGTCTAAAAGAAATTTTAGTTCGCGTACAAACTCCTAACGGGCCAAGACAATACTCTGCAAAGTTACTAAAGGCTGTGTCAGAACATGATCTTGCGGTGTTAAAACTTGTATCAAGAGATCTATTTCCCCACCTTATTCCTGGTGATTCTCGCAGCCTAAAACCTGGAGACCCAGTTATTGCTTGGGGAGATTCAGACGGAATGCAGGCGGTACGTCGCGATGGTACGGTTGGGGGGCTTTCTTCACCAACATCAGTTACTATAGCTGGTAGAACATTAGACAGTTTAATTCCCACCAATGCAGTTTATAACTGGATGCAAGGTGGTGGGCCTTTAGTAAATAATAGAGGCAGACTGTTAGGAATTAATCTAGCTGTACAAGGACAAATGGGTAGTATGCTCGGTTTTGCAATTCCGGTTCATGTTCTTTACACTGATTTTCAAGATGTTGTTAAATTTCCTGTACCTCTTCCAGCCCAAAAAAGAGTGGCTGCACAAGGGGGTGCTGGACAGCCCGCTTTTTTTCCCAACGGCAATAATGCTCAAGCCATTCCTGTGGCAGCTACAGACGCATTATTGCCAACTCCAGAAAAAGTTCTTGGTCGTCCCCATCGTCCATCAGACGATTGGTGGGATAGAGCAAAATCTATTCTTCACTTAAACCTAGGGTTGCAACCTGCACCAGTTAACAGTGGTTCTTTGGGTGGTTTAATTCCAGACGAAAATTTAGCACATGCCGAAGTAACCCGTATCCTTGGTTATCCTTTACGGACATTTCTTGGCCTAGTTTTCTTGGGGTTCATCTCAGGTGTTAGTGGCGGCATGATGACCATGGGCGGTGGCATCATCAAAGTTATTGGCTTAATGACAGTTTTTGAATACGGTCTGTTATTAGTTCGCCCAGTTGCATATATTACCAACGTATTTATGTACGGTGCGGCAGCCTTGCGTTATCGAAGTGATGGGCTGTTTACATGGGAGACAGTCCGCCCTATGGTTCCTTGGGCTATGGTTGGTGTATTATTAGGGTACTTCATTGGCAATACCTTAAACACTACGATAATTCATTATCTGTTGGGTGGCTTTGCCTTTTTGTTAGGGCTTAAAATGTTGGTAGAACTCTCCGAACAGAAAAATAAAGATGGTGGTTTAAGTTGGTTGCATTACTATTTTGGTAGTGGTGATAGCAATACTGAAGGTAAGCGTAGGGCTTCTCATACTGGGTTAATAAAAGACGGCATACTTGGCCTGCCTATGGGTATTATCAGTGGTATTTTAGGTATTACTGGTGGTGTGGTTGAGGTTCCGTTACAGAGATATGTAGCACATGTACCTTTAAGAACTGCCATAGCTAACAGTGCTGTTTTAGTATTTTTTGCCTCTATTGTTGGTTCGATAGTCGCTTTGATCCACGGTGTTCAATCCGGTAGTTTCTCATTAGAAACCCCTCTTACTATGGCTCTTATCTTGATTCCAGGAGCATATTTTGGTGGGAGACTTGGTGCTTGGTTAACTACTGTAGTCTCAATAAATATTCTTCGTTGGTTATATGCTGTGTTGATGTTTGCTGTAGCTATTAGGATGGTCTTGATATGAGGCTAAGCGGCACTGGTATTGTAGCTTTAGGTTTAGTGGCTTTGTTTCTGTTTTTTGTTTTTGGTCTTTTTTCTGACCCTGACTATTCAAGTTTACCAACTCAAACAACATCAAACAGGGTAGCTGCTGTCGCAGATGGTGGGGCAATTCCTGTTGCTATGGTTGCAGTTACACCATCACAAACTCCTAGTGTTTTGGGTTATGCTGACCCTGCCATACAATTATCTGAAGGTCATTGGCAGGGTATGGAGGTGTTACCTTTATCAACTGAGCTTAAGAAAAAATTAAAATTGCCGAGAAGATTAATGGGGCTGCTAGTTGATGAGGTTACTCTATATGCAGCAGATTCTGGATTAATGGCTGGTGATGTGTTGGTTGCTATCAACAGTCGCCCTGTTTTATCTATTGAAGATATGGTGCGTGAGACTAAACGGCTACAAAATAGAAACTCAGCAACGTTAACAGCTTATCGTAAGGAAGAGTGGAAAACATTTACCTTACAGGTTCCACCTGGTGATAATCTTGGTTTTGCTCAGGTCGAGACTGCTCCTATGGTTTTACCTGGAGCAATGAGGCCTCATCCATATCGTGGACCTTGTTCTAATTGTCATAGGATAGCTCAAACAGGACAACCAATGATGCCAGATCCAGATGGAATTATTTTACCACCACCACCAATTCGCGCTAATACACCAATGCCACATCAAGATCGTGGCCCGTGTCATGTTTGCCATAAAATTATTAACTGAGGTGACTTACAATGAGTCCTGAGAAGCAAAATATGAATTTCCTAGACGAGATCAGTTTTTTCCTACACGCCAGTCGTCAGGTTATTAAGAAAGTTACCATTGGAGCCATAAATGGTTTTAACTCTGTTTTTTCTGTAGATGAAGGAATGCGTGGCCATTTTTATTTAGATAAAGGTGTGCAGTACACTAAGCGTGGTCGTTATAATCAAGCAATTTCTCTTTTAGAGTCTGTGTTAGTTGATCAACCTCTTCAGAAAGACGCTCTTTTTCATTTAGGGTTCTGTTATCTTAAAGTTGAAGATACCGATCGTGGTATAGCTTTGTTGGAGAGAGCAGAAAGCTCAGGAGATCGTAGTTCTCAGTTATATTCCATTTTGGGCATGGCTTATTTGCAATCTAAAAATTTTGATAAAGCAGTTGCTATAATAGAAAAGGCACTGTTGTTGGACCCTGAAAATTTTAATCTTAATTATCGTCTAGGTGTGGCTTTAGATAACTTGAAAGAGTATGAGAAATCATTAGAAGCATTTAACAAAGCCCTTGAGATAAAACCCCGTGAAGCCAAAGTTTACCAATCTATGGGATTTGTTTATGAGCAGATGGATAGACATGAAGATGCTATAGAATATTTTAAAAAGGCTGCTCACATAGAAGATGGTAAACAGGATCTATCGTAAGAAATGGTATTGAGTGATAACAAGAGGCAAAAGCCCCCTGTTGTGTATGATTTTGAGAATATACCTGAAGTAGATATTAATAATGTCTCTCACTCTCTAAGCGACAACCACTCAAGCAAAAACAGTAACAGACATCCATTTTTTGCCGAGGGTGTGCCTGATGAAGTTAAGGCTAATTTATTAGGTAGAAAAGTGCGAGGTCTGATTAAATGAAAGAAAACCAGACCAGTAATAACAACGAGATGACACCAACAAAAGACAAAGCACCTACTGAAGATAACAGTAAACAAAACAATTTATCCGCTCCCCCCGAAACTCCAGAAGAGCGGCAGTGGAAGGATAGACTTGCCAGAACTGACCTACTAATGGCAAAGATCATGAAGGGGTTTGGTGGGCAACCTTTAGCAGAAAATAATAAAACACCACCTAAGCCCAGTGGTGAAATGTCTCCATCTACCCAAATAGCAAAACCAGCCTCTATAAGCCATAATACTGATCGTAGCATAAAAAAAAGTTCTGTTACTTCAGATATTAAGCAAAATTCAGGCTTAAAGCAAAAACAACAGCAGGGTGAACCACTCTCTAATATTGAGAAGAGGGATGATAAAGACAAGCTAAACCCTTTTGATGTTAACCCTAAAAAAATTCCACAAGAAATACATAGTAAAAGAAAAAAACTAGATAGTGTCCCATCTTCAGTAATGTTTAATAAAGATGGGGAGCAGAAGGGGTTTACTTCTGATATTGAACTACAAGACTCTAATCAGCACTCTGATAATCTTCTATATGAGACTAATAAAACTAAAACAGATATAACAACAAATATAGCTCAGGAAGAGAAAAAGCCAGTTAATAAATTAGCAAAAAAAGAGTCAGTAGCTCAACGTCAAGAAAAAAGGAAAGTTGAAGACGACTTAGCAGCACTTAGAAATGTGCAGAGTGCTAATAATATTGACTCTATTATACCTGCAATAAACCAAGATATTGAAATTCAAGAAAAGCTGACTAAATCTGCTGATGCTAATGAGATAGCTGAAGATGCAAAACCCTTGCAGGTTGCTAAAAAGCCAAAAGAGGTTAAACAACCTACTATACTAAAACCAACAGCCGATACACTTGGTTTTATTAGCATGGTGACTGGTCTTGAAACAAAACCAGGTACTGATGTTTGTGATATTAATCAAGTAGATACAAAAAGCGATAAGGTTAAAGAGCAAGATACGAGTATCTCTGAAAATACACAAAAAAAGGAATCTGCTGCAAAAATTATAGCAGATACATTGGAGTGTAAAGCTGCACCTGAAACACTTGGTTTTATTAATACTGTATTAGGTGTTGAGGCAAAGCCTGATATATCAACTGATAATGAACCAGCAACTTCTTTTGTAAATAAAACTAAACCTGTTGCAGAAGTTGAACCTCAAAAGGCAGACGTTGCTGATGTTGTGGACGATACTTTAAAAGCAGATGATCAAGAAGAAGATGAAGAGGATTTTAACTCTCACCTAAATATAATTGCTAAAAAAGTTAAAGTGGTTATGCCTCCAACACCGCAACCAATTTTAGCTGAGCCACAACCTTTTTTAGCTGAGCCAAATCAAAAAGTAAATCAAGATCCAAAACCAGTTGTTGCAGCTAAAGTTAAAAAAGATAAAGAGCCATATTCTAAGAAAGAACCCCATTTAAAATCAGAGCCGGTAATTATTACAGATCAAGCTATTATTTCAGAGTCAGTAACTGACCTGGAACCGGAAAAAATTGAAGTTTCAGATCCAAAACCAGAAGCAACCTTAAAACCAGCAGTGGTTGCAGAGCCTGCCAAGGTCGTGGAACCGGAAAAAATTAAAGTTTCAGATCCAAAACCACCAGCAAACTTAAAGCCAGTAGAGGTTGCAGAGCCTGCCAAGGTCGTGAAGCCGAAAAAAGTAGTAGTTTCAGATCAAAAACCAGTAGCGGTCGTGGAACCGGAAAAAGTAGTAGTTTCAGATCCAAAACCAGTAGAGGTTGCAGAGCCTACTCAGTTTGTAGAACCAGAAAAAATTATAGTTGCAAATCAAACAACAGCACTTGGCAAAAAACCAGAAAATACCAATGAGCCAAAAGTAGCTACAGAGACAATAGTAGTTTTAGAACCAGAAACAATTGAAGTTTCAAATCCAGAACCATCAGTTACCTCTGAAAAACCTCGGGCTAGTTTGGAACAAGCAGGGGGCATAGATCACAATTCAGAAGATATATCTGAGCCAGTAGAAACATTTGAACCA
>JADGBW010000199.1 GCA_015231305.1 Magnetococcales bacterium | reverse complement strand
CACTAACAACCGAAGTAAGCTTACAATTAGATTTTAACCTAAAAACGGCAGTTGTTAGCACGCACCTAGCGCAACCTATTGATTCACCTAGTATGTCAGGGGAAAGTCTTATCACCAATAAGGTGACCGCGATTTTCCCTGATACACCAGATAAATCAATAGATTACACTATGCACGCACTTCCAACTGCCGTTTTTAGGTTTAAAGAAATTAATTGGAAAATAGCTTGCCCAATTTTTTAAAAAATCCTGTGCTCTGTTTCGCCTCAAGATCATCTCTCTTTTGTTGTTGTCTTTCTGTTCGTTCTGTAGCCTGTATAGCACTTTCATTAAGAATTTTCGTCCAAGTTTTCTCCAGTTTTTGGTTCTGTTCAAACATATATGCTAGGTCTGAATCGGAAATACGCAAAATGCGAGTGTCAGTGTAGGAAACTATATCAAAGAGACGGGGTTGGCCGTTAAGAGCTGCATTTTCACCGAAAAAGTCACCAGAACCAACCCTTTTAATTTCCACATTTTCACCATCGTCCAAAGTTGCTAGGATGCTGCCAACACCTTGAATAAAAACAATGATTGGAGAACATGACGTGCCCCGTTTGCATATTGTTTGACCTGCTTCAAACTCTTCTACCAAAGTGCCACTATCAACCTGATTTCTGGTTACTTCTGGTAAATGCTTGTATAAGCCCATGTTTTCGAGAACTTGTTTGACAGAAAATGGGGTGACAACTTCAGACTCCTCTTCCTTAGTTATTAAGTTGCGTCTTTCTGTTGCTAAAGTAAAGCCAGCCAGTTTAAGGTCGGCCCAAACCTTTTTAGTAACCTTTTTTCGGACTGCTGCTTTTTTGCCATAATCTTTTATGGTAAAGCCAAGCATATATTTGGCAGCCCACTTTTCTACCCCGCGAAAACTTGTAAAAGGGGCCGGGTCGTTTACTACTTCAGGAATAGATAGCATGGTTTCAGTTAATACAGCTTCCACCAACGCTGGTGGATGTTTTGGGTCCAACTCGAAGAATATCCAGTTTTCAACCATACTATCAGGATCGGTAAAGTTGCGTATGCAGGCTTCTGAAACAATGGCATTAGGTATACGTGAGATACTACCATCGCGGTTCCACAGTTTTGTAGAACGCCATGTTATATCCTCAACCCTGCCTTCGTCCCTATCATTTATTCTAACCCAATCACCTATTCGAAATGGTCTCTCTACGTTTATAGCAATACCAGAAAAAATGTTAGAAATATTAGCCTGAATAGCCAAACCAATGATCATGGCGATCATACCTGATGTGGCCAGAAGGCTTGTAAGCCTTTGATCAAATACAAATGCGATAATACCAAAGATAGCTAGTGTGAAAATAGCATAAGTTAAAAAACGACGTATGATTTTGGGAATCACCTGACCTGTTTTGCTTTCCATGGGCAACCAGAGGAAATTTTCACTTGCCAGATTAATAACAAAGGCCCAAGCCAACCACCATAAAATGTCAAAAATGAAAGGCAATAAGGCCATATTATTAGGTGTAGTTTGACTGCTTAACCATGCAGCTAGGTATATTTCACCACCAAGAAGCAAAGCAAATGTACTGGCTGAGGTGATAAGCCAAAACAGATTGTGCATGTTTTTTAAACCACTAATCCGCCTTCTTATAATAGATATAAATAGAAGGACGGCAGAAGCTATAACCATGATTAGACTAGTATCAACTGAAAATTGCCCCCGTAGGCTCACTTCATCTTTTTTGACCTGCAAAGAAATATTAAACCTGGAAAACTCAATATCTTTTGTCGCATTGAGATGATAGAGGGAGCCATAGGTCTCCTTGCTTGTCACATCTTGAAATATATGGACCGAGTCAACCAACCACTTGTTGGATGGTCCCAAAATTTGCGCTTGATTCATTATATCTGCCAAGTTGCCTTTTGTTTCAAGTCGCATACCCAAAACGTCGCTGACAAATATTAGGTTGTTACGAGATAGTTTGTCATGTTGGAAGTTAAGACCCAGGGTGTGTCGTCCTAAGGTTTTAATGTTGTTAAGAAAATCTGCTAGAAATGTTCCTCTTATGTGGTAGCGACGGTAACGGGACTGGTCTACCTCCATACTCTCTATTGGTTCACCCCAGGTGATAGGGTTAAGTGCGTTGAGAAAGATAATATCATCAACATTTAAATCTCCCTGAAAACGAAACCATATATAAAGGTCCATATCAAAAGTTAGGGCTTTCAGGTCAAGCTTTTCAATTTTATTGATTTTAAAACCCGTGAAGACAACATTAACACGATGCATTTTATTATCTTCTACTAAAATGATCCGTTCGCGGCGTTCCTGTTCGTTAAGGTTGTCAATTTCATCAAGGCTTCTTACCACTTGTAGTTGGGTGGTGGCTGAAATCAAAGAACGATTTTGAAATTTACCGATGGATATTGGTTTTTGCGCGTCACCTTTGGAGTCAAAAAAGTTAAGACCGGTTATGCCTTCTATACTGTTGGTTGGGCTGTTTAAGCCAGCAAGAAAATTACGAATTTTTTCTCTGTCCTTTTTAATATCCTGCACCTTACCAGAAACTTTGCTTTGCAGGATAGCTTCAACCAAAAGTAGGGCAGAATCGTATGAGAATGCGCTAATCCAATCTGGCTCTTCAGAGAACTTTCTATGGAATTTTTCTCTGTAAACTTGTGCCTTTTCATTTCCTGTATCAAATATCAACGGGGTTGTAACGTGTATACCATTAGAGTAGAAGCCTAGCCTGTCTGACTCCTTGGGAAGATGATTAAATCCTTCACGAAAAGATTTCGAGGCAAAAGAGTCAGGGGTGATAATTGGGTTCATAAGGCCAGCATCACGCAATTTTTGCACTATAGTGATGCCTTCGCCAGCATGGGTGGCTAAAAATAGCACCCCAAAATCGTTGTTTGCTTCTTTTAGGTCTTTGACAATATTATCAATGCTTGCATCAAGGTTGGGGTCTGAGACAACAATATTTCCTCGATAGACTATGGGTAAGTTGAGTTTTTTTGCTGTTCTGGCAAAGGTATCAGCCAAAAAACTTCCATAGGCTAGATCTTCACTTATAATAACAGCGGATTTTGCCCCCATTACATTATTGGCATAGTTAGCCAAAAAACGGCCTTGGAGATCGTCATTGAAGACAGTTCTAAAATACCAATCGTTGTCTGTGGTTACGGCAACATCTGTGGAAGTAGGGGATATAGCAGGAATTCCAGCTTTCTTATAAATAGGCCCACCACGTTTTGAGCTTGAGCTATAGTTGTGACCGATCACTGCTACAGCTCTATTATCCTTTATAACTTCAATAGCTCTTTTTTCGGCAAGGTCAGGTTTGTTTTGGTCGTCATAGAAAGTGACAACAATCTCTCTTTCACCTTCTTGTCGCATTTCGTTGTAGTTGTTGATTTTCATCTCAACACCACGGCGGATAGATTCTCCCCGGCCTGCGGTCTTGCCCGTCATAGGCCCGACTACGGCTATGTGGATTTTGCCGTCATCTTCTGCCTCTTTCGCAGCATGTGCATAGGTGGTCAAGTTTATTAACATATTGACCAAGATAAGAATTCCTATAGTTAAATAGATAGGATTATATTGTTTGTTTTTTGTAGAAAAAAATGTTTTAAGCATATCTATCGCGCTCAGAAAATAATATGTGATCTGTTTTAGGAGTAGAAACCCCTTATCTCTCGTAAAGTAGTCTGCTTAAAATAGAGAGCTTTTCGATGCTTTGCAAATGAGTTTTTGAGTATTATGTTTAGCGGACAGATCATTACTGAAACTGTTGAAAAATACAGTCACTAATTTTAATGTGTTTCCATTGTATTAAAAAGTAAATGCCTGTGGGATTATAGTTGCTGTATGTGTTTTTTATTCGTCAGATGTTAACTTATAATAAAGATCTAATATGGTGGTATCGACTTCAATAATTAAAAATGATTTTTTATAAAAATATAAATCAAGCTTATTCAATAAATTTTAAAAATATTTTTCTACATTTCTAAGGTATACTTTAACATAAATTTATTCAGCTCATAGTCATTGGTGTTTACATTTGAGCTCCTTTCAATATAGTCATATCCCAATATTACCAATCCCCAACGGTTAAATTTGTAACCAACATTTGCCCCAAAGATATAATTACCATCTTCGCGGTTTGATCCATCACCTTTGTAGTCTAACTCTACAATTGTGGCACTAGTTTTTGTAAATAGGACATCAGACCAATTATGGTCCCATTTCAAAGATAAATCTTTTTTAGCTATATAGTCCCCAAGGCCAGTAGACTCATGAATAGAGCTTACTGTTTTTAGTATAAACTTTGAGTGAAGCAAAGGAGCCCAGCTGGCAGAGGCATCCCAAGACAATCCGGAAAAGTTATTTTTTGTATTATCATCATATTTTTTCTCCGTATAACCAAGCTTAACTTTGCATTCAGTTTTTCCCGTTAACTCCCAATTAAAACCCCCATAATAAAAAATATTTGTACTATCCAAAGTTGTACCTGCACTTGAATAGTTGTAATCCTTGATATCTATTCCGGTTAGTAGAGAAGTTTTAGGCATTATTTGCCAAAAAAATGTAGCATTTGATGTTAGGTTAGAGTGTTCTAAATTAACGGTTGTAGCTGGGTTGTTAACATAGTCCAAGTCATAATATTTTGTTCCAATTTCTAAACGTCCTCTACTATCATTATTACCAGCAATAATATTTATTCCAAAACTGTTGTTAATGTGCTCATTAGGGTTGGTGGAGTCTATAGCGTCATTTGAGCCTTTAGCGTCATGGCCCCACTTTTTGCCAACGTTTATGTCTAAACCAAGCCTTCTGCTTAAGTTTAATTTTAAACTAGAGCCAATGGAGTGGTCATTATAATTATCTTTAGGTGAGCTATGATAAGTACCAAAAGCACTGCTGTAACTCATGGAAAGATCATGTTTACCAAATTCTATTTTGGCTTTTAATCTTGGAGCAACGTTGTTAATCCAAGAGTCTGTTTTATTGTTGCTGGTGTCAGGTTCAAGGTAGATATTATCGTTATATGTCTCACTAACTGAGATTGCTGGAAAGAATGTTATGCTACCTTTTCGAAAACCTTCAGGAGCTAAACCCACTGCACTGGCTCTGTTTATAGCAATAAAACATATAGTTAATATTATGGCTATTAAGCTACTTGCTATCTTTGTTTGCAATGGAGATCTTATTGAAGACATAGTTATACTTATCCTATTTACAGATTCTATACTCTTGTTATTTTGAGTTTTACTGTTTTTTAAGATTATTTGAAGGTATAGATTAGGAAGATGGTGGCTATGTGTTAGACCCCCTGATCTGTAATATTAATTTTCTATGGCACACCTTTAATAA
This sequence comes from Magnetococcales bacterium, assembly GCA_015231305.1. Classification (GTDB taxonomy): domain Bacteria; phylum Pseudomonadota; class Magnetococcia; order Magnetococcales; family JADFYX01. The sequence continues at coordinate 368 of JADGBW010000199.1, read as the reverse complement.
TTCTATAGTTATCATAAATACGCTTTATTGTATACTAGTTGCTACATAAAATGTAATAATTTCAGATTAACTCGGTGTAGTTGTTATGAAAATATCAGTTATATATTAATAGATAAAAATACTATATGATTTTCAAAAATATTAATATATAGCTAGTTAATACAAATATTTGTTGTATTAAAATTTATGCTTTATCACTATAACGGTTTTTTTGGAAAACTGTACGCAATAAAAAACTCTCGTCATCCCAATGTAGGCTGTAATCTAGGGCAGCAATGTTGAACTCTCTGGATTACCGCCTTCGCTGGAAAGACGTTATATTGGTTGTAGGGTGTCTGTTTTTTGTTTGAAAACTACTAAACAAATTG
>JADGBW010000198.1 GCA_015231305.1 Magnetococcales bacterium | reverse complement strand
TCTAGATAAAAGCTATTGGCGGATTCTCGAAAAGCTATTGTCTCAGTGTGCTCCAAACAAAGAAAGTAAAAATATTGAAATATTGGGCTTTGGTGTTAGTGGTTATAGTACAGCCCAAGAGCTGTTGGTATTGGAAAACCGGGTTTGGAAATATAAACCAGATTTGATAATTCTTGGTTTTTTTACTGGTAATGATCTTTTAGAAAACAGTAGAGAATTAGGTGGAGATGCAATGCAACCTGTTTTTGATTTAAAAAACGGTGTTTTGCATAAAAATATGGATTTTTTACAATCCCAAGAGTATCTAGACAAAAGTAGTCTGTTTGGTAGGTTTAAATTGGCAGTGTTAAGAAGTTCTAGGTTAGCCCAAGCCATAGCTTTAGCACATCATAAATACCGTTTGTTAAAGGAGGTGAAAGATAATAAAGAAAAGCCTGTTAACAATGTTCAGACAGAACCAGGTATTGATGTTAAAATTTATGCTCCACCTTCTGACCCAAAATGGCATGCAACCTGGGAGCTAACTGAAGCTCTACTTAAAAAAATGCACTCAGAAGTTGAAAAGCATGGGGCAAAATTTTTAGTTGTTACCCTGACCACTGGGGCGCAGGTTCACCCTAACAGTGATTTTAGAGAATATTTTAAAAAACGCCTTGGTATTCCAAATTTATTTTATGCTGATGAGAGAATTAAACAAATTGGTATAGAAGATGGTTTTCCAGTTTTAAACCTAGCCGGAGACTTGCAAAAATTTGCAAGTCAAAATAGAGTATGGCTCCACGGCTTTAAAAATTCTGCAAAAGGGATAGGTCATTGGAACGAAAATGGTCACCTTATAGCAGGACAAAGAATTGCCTCGTATCTCTGTTATAATCACGACCTTATTACAAAAAAAAGCATTTCTAATTTTAGTAACTCAAATTGAAACTATCACATTTTTAAGTAATTTCTTTATTAACGCATAAGCTTTTTGCTATTGGAGTTAAGGGTTGTTGGCCTTTATTTCTAAAATAGCTATATGATAGTAGTGCCAAAATATTTTTTGTTTATAAGATCTTAGAAATAGCAGTTGTAAGCTCGCACCTAGCGCAGCCTATTGATTCACCTGGCATATCAGGGGAAAGCCTTATCACCAATAAGGTGAAGTTTCACCGTTTTGTATGCAGTGGGCGTATAAGGAAAAGCCATTTAACTGGAGTTTACTGCAAATTTGGCAAACCCCACTTTAATTAATCAGACCCTAACTGCTACAAAGCATTAGCCTTTTCAAAACGGTGAAACTTCAGCAATAAGGTGACCGCGATTTCCCCTGATACACCAGATAAATCAATAGATTATACTATGCGCGCACTTCCAACTGCTGTTTCTAAGATGATAGAGAAACCATAAATATTGCACAAATTACCTTCTGCAAAAGTTGCAATATTACTATTATAATACAAGCTTTGGTGTGGCATGGTTAGTGCTTGCTATATAATATTGGAAATATAAAAGTTGGAAAATTTAGTTGTGAAAAAGAAGTATGGAAAAACTGTGGGGTATATTTGTAAATAGGATTACGTCTAATGAATCACGAAATTTTTATTGGAAGAAACAGTAAAGGGTACTATATCGGCCATAGTGGAATTACCCTTTTAGAACATGCGAGTATAACAGACATTCAATCTATAGTTCCTGCTTTAGAAGAGCATAATTGCACAATATGTTGGTTAAATGTCGATGTTCCTTCACTACCCCAAACGGAGTTCAACCATTATGTTACTGCTATGGAGCATACTGACCCTGGTGTACCCATAGAAGTTGCTAACACAGCTCCAGGTTTGTCGTTAGAGCTACCAGTTAGCTAAACTTTACAATAAATTAAGAATTGGCAGCAATTGCCACCCACCTTACGAAAAAAAATTGACTCTTCTGGAATATCAGAGAAAAGCCTTACATGCCAAAAGATACATTGGTTTTTTTCTGATATACCAGATAAGCCAACATTATCTGTCATGAACCCGCCGTCAATTGCCAAATTTATGATACATATTGATGTCTGCTCTTAAAAATTAATAAGATTATGACACTATTTAGTTATCTTTGAATACCATAACCATACATCTAAAAAAATAATATAGATTGTGTATATATTGCTATCCAGCAATAGCTATCCCAAAAATATTACTAAAAATTCTTATAATAATATAAATATCATCATAAGTGTGTTTTAGTCTGCTGCTAACAGATATAGTGGAGAAATACTATTTTTCTATTAGAAAAGAAGGTAAAATATGATTGTAAGGTAGAAAATTATCTACCTGTAAGTAAAAGAAACAACTGTTGAATAAAGGATTGTAAGTCAAGCAAATGGATAACAGATGGATGGAGAATTGGGCAGAAAAGATTACCACACCAAAAGAAGCTGTAAAGAGAGTTCGTTCTTGTCAAAGGGTGTTTTTGGGTTCAGGGTGCGGTGTTCCTAATGCATTAGTTGAAGCATTGGTTAAACGAGCAAATAAACTTGCTGATATTGAGATTATACATATTTTAGCTATCGGGAGTGCTAGTTATACCAATGAGAAAGTTAGAGATACTTTTTCTGTTAACTCTTTTTTTATAGCAGATAATGTAAGACAAGTAATTCAACAAGGTATGGGAGATTATTCTCCTATATACCTATCTGACATTCCTGAGCTATTTTCAAGCGGTCAGATGCCACTTGATGTTGCTATGGTGCAAGTATCGCCACCAGACAGTAAAGGTATGGTTAGTCTAGGTGTTTCGGTTAATGTAAATACAAGTGCTATTAATAATGCTGACCTTGTAATTGCTCAAGTTAACCCACTTATGCCACGTACATTAGGTGGGGCACTGTTACATGTAGATTGCATAGATATTATGGTTGTTGCTGAGGAACCAATAGCTGAGCTAGTACAACACCCTGCATCAAAAGCTATTAAACGCATTGGTAGCCAAGTTGCCTCTTTGGTTGAGAGTGGATCTACTATTGAAGTAGGAATTGGACAGGCATCACAAGCTGTATGGCCTTATCTTAAACATAAAACAGGGTTGAAAATTCATACAGAGATGATCTCTGATGCTATTTTACCTCTTATAGAGTCAGGAGCCATAAATACATCAGATACTAATGGTAAAAAAATTGTTTCCAGTTTTGCCATTGGCACAAAGCGTTTATACGATGCTATAGATAATAACCCTGCTTTTTCGTTTGAATCTACAGAGTTTGTCAATAATCCTGTACGCATTAGTGCTAACCATAAAATGATAGCTATAAATACCGCACTGGAGGTAGATTTAACAGGTCAGGTTTGTGCAGACTCACTAGGTGATAGTTTTTATTCTGGTTTAGGAGGACTTGTAGACTTTAATATTGGAGCTACACACTCTGATGGTGGTAAATCAATTATTGTGCTGCCATCAACTGCCAAAGATGGCACTATTTCACGTATCACCTGTAAGTTAAGTTCAGGTTCTGGTGTAGCTATTACCCGTGGTGGTATCCATTATGTGGTAACAGAGTTTGGTGTAGCATACCTTCATGGAAAATCAATTCAAGAGCGCGCAGTTGCCTTGATAAGTGTTGCTCATCCAGATTTTCGTCGCCAACTGATGAAAGCAGCCATTAAAGCTCGTTATTTAAGGCAAGAGATGACGCAGGTTGAGGGTATGGTTTTTGTCGGTCCACAAGCCCTGAAAGCAACTAAGGAACTTGCCGATAAAAAGAAAATCACTTTTCGCCCATCTCATCCGTCAGACAAACGGGCAATCAAAGAGATGCTTTACTCTTTGTCAAATGATTCAATATACAAACGGTTTATATCACATGTTGAGCAGTTTCCTTTTCAAAGGATAAAAAACTTTCTCTATGTAGACCACCGTGGTGACGAGGTTGTGGTAGGTGTTGTACCCAAGAAAAAAAAGGGAGAAAAAATTGTATGCGTAGCAGGGTATTATTTAGACCCTAAAACTAACCGAGCTGAGATAGCTTTTATGGTAAGGGACGATTGGCAAGGAAATGGTTTGGCCCGTTTTTCTTTGCAGTTATTAATTACTGCTGCAATTAGAAATGGACTGCGAGGGTTTACCGCTGAAACTCTACCAAGCAACACCTCTATGCGCCAAGTTTTTGAAAAAAGTGGCTTAAAAGTATCAAGTCATATGGAAGATGGGATGATTTACTATCAGATGGATTTTTAAATTATGAATTGGCAGTTGTCGCGATGTCGCGCCAACTGCCAAATTGTTTTGGAAATATATAGCAGTGTGGTTATTCGTGAAAATTAAATACTTTGTATCCTTCTCCACGCACAAGCTCATCTCTTTTAGCCAGCATAAGGTCTTCATTTGCCATCTCTGCTACAAGTTGGGCAAAGTTGGTTTTTGGGGTCCAGCCTAATTTTTCTTTGGCTTTTGTTGGGTCCCCTAATAGAGTCTCAACCTCCGTTGGTCTAAAATAGCGTTTATCAACCTTGATAATTGCCTCTTTTTGACCTTCAATGTATCCCTTTTCTTCTAAGCCTTCCCCTTGCCAGCTTATTGGCATTTCAAGCTCTATAGCAGCAGCATTTACAAAGTCTCGTACTGAATATTGCTTGCCTGTAGCTATGACAAAATCTTCAGGTTTATCTTGTTGTAACATTAACCACTGCATCTCTACATAATCTTTAGCATGGCCCCAGTCACGTTTTGAGTTAAGGTTGCCAAGGTATAAACAATCTTGCAAGCCAAGTTTAATTCTTGCCAATGCTTTAGTGATTTTTCTGGTAACAAATGTCTCACCCCTAATAGGTGACTCATGGTTAAACAAAATACCATTACAGGTGTACATACCATATGCTTCTCGATAGTTAATGGTTATCCAATAACTATATAGTTTAGCAACTGCATAGGGAGAGCGTGGGTAGAACGGGGTTTTTTCATTTTGTGGTGATTCCTGAACCTTACCGAAAAGTTCAGAAGTAGACGCTTGATAAAAGCGCACTTTTTTTTCTAATTTCAGAATACGAATAGCTTCTAAAATTCGTAAAGTTCCAAGAGCATCAGAGTCGGCTGTATATTCTGGTGATTCAAAGGAGACTGCAACATGGCTTTGGGCAGCAAGGTTATAAATTTCGTCAGGTTGGACATCTTGAATAATGCGAATCAAGTTGGTGCTATCTGTTAAATCTCCATAGTGAAGAAAAAACATTTTATTCTCAACATGAGGGTCTTGATAAAGATGGTCAATTCTATCTGTGTTAAAAAGAGAAGATCTACGTTTTATGCCGTGTACCTCATAGCCTTTTTGCAATAAAAACTCAGCTAGGTAGGCTCCATCTTGACCAGTTATACCAGTTATTAAAGCTTTTTTTCTTATTGTTGTTGCCAAGTTAAAGTATCCTCATGTGTGTGAAAAACTTTCTTATGTAACTAAGATAATTGTACACTGCGCCTCAAATCAAGCATAGGGATTGTTTTGACTTATTTATATTAAACTTAATTATCATGGGCTTAAAAGAATTTTTCTCCACCCCTGTAATGCATGATGTCTATCGTATGATTTTTTTAGAAGTTTACGACCATTAAGACCAAAATTTTTGCATTTTTCATTATCCTTCCACATGGCAACTATTTTTGCTGCTAGCTCTTCATCTTCACCCAAAGCAACCATATAACCGCAATTTTGTTTTTCAATTATATTTGCAACTTCACCATTTTTTTTACCAACGAATAATATTGGTCTTGCAACAGCAAATTTCCTATAAATAACGATATAAAAAGTACACCAATAAAATAATAGAGCG
>JADGBW010000073.1 GCA_015231305.1 Magnetococcales bacterium | reverse complement strand
CAATCTCGTTCTACCCCTGCAAAAATAGAGTTATCTTCTGGTTTACGGCGTTTTGAAATACGGAAAGAGGGATATCGTAAACTTGACTTTAGTCTTTTTTTAGCAGGAGGAGTTACTCTTAGCAAATCTTTAATGCTTATACCGTCTGGGGTTATAGAGTCAGGCGAAGATGGTCCTGTACTTGATTTTTTAAATGAAACTTTACCAATAAAAGATTCATTCGAGACCGATAATGAGTATAAAGCACGCGTAGAAGCCTCTAAACATTATCGTATTGACAGGTTGAAACGGTTTAACCGCATGGCAGGAAATCCGATTTTTTCTGCTGGTAAAGTTGTTCTATTAAAAGATAAATATAATATATCTTCTGGTCGTTTCCCAGTAAAATTTTCACCTCGTAAGTGGTCTAGATCAATTTTAAAAGAATCAACAAGTCACATATATGTGACTAGAGATATGGCAAGAAAGCTATTTAGTGCTGGAAATGAGCACCAAGTTTATATTGCCTTTTTAGAAAGCGGTAAAATAAAACATGCATTTATTATTTCTGGTGGTAGAAATTATTATTTAGTAGGTATAGGTCGCTATAAAAATTATATGCCAAGCATGGAGTTTGCCGCAATTCATGGTAGCTGTTTTACCATGGGTAATGTTCGAGGGTTTAGTGACGAACAGCCTGAGCATGAAGTATGTCTTGATCCATATTGGATTGGAACAAAAGAGGTTACCCAGGGAGAGTGGATGAAAATAATGGGTAAAAACCCATCGCGTTTTCGTCGAGGAAAAAATCATCCTGTAGAGAGAGTTTCTTGGAACGACGTACAAATATTTATTAAAAAATTAAACAAAAAGGGTGGTCTTCAATACCAGTTGCCAACTGAGGCCCAGTGGGAATATGCCAGCCAAGGTGGGCGAGGCGGTCTTTACCCATGGGGAGATAAGAAGCCAGTTTGCCAACGTAAGGTAAAGAATGGAGCAAAGTTTGACGACAATAAGGTATGTAACGATGCCGGGACAAACTATGTTGGCAGGTACAGTGCAAATCATTTTGGGCTTTATGATATGGCAGGAAATGTTAGGGAGTGGGTTCAAGATTGGTATAGCAAGGACTATTACTCTGTCAGCAAAGGGATGAAAAACCCTACTGGTCCTGCAAAGGGAATTACCCGTAGTTTGCGTGGTGGTGGTTGGTCTGAATCAGCTAAAAAGCTGCGTTCATCAAGAAGAGCACGAAATTTACCAGATGTTCGTTATGATAATCTAGGCTTTCGTTTACTTATGATTCCACAAGATTAAGTACAAAAAATATTTATTATTACAATTATTTGAAAATGTTAGATTATCTTCGAAACTGTAGTATTGTAGCGAGAAATAAGGTGTGTAAATGATGGGGATTAGATTAAAAATTGTATTATCACTGTTATTTATTGTTGGTTACATTTCACCGGTGATGAGCGAAACAAAAGAAAAGGCTAGAGATGGTTCGCTACTTGTAAAAGTTATACCTCGTGGAGCCGAGGTGATGATAAAAGATCGTGTAGTTGGTAAAGCCCCAGTACTTATAAACAATATTCGCCCTGGTAGAGTTTGGGTTCAGGCAAGACTACCTGGTTATCGTATGTGGGGTAAAAATGTAATGGTTTTAGAGACGGAAAAAAATGTTGTAACTCTTATTTTAGCTAGATCATTACGTTAATATTTATGTTCATACTTGAAAACCATATCAGTGGCTAAACACAGATATTATTTTTGTAGGTTTTAGTTTCAAAAATATATTTTTCAATTATAAAACCTTCTAATGTTTTTTTTGTAATTTAGTGTAATTACATATTTCGCCAAAATGTTGATATTAGATTGTAAAAAGAATCAAGGACTATTCATAACTTTTTTAGTGATAATCTATTACTAGATTGACCAACCAACTCTTCCCAGTTATACTGACGAGTCTGAAATTTTTTAATTTTTATCGACCGTCTACAACAATATGGCAGAGACTACAGATATAGTAGAGGACGAATCAGGGCCAAACGTCCTTTTTTTTACTTATGGGGGGCTTGTCGATTCTTACTTTGCCGAAGGTAACGAGGAAGGGACACCTATATCTGTAATTCCGTCACAGATATCCCATGTACTTCAATCTGTTCATTCTGCACCACCTGTTATGCCTTTACATGAGGTTGGAACAGACGAAGAAACACTTGGCGATTCAGAAGACGTAGAAAGTAATAGCAGTAAAATTCAAAAATTTGCAGATGAAACTCAGCCAATAATTTCTCAGAACATACCTGAAGTAGAGCTTAAAAAAACCCAAGAAATTGTAGATTCCTTTCGACGTATTTTGCGGAAAAAAGCAAGTAATAGTGGCGCAAGTAAAGAGGAACAAGGAGAAGATGAAGAACTTCTTACCTCTTACTTAAAAGAGTTTCGTCGTGCTCTGAAGACTGGGGATGAGTCCATGCTGGACGCTAACCCATTTTATGAACTGACCAAACAGGTTTATAAACTCAGTTTAGACGGCGTAAAAATTGCTTTTATAAAATATAGTAACAGTGATGGAGAACCGCTTCCTAGGTCCATAAATGTATCCCGTAGTTTGAAAGATATCTGGCGTGGTGCTGGAAGTGCTAGAAAAGGTGTTTTAGATAAATTAACTGAAACCTTTGGTAAGTGGATAGCTTTTTTTAGAACCCCTTTATCTCTACTACTTTTTGTTGGCTCTACTTACACAACAGCAAGAGGTGTTAACGATCTTTTGCAAATGTCAGATGTTGGGGTTATGTTCGGTGACTTTTTTGCCGGAAGCTCAGGTGAGTCCAACCGCTATGTTGTTTGCCTTGCAAGCGGACTTATTCTTTCATCTGCTATTCTAGATTATAAAACACGTATTTTTCAATCAATGGTAGAGTGTGGGTTTGTTCTACAGGGCATTAAAGATGCTTTTTTACGTAATCCACGCTGGATGGTATTAGCAACTATTTTAGCCTTTGTTTCTGTAAAAACAAACTATGATGGTATTGTCTCCATCATCTCCAAAAAAGAGGACCTTGCCCAACAGTCGCAAATGATAACTAGCAGAGTTCGTAAAGCGCTTGGTAGCCCATTTTTTATGAACCCTCTAGAACCAGACTCACTGTTTGATTTACAGGGTTCTTTTCAGCAAACTACCAGAGATATAAGAAGTGTATTTCGCTCTCTTCCAGAAGACGAAGTAAAGGGTGTTGCCTCAAGTGGTGACCCGCGTAAAGGTCCACGGTACTGGGCTAAACATTTTATTGTTCATGGTGGTTATGAAGCTGGTATTAACGATGTAAAGCTTGCCTTTAATAATCATAAATTTGCCAGTCGTATCGATGAGATGCTGAAAAATTCTGGTATTGACTTCAGCTCATCATTTTCAGAAAAAGTAGAGCTTCTCAGAGCTGGTTATGAAGCACATTTAAGCGCAACCGATGACCTTGTACGTAAACATCTTGGTGAGCTTAATATTTTGATGAGCATGGGTGGTTATTCCTTAGATGAGATAAAGCGAGTATTGGCTCTTGAGCATTATCAAATAAATGATATTGTTCAAATAATTGTTGGTGCTTTAGAAGAAAACAAACAAAAGTATAAAGAGACATCTGTTGACTTGAGCGAGTTGACCAACACCTATTTAGGAATATTGCAATTAGTAGATAAGTCAGGGACTTCTGGTTTAAGTGCTTACCATATCAAAGCTGATGTTGAGGTTCCTAAAATAGAAGCTATTGATGAACTAAGAGAGGGAAAAATACCAGTTGCTAAGCATAAAAACTTTGAAGAGCTTAGGGCTGCTCTTATGCAGAAGTATGGCATTAGCTTAGGTGGTGCACTTTTAGCATTTATTCTATTTTTCTCAATTAGCATGGACTTTGGCGACCCTATTGTCTACAGCCGTATGACAGCAAGGCGTGGTAAAAAAGACCGGGTATTTTTTAAAGACCGTTTGACAAAGCTTAAAAAGTGGGAAGAGAAGTTTTTTAATAATGCCGAGTTGTTTTTTGAAAACCAACAAGTTAGAGAAGTTTTTCTTGACCCTCAAGCTCCTGGTGAGACCTTGGTAAGAAATGCTTTTTATAAGCTATTAGAAAATAGTAACCATGAATTAAAGGACGACCTTGATAAAACCTGGTTCCAACGTTTTGATAACTGGTTCCAAGGCATGTTTAAGTTTAGCCGTACAGTTGATATGGCAGGTTTAAATAATCGCCTAGCTATGACAAGGAAAGTTCTTGTAAAGCCAGAACGTTATTATCCTTTATGGGGAACATTAATTTATCCAGATTTTCAAGTTGACAAAGCTTTTACTCGGACAACATTTAAAGAATGGCATGACCTAACAGCAAACAAATTAAATGACCAACGTGTTGCTTTTTATCAAGAGTTGCGAGATGTTGCCAAAGAAAAGAATATTATTGAGTCCGAACTACCATCAGATCTCTCACCAGCGCAAAAAAGGTTGACCCGTTGGGCAGACAAAAAGGGTATAAGCGTTGTTTCTAAATCTTTAGCAATGGGTAAACGTTATTGGTATAGCCTGTTTAAGTCTGTAAGCAAAGATCCTATTCCCAGTTTTAGTTATACTAGGAGGGGGTGGCTTCATGATTTCTCAAATAATAGTTTAGAATCAGAAAAAATTGTTGAGTCGATCTACAGTATAATTCCTGTCTTAAAGAAAGTTGTGTTTGAAACTCTGCCATCTATCCAAGAAAAATATTTAGAGCCTATCCTCGATTTTCTAAATCGATATCCTGGATATGAAGGCTCTAGCGATGTATTAAGCGGAGAAAAATTACAAAAACAGTTTGATGAAATTGAAAAAGAGGCTCTAGACTTATGGGGAGTATCATTTTTTGCCTCAGATGATCCTAGTGGTTATTTAGGTTTGTCTTCAATAATGAGCCAGGACGAGCTAGCCAATTTACAAGAAATGGTAGAAAAAACCGGTACTGACTCTGTAGTTTTCACAAAAAGGGTTGAAAAGCTTACCTCAGATATGGAGAAAGCTTTTATTATTGTTAGCACTACTGAAGAGATAAATCACCTTCTTACAAAAATAAGAACTATCTGTGTTGATGTTAATCAATCTTTGATGAAAATCAAAATGCGTGCTTGGGAATTTCGTGGTGGAGCAGCAGGTGAAGGGGGTCGCCAATACCTAGATACTGCGAGAGACCTTCAAAATAGAGCACCAAAAGAGAGCGATAGTATTTTGTCAGTTATGGAAGCTATATTACAGTCAGACCAACCATATACCAGAAATAATCTCAATACCTTGCGGTCTATGTATCAACAAGCTTCTGAACTACAAGATCGTATAATGGCATTTGTAGATGTTGGTATTAGCGATGGTGGTGGATTAGATTTTAAGCCTGCTACTCCAAGTACATTTGATGCTGTTCAAGAAGCACCACAAGATAATATTCAAGATTTCCAGTATCCTGTTCCTGATATGGAACCTATTGAAGAAATGCAACCTATTGCAGATGTTGCACCGACACCTTCGTTTGATACTTTAACTACCAATACACCTGCACCACCTGCTCCATTTGACCCTGATGGTGATGCAATTATGGATGTATGGGATGATAGTGAACCTGAAATTGATCCATCCATGCAAGCTTATTCACCTGTTGCTAATAGTTTTGAAACTCAAACACCAGACAATCAAACAGAACGAGTTCATAGGCAGATTATAGCGGTTTATGAGTCTAGCAGGGGAGCTAGGTTTGAAGGCCAGGCTGGTGAGATTAACTCTGATAGGCTTGACTTTATATCAACCACTGATCCATCTATGCTTCCAATTGGTAATGAGGGTACTATACAGTTGCTGTTTGGTGGTGATGTATATAACTTTACCAGCAAAGTTGTTAGGGTGCTGGACTCTCGCATTGTTGTGCGCATTCTCTCTGATAAAGGTAAGTTTGAGGAGCTGGTCACACATATGGTATCCTAATTACCTGTGAAAAATATTCTGTTTTACAATTATGAGGCAATATGAAATCAGCTGACAGTATAATGCCAATAATTTTGTTGGAGCTTATTGCCGGGATAATTTTAATATCGGTTATATTGCTATCTGTCGTAATAATTGAAGATCGCCTTGCGTTGTTATCTCTACCATCTAAAACAACTGTTTCAGCCCCAGCTTCTGCTGTTACCACCTCACCTTTTATGTATAACTTTACCTTAGCATTAAAAGATTTAGAGAAGAAAGTTGATACTTTATCTGCTCCAACAAAAGCAGTGTTACCGTCATTAGCAACACCATCTCAAGATAAAATTGATAAAATATTGCAAAAGCGGATTGATGAAATTACCCCAAAGTTTGAAAATTTAGAACACAAAATGCAGAGGTTTTTTGCACCAAGACAAGACCTTAAGGGTATTACATTAAAAGCAGTTGAAGGGGCTGTACCATTATCACCTATTGTTGGTGAGTTACAAAAAAAAGTTGATTTTTTATCACTTGAACATGAAAAAACTGTCACGCCGACCCTCACAACCCTTACAGATAAAATTGACCAACTATTAATGGCTCGTGCTAAGAGCATTGCCTTGCAAGTTGAAGAGGAAAACTCCCATATTTTATACGATGACGATGTGGTAGATGACGATATTTGGGATAATGATTCTGATAGGGTTAACCCTGATATATTTACTTTAGCTAGAGATAAACCTGTGATAGATGTGGTTAAACCCACACCTGTTATTAAACCTTTTTTGGTAGATAAAAATATTACAGTGCCAGCTATTGTGGAGCCACCAGTGGCAGAGCCAATGGTTGCTAGCACTTTATCAAACTTTGAAGTAACTAAACGTGTTAAAAATATTTTAGCTCATTATGGTATCGAGTCCACTATCGATTTAAGAAATAATGGACTACAATTACCACCATCATTTGATTTTAGATTTGGTTCGTCTGAGTTATCCGAAAAGCAGGTTGCTAAAACAACCATCTTGGCTGATGCTCTAGCAGAAGTGTTTCTATGTTATGCAAATACTAAAGACAAACTAATTATGGAGAAGTGCCAACAAAATTCAGATCCATTTGTTTTAAATAGCGTGTTACTTAAAGTTTTTTCAGTAGGTAGCAATGTGGGGTCTGAAAGGTTTAAATATAATTGGGATTTGGCAACTTCCAGATCCATCAATGTTTTAAAAGTTTTAGTTACAGCACGTCCAGAACTATTAACTTATACAAATACAGAAGGTGACTCTCTTTTTCAAACCATGGCCGAATTACCAAAAACAGGGGCCAAGCGTACAAGAAGAATGGAGTTGCAATTTAATATACCTAAATAAAAAGCTCTAGATTTGTATATCAAATAGAGGGATAAAAGCAAAAATTTGATGCTTTTAATGAAATAGTTTTACGAGGATTTACAGTCTGAAACATGAATTTACCAAAAATTATCATATTTCCCATTGTTTTATTGTTATCTTTTGCTCCTTTGTTTAGTTGGGGCTCGGACTCTTATTATCAGCAGGAATCTTTAATTTTAGACGATCTAAGATCGGCTGTAGATAGGTTTGGTCCAAGAAACTATAAAACCGCTGAATATAGGTTGAAACTTGCTGATTTTTATATAACTTCTGGTGAATATCATAAAGCTGAGCCTCTGCTTCACCAAGTTAGAAGAATGATGGAGAAAAGGCTTGGCCCTGAAAATAAAAGACTTATCCCTGTATTAAAAAAAATTGCTGATCTTGATTTAAGGCAAAACCGTTTTCCTTTTGCTTTAAATATATATAAACGAGTGTCAGCATTAACAAACCGTCATTATGGTTCTAGGTCTAAAAAAGCTAAACAAGTAACTAGTAAAATAGTTGAGATACGTCGCACAGCTAGGGAGTGGAAACGTCTTGGTAGTAAAGCGGCAGCTATGACTCAATCTAGAAAACCCCCATCTCAACCGGCAGTTAAAATTAAATCACCAAATTTACGTAAATCGTCTGTTGTAGCTGCAAAAGGTAGGGTAAGCAGTAGTAGCAAGACAATAGGTAGAAGCTCTTTAATTAACAATAAAGTTAAGCAGAAATCTGTTGTTGCCAATAAGCCTGTAGGGGCACATAAGAAAAATATTGTAAAAACCACAGTGGTAACAAAAAAACCAATTATTCCTTATAAGGATAAAGCCACACCTGCAAAATTAGCTAATAAAATAGTTAAGAAAACCAAACCTGTTAATAAATCTTTAGCAACGGCAACGACTAAAAAAAGTCCTACAGTTACTATAACTCCATCTGCTCCTCTAAATCTTGATGCAGAGGGGATTCCGAGAGACCCTGGTGAAAAGTACAAAGTTGGTTATTTTATTTCCATGGGATGTTTTGGTGATAAACCATTTGCAGTTAGGCAGATAAACAGGCTTATGAAGCTTTCTGTTCCTGTTTATATGAAGAGCATTCGCTCAAACACCTTACACTGTGTTTTTGGCGGGCCATTTGCTACACGTAGTGAGGCAGAGGCAGGTGAAGAAATTTCTCGTACTAAAGCTCGCGTTAAGGATACGCTAGTTCGTAGTTATAAGTAATTTAAATAGATACATAGTGCTACAAGCTTTTCTAAATTAGTTTTTTGTTGGCTGATATATGTGTTATAAAATCTCATTTTAGACACTACATAATTTAGGTGATGATTTGGAAATATATTTGCGAGTCAGGATTGTATTATGACAGATACATTCAAGACTGAGGACCCTTTAAATAAAAATAATACTGGGCATGCTCTTAAAGCTGAGTCCAAAGGTGTAAGGTGCAAAGGAGTTGCTATTTTATTACAAGCTAAGCGTAGAATAAATGTTGATAATATGGAGCATGGAAAAATTTCTAGAAAAAAACAAGCAAATAAAAACATTGATGCCTCTCATCCATTTCAGACAACTGAACTCTCTCCACGTGCTGTACCGGTAGAAATAACAGACCCGTGGAATGCAAGTGATCGTAGTGAAAAGAGCCCGATACAACGGTTAAAAAAGCTGGCAATTGAAATAGGCCAAATTGAAGGTGATAGCTCTAATGCTCCATCTCCATTAGAGAACTTTATCCGTAGCAAAGCCTCATCTAAATCAAGTTCATCAAATAATATTGGTGTACCTTTTGTTAAGTCAGAGACTGTTAAAGAAACAGGAACAGTTAAAAAGCAAAAGCTAAAAAACTTGCAGATTGTAGGTAGTATTTCTACTGATAATACGGTTGACGTTAAGGTAGAGGCTAAACCCCAAGAAAAAACTTATTCTAAAAAACATAGTAGTTATAATAAAAATGTTGGCCTGCCTTTTACCACTACTGAAACAAGTAAAAAACTATCTTTATTTTCTAAAACCATAACACCCCAAGGGCTAAAACCTACTAAAAAAGCATTGGTTAAAGATAAAAAAATAATTGCTAGAATTGCAAATTCCCAGCAAACAGATCGCCCAACAATAAAACGTAAACAAACCATGCGCAAGCCATCAACCTTGCAGGCTATATTTTCAAACCAATTACCTTTAGCTCCTGTAATACATAGCAATAAATCAAGAAAGGACAACAAGATATCTGTTGTGCCTTCAGATAAAAAATTTGGGGTTTTAGTAGAAGCTAATAAATTAAATGAAAGCCGTGTTGATGCAAAAACTTCCATAAAAAATGAGGATTCTGTTCCTAAAGAAATTCCTATGACTAATTTGCCTAAACAGCAAGATAGTGTAGAGCTTGTAGAACAGGTAACAAAAGCTGAAAAAATTGTATCTTTAGCTGAAGAAACAATTAAACAAAAGGCTAAAGAGCAAAAACCATCAACATTTAAACCAGTAGTTTCTGGTACTGATGATATTCCATTAGACACCTCTCAAACTCTGTTCTCTATTGAAAAATTAAAACCACAACAGACTGATAATGACATTGAAGAATCTGGTTTGTCTGATATTTTAAACCAACAAGGTGTAGGTCTAAAATCACCTGATTTAAGCTCTCAAGAAAGTACTACCAACTATCAAAATAGTGTAGATGTTTCAGTTAAATCAAAAGGTTTATCCGATTTGTTGGCTGAAAAATATGGTAAAAAAACAATCCATAGCCCTACAATTATGCTGCCGGATTTAGCTGAATATTCTGGCAGCATATCCAATATTGGGCAGCAAGATACAAACGAGTTTAATATTGCTTTTAATAGTGTGCAGGTTAAAAACATGGACAATAGTGAAGAACAATTATGGACTGTCCCTGTAGAGCCCCTTGGCTCTGGGGTTGCCAATGCTTTAGGAAATGCCGTTGGAAATGTTGTATATATCGGAAAAGTTATTAGTGGCAATAGCGGCAAAAAACCCAAAAAGAAATTAGAGCCAAAAGCCAAGACTATAACAGCTGTTAAAGAACCAATTAAACGTGGTCAACGGGTAAAAGAGTTGATGGCTAACAAAGTAGGAAGTGGTGTAGGTGGTATTTTTACAGGTGTGGGGCAGATGGCACAAGGCAGCGCAAATGTTGTTATAGGTACTCTTGGTTTTCTAGGTGGTGCTTTAGTCTGTCTCGTTAGTTCAAATTCACAACCTGAAGAAAAGATAAATAAAATTAAAAAGGTTTAACTTAATAATCAATTTTTAGGGTGAATCTTTATATGATAAAGATAACTCCTAAGCATTGTTAGGAGAAATACAATGGACGAGAACAATAATAACAGTAATGGCATTGATGAGTTAACCTTAGAAGAGCAACAAGCATATGTTGAAGAAGAGCAGCAAGCATATGTAGAAGAAGAGCAGCAAGCATATGTAGAAGACGAATTTGCTCACGAAGAAGTTGTAAATGAGCCAATTTATGTACCTGTTGAAAGCCTTGGTAGTGGTGTAGTTAGTGCCTTAGCAGATATGGTCGGGGGACTAGTTGTACTAAAAGGCTCTGCTGAAGAGTCAATTAAAAAAGGTGTTCAGGTTGTAAAAGAGAAGATTGGTAAAAGTAATTCATCAAATAGTGAGCCAGTTGATGAAATAGTTGATGACATTATAGAAGAGACCGCACAGGATGTTGTTGATGATACTGAGCAGGTGATAGCAATTGAACCCACAGCTGATCAGGCTATAGCAATTGAACCTACTGCTGATCAGGCTATAGCTGTAGAGCCTACAGATGGGCAGGTTGCACAAGATGATGAAGTTAGCAAAACTTAATAAATTGCTCTCTTAATAAATATTGGGGGCTTAAATACAATATTCTGATATTGCATTAAGTCCCCAGACCTCAATATTTTTTATCTCTTTCTAATTTCGTGACCAAGTGTGAAATTTTTCTAGCCAGTGCATAACTTTTGGTGATACATGGTTTTTCTTCCATACACCTGCTGCATATTTGTTGGCTTCTGCTAGGGTAGGGTAAATGTGTATAGTGCCTAGTATTTTATTCATCCCGAAGCCATGACGCATAGCTGCTACATACTCTGCTATTATATCTCCTGCATGATCCCCAACTATTGTAACTCCTAGTATTTTATCTTTACCTGGTACAGTTAGCACTTTAACCACACCATGGGCCTCTTCATCAGCAATGGCTCTATCTAGATCATCAATACCATATGTGGTTATTTCATGAGGTATACCTTGGGCTTCGGCCTCTTGTTGGTTTAAACCTACTCGTGCCACTTCTGGGTCTGTAAATGTTGCCCAGGGAATAACAGAATAATCTACTTTAAAACGTTTAAAACGGCCAAATAGAGCGTTAACAGAAGCAAACCAAGCTTGGTGAGCAGCAGTGTGGGTAAACTGAAATGGACCTGCTACATCACCACAAGCAAATATGTTGGGGTAGTTTGTACGCAGATATTCATCGGTTTTAATGGTAGAGTCAAAATCAAGCTCTACACCTATTTCTTCTAAGCCAAACCCTGATACATTTGGTATGCGTCCACTTGCTACTAGAAGTAGGTCAAAACCAATACGTATTTCATTTCCTTTGTGAGTACAAATTAAAATCTTCTCTTGCCCATCTTTTATAAACTTTTCCATTTTGTGTTCTAAAAGTACATTTATACCTTCACGACGAAACCCATCTAAAACCATTTGCGATATTTCAGGGTCTTCTTTTTTCATCAACCTATCACCCCTTAAAACCTGGGTCGTTTCACAGCCAAGGCGGGCAAATGTCTGGGTAAGCTCACAACCTATAGGTCCAGCACCTAATACCAGCAACCTTTTGGGTTGCTCTCTTATTGCCCATATAGTGTCAGAAGTATGAGGGTCCATATCCATAATACCTTCAATTGGTGGTATGGCTGGTCTTGCTCCAGTTGCTATTACAATATTTTTGGTGGTGAGAGTTTTGCCATTAACCTCTACATGATAAGGGGAGGTA
Organism: Magnetococcales bacterium; assembly: GCA_015231305.1. GTDB lineage: Bacteria > Pseudomonadota > Magnetococcia > Magnetococcales > JADFYX01. The sequence continues at coordinate 6,892 of JADGBW010000073.1, read as the reverse complement.
ATACGAGCTTCACCTGTTAAACATTCAACCCCTAATTCAGTATAACGTTCTATAGAATCGTGTGGTGCAACAGTTGCTATTACCCGTTGTACACGTTCCATAACCTCGGCAAAGTTAAATTCCACTGTTGCTGAGCTGAAACCAAACTCTTTAGCACGTTTGGCGTGTGAAAGAAATTTAGCAGAGCGAATAAGAGCTTTAGAAGGTACACAACCGGTATTAAGACAGTCACCACCCATTTTATGTTTTTCAACAAGAGTTACCTTGGCTTTAACTGCTGCACCTATGTAGGTAGTAACCAACCCAGCAGAACCACCGCCAATTGCAATTAGGTTTCTATCAAATGTTTTTGGCTTAGGGTAATTTGCATAAACTTTTTTAGCTTTTATCCATTCCACAATTTTTTTTGCTAAAATTGGAAATATTCCTAGAAGTATAAATGATCCCATTAGCTCAGGAGAGAGGATTCCAGCCAAAGAGTCAAGCTGGGCTATTTGGGTTCCTGCATTTACATATACAATAGTGCCAGCTAGCATACCAACTTGGCTGACTATATAGAAAGTTATTGTTGGTAAGGCGGTTAGGCCCATAACCATGTTTATAACAAAAAATGGAAATGCAGGGACCAATCGCAAGGTGAACAGATAGAGTGCGCCATCTTTTTTTATCCCTTCATCAATTGTTGTAAGTTTATCGCCAAATTTTGAAATAATAAAATCACGCAATAGATAGCGAGAGGCAATAAAAGCAAGTGTCGCCCCAATGGTAGAGGCAAATGAGACTATAATAGTACCGGATACAACACCAAATATTGCCCCACCAGCAAGGGTCATTATTGCTGCCCCTGGTAATGAAAGTCCTGTTACTATTACATAAATAGTAAAATAAATTAGCATGGTTTGTGTTGGGTTATTGGTATAAAAAATTGCTATAGCATCTTGCTGAGATTTAAAAAAGGCAAGTGTGAAATAGCTGCCAATATCAAACCAAAAAAAAGCAGATATCAAAAGCCCAATTATTAAAAAAAGAGCTATTTTTTTATTATTCATAGTTAAAAGAGCCTAATTTGTGTTGCCATTTAAGGACCAATTGTAGTTAAGAAAACCATCAATTTTACTATTGCTGGGAATATCATTACGGTATTTTCGGATAAAAGCCATCTGATCGTTAAAATCTTCTGCAAACCAGTCAAGTATTTTTGAGGTTTTAATGGAATCTCCTGAAATTTCCAAACCTTTGCTTTTATTGTTGAAAAATTGTTGCGTTTGATCTTCCAATTGTGCTTCAAGCATGTTAGTTCGGTATGGCTCGTGTCGCAAATCTGGGCAACTTAGGGAGGCACAGACAATGGCCATGTGGATACGCGGTTCACCCATTTTACGAAGAATATCGTGCTCTATTTCATGTAGTGTTACTGTTTTGCCAGATATTTTTCCTACATTTTTTTTCCAGACAGGGTTAAACCAACTGCCAATATCTTTAATACTTTTTACAGGCCAGTTATCAACGACCATCTTAATGGCTAATATATTATACGCATTTATATAGAAAGCCAGCTTTGCTTTTTTGTTATCTAGCTGATCTACATTATAGTTTTGTAACTCATCAACTGTTTTTTTATAATCCGGGTCAGCTTTTATAGATTTATAGTCTAGCCAGCTCAGAGTTATACCATCTTTTGTATTTTGTGTTAGGTGGTGTTTTAAAAGAGATTCATAGCTACTCCATTGTGGTTCATTTGCTTTGAGTAGAGTAGGGGATAATAGCCCAAATGAGAGTATTATAAAAAATATTGATAAAAACCTATTTGGTATTTGAAAATACAGTTGATTTTGGTCTGAAAGCAAGCCAAGCAAACGAAAAATGAACACCAGTTTCCTCCAATTGTTGTAATTGTTTGCCGTTAAGTGGGCCAGCTATTGACCTACCCATAAAATTCCATTTTGATTTTGTTTCTCGATCAAAAATTTCATCACCTACATAATAGAATGTTAAAGTACGATTAGATATTTTTCTTAAATATGCTGTAGCTGCAAGTGTTGTATTAGAATTTGTAATAACAGCGGCATCTAGGGTTGATAAAACCCCAGGATTACTAAATATTACTACTGGTTCACCTGCGACAGTATCATTAATAAGCTTAAGAGAAGATAAAATAGAAAAAGGATAAACCCTTGATTTACCATTAACTATAACACCTAATACTCGCTCCATAGCCGGAAGCCTAGTATCAACTGGGTCTTGTAACAAAAATGAATTGTTGCCTATACGGTCATAACCACGGTAAGGATTGTGCCCATAGTTACGGTTAAAGCCAGTTTTTTTTGAGAGTACCATCCCCTTAGGGTAAAGTTTTTTAAATTTTTTGTATGAAAGTATAGTAGAAGGGATGCGTTCCAGTTTATGGCCAGCATGTTTACCTACAATACCTTTGCCAGAGAACTGCTGCCACCAGCTCATTGTAAGCCTATCATACATTACCAAGTCACTATTTCGCAGAAACCCTGTTGTGCCAAATGTCGTGCTGTTTCCATTTATTTCACTTTTAAACACAATAGCTGCATTGCAAAGCGGGCAAAAAGTAATAGTTATCGAGGTTTTGCCAATTTTATCATTAACTATTTCATGGAACATTAAAATTTGTAGTGGATAAGCCCTTGCTTGCCCATTGAAATCGATGGAAATAACTGGTTCTCTTGGATCTAACCATTTACTAGCACTTTTTTGAGATATAAAATCGGGATTATCAATAGCTGGAATACCATCTTTAGGTGGCCCGCCACTGATTATTTCATCCAGAGATATGGTAAGTTTACTAAAATTAGTTGTTGGCCAGCTTTGACTAAACCGTGTCTCTTTTCCATATGCCACAGATTTTTTTTGGGCAATAAACAGAGTTATCATAAAAAAGCTCAATATAAACAATATAAAATAATTGCGAGCAAACATGATATCCTCCTTTTGTCAATTAGCTATTGGATAATTTTGGTATATGTGTACCTAGTATAATACTACCATATCCTAACTATAATATTTTCATTTAAATGCAATACCTTGAATTATTTAATAAATATTCATTAACACACTATCAGGTTAACTCTCACTTATGCAATACAATTATTGAAAGGTATATTTTGACTCGATAAATTAGTATTATTTTCTGATTTATAGAAATATTTTGAGTATTAGAGCTCTCTATCAAAAATAAATTCTGATAGCAGTGGTTTTATATTTTTAAATATTTTTAAATATTTAGAGTATATAGTATTATATTATCCACTAGGTTGGCATGGTGGGTTTTAAGTAAATCAGATAACATTATTAGAACAACTATTTGTTTTGGAGATCATTAATGTCAGCACAACGCATGCTTTTTATTATCATGGCTTCTGTAATTCTTACCGGTATTTGGTTAACTGGGTTTGGCGTGGTTCATTGGGCTTTATACATTGCTCCAATAGGTTTGTTGTTTGCTGGTATAACTGGTATTTGCCCTGGTCTTATAGTTCTAAAAAAACTGGGTTTTAAATAGGTTTTTTAATATGCAAAATCTTTCTATAGATACACCTGCTATAAGAGCAGCAAAAGCTCTTCCACACTCTGTCTCTCCTTCTGGTTTTCCAATGGTTAGTCGTAGTCGTTTGAAAACTCTACAGGCTAACCTTGGTTATCGTTGTAACCAGTCTTGCAACCATTGCCATGTAGCAGCTGGTCCTAAACGTACTGAAATGATGGATAAAGATACTGTTAACTGGCTTTTACGTTGTATAGAAAAGCACGATATCAAAGTGTTAGACCTAACAGGTGGTGCGCCAGAGATGAACGACCATTTTCGAAGTTTGGTTGTTGCTGCTCGAAAAATGAGGGTACAGGTTATAGACCGTTGTAACTTGTCTATATTATCAGAGCCTGATCAGAAAGACTTAGCAGAGTTTTTGGCTAAAGAAAAGGTAGAAGTTGTTGCTTCACTACCTTGTTATCAAAAAGATAATGTTGATCAACAACGTGGAAAGGGTATTTTTGATTTAAGCATAACAGGGCTGCGTAAACTTAATAATTTAGGCTATGGAATGCCAGGCTCTAACCTATCTTTAAATTTGGTATATAACCCAGCAGGGCCAACTCTTCCTCCTAGTCAGGAAAGTTTAGAAGCTGCATATAAAAAGCAGCTAGGACAAGAGTTTGGTATTAAATTTAACCAGTTGTTTGTAATGGTAAATATGCCTATTAGACGCTTTGAATCACGTATGGCGGCTAAAGGTCAGTTAATTGAGTATAAAAACCTGCTTAAAAATTCTTTTAGCCCAGAAAATCTTGATGGGCTTATGTGTCGTAGTTTGGTTTCTGTAGATTGGCGCGGGTATGTCTATGATTGTGATTTTAACCAAATGCTTGATATACCATTAAAAAATGAAGAAAAAGATCCCATACACCTATCAGAGCTTATGGCTATGGACCTTTTTGGTAAAGCAATACATGTGGATGGGCACTGTTTTGGATGTACAGCGGGGCAAGGTAGCAGTTGTCAGGGTGCTTTGGTTGCATAAGTTTAAATATAATGCAAAATAAATGTAGCTGTTAACATTGTAAAATTTTTCTACTATAATATAAAGTGGGATAATAAATATGAAATTTATAAAATTACAAAACTATAGGTTTGTTGCTTTTTTGCTCTTTGTTGGTGTTGTAATTTCTGGGTGTGAGACCTTGCCTAAAGAAGGTGCTGGGGTTATGGAAAATGCTATCCAGCATTATGCTTTAGGCATGGAGTTACTAGAAGATGGAAAAATGCAACAAGCAGATAAAAAATTTGATATGTCACTAGGGCTTAAAAGTACTTATGCCCCGGCTATGATGGGCAAAAGCTTAATAATTGCACATAAAGCTGTTGCACAAGAACAAGAAGCACACCGGAAAGTAGATGAAAAAGCTGCACTTAAATGGCTAAGTAAGGCTGATAAAAACTCAAAATCTGATGAAGATCGTTTTAATTATCATGTTTCAGCTATTAGGGTTTATACTGTTTTGCAATCAAAACATTGGTTAAAAAAATCTACAGTTCACTATAAATTTGCCATTGATGCAGATAATCTCAACCCCAATGGGCTTCCATTTTATAAAAACTCCTATTCTGCTGATTACTATATGGCAATAGCTGAGTACGAAAACGACTTTCGCCGTGCTGAGCCACTGTTACAAAAAATTGTTGGCAGTTCAAGTGCGGGTAAATGGGTAAAAAAAGCCAATAAGTTGTACGAAAAGGTACAAAAAATCTCACGTGCTGCTTCATACCATACATTAAGCGGTGTTGCACTTAAAATTGCAGTTCTAGATGCTGTATCCCGCGGAGATGTAGCAGCTTTATTAGTAAGTGAACTAGAACTTGATAAACTTTTTGCAGGTCGTATTCGTGTAAAATCTCAAGAAAAAGAGGCGGAGTTTGTTCCTGCAGATATGCTAAATCATCCATTTAGGCAAGAGGTTGCCACTGTTATGAAGTGGAATATTCGTGGTCTTGCCCCTATATATGATGAAACAACAAGGGCCAACCTGTTTAAACCAAACCTTAACGTCAACCGTAAAGAGTTGGCTTTAATGCTAGAAGATGTTTTAGTGCGTATTACTGATCAAGATAGCATTGCTACACAAAATATTGGGCACAACTCACCATTTCCTGATGTAGATAAGTCTGTTGCATGGTTTAATGCTGCAATGACCATGACAACACGTGGCTTGATGAAAGCTGAGTTGTCAGGTGAGTTCCGCCCTGATGACCCTGTAACAGGGGCCGACTTGTTGCTTGCGGTTGTTACACTTAGAAACGTAATTAAGGTACATTGATAAACCATTTCTATATTAAAAGATACTTGGGATTTTGGACCATTTTAAAATAAAAAAGGACTTACTAATGCGTAATATTAAACAAATTTCTATTGGGTTGTGTTCCTTTGTACTGGCGTTATGCTTAATATTTACCCCTAAGAGTGGCCTAGCTTTTGAGGGTTCTGTTGAAACGACAGATATTTTTGCAAAAGGATACATAGAGGTAATTGGTGAGTCTGAATCTGGACAGAGACGCTATGCTGCAATACGAGCAGCGACAGTTGTTGCGCAAAGAAACCTTTTGGAAGCTATTAAGGAGATCCGCGTTGAAGGTGAAACTACTGTTGCAGATGGAATGCTGCAAAACGATGCTGTGCGAAGTCGTGTAGCAGGGTTTTTACGTGGTGCAAGAGTTTGTGGGCGTAAATATCACGCTCAAGAGCGATATGGAGAGGTTTGCTTACGTGTTAACCTAAAAGGTAATGGAGGTGTTTATGCATCTCTATACAACACATTAGAACAAGAAAAAATAGTTACAACAGGTGGTGATGCACCACTTTCGCCCCAACCAGTAATGCCAGAAAATGCTATTAAGGTAGATAGCAATGTAAATGACAGTTACGATGGTGTTATTATTGAGCTAGCAGGACACTCATTTAAACCTGCTATAGTTAATCGTATTTTAAATCAAAAGGGTGATATTCTCTTTGACCCATCCAAAGTTATCAACTCGATATTAATAGACCGTGGCACAGGTGGGTTTACAAATAAGTTAGGTAAGGCAAAAGGTCTTCTAGCCTCATGGAATGGTGTAAAACCTTTAATGATAAATGCTGTTGGCACCAGGCAAGGAACCGATGCTGTAATTAGTAACAGAGATGCAAAAACTCTATTTGCTGCTGATCAAAATAACAGTTTCTTGTCTCAAGCTAAGGTGGTTTTTGTTATAAACTAATTAATTAGTTTTTTTAGCATTTTAGTTAAAAATTTTTTTAACTGCTTGTTTATTATAAAAGCCTCGGAGTCTATTTTAAAAAATGTTCCGAGGCTTTTTTTGTTTTTTTGTTTG
>JADGBW010000072.1 GCA_015231305.1 Magnetococcales bacterium | reverse complement strand
AAACAACCACCTAATTTCTCAACTATATTGCAATAGTTAACACTTACAAATAATATATTTAAATTAAAATTGAATACAAAAATGGAAAGCCAACAAACTCAACATAATGATAAACCATCGCAATTAACAGTTGATGAAGCATTTAACCAAGCATTAGAGTATTTTTATGCTCAGAAATACAATGAAACTGACAAACTATGTACTGCAATAATTCAATCAGAACCTAAACATGTTGATGCTATAAATTTATTAGGGGTTGTTGCTCAAAAAGTAAATCGACATGAACTGGCAATTGAGTTTTTTAAAAAGGCAATTAAAATCGATGGTAATATAGCTTTGTTATATTACAATTTAGGAACATCTCTATATCCACTAGGGCGAAGCCAGGAAGCTATTCAAGCTTTAAACACAGCCCTTAGAAAAGACCCTGAAAACAGCCAAGTTATTAACTATTTAAACAATATTACCAACAACCAAATATCTGATATTGATGTTAATAATAGTGAAAAAATAGCAGAAGATTTTTTACAAAAAGGGATTACCTGCCATCAAGCTGATCAGATTGAAAAAGCAATTTACTACTATAAAAAAGCTCTTAAAAAAAACCCAGGGTTAGCCTCAGCATTCAGCAATATTGGAGTTGCTCTCCAACATCAAGGAAAACTTAAAGAGGCAGTTTATTCATATGAAAAAGCCCTAAAAATCGATCCATATTTAATGGAAACTCATAACAACCTTGGCAACATTTTAGCTGAGCTAGGAAAGTTAGATAAGTCAATTGAATGTTTTAACAAAGCAATATCAATTAATCCAAGCTATGTATCTGCTTATAATAATCTTGGCAAGGTAATGCAAGAGCAGAATAGACTAGAAGAGGCGTTGACCCTATACCAGAAAGCTATAGAAATTAAACCTGATTTTGCACAAGCCTACTATAATGTAGGATCTATTCTAGATATAACCAACAAACAAGATGAGGCAATAGCAAGTTATGACAAGGCTATAGAATTAAACCCTAATTTGTCAGAAGCTTACAATAATATTGGGGCAATTTTTTTTAAACTAGGTGAGTTAGAAAAGGCTGTTTCCAAATTTAAGGAAGCAATTCTAATTAAACCAGATTATGTAAATGCGCATAGCAACCTTATTTTTAGTTTGGACTTTATTTGCAATGCAAATTCAGATATTCCTCATATGCAGCGGGAGTTATGGGCTAAACAACATACAGAGCATCTATTACCTTTTTGGAAAAATTTAAAAAATTCACAAGAACCTGAACGTATACTACGTATTGGTTATGTGGCAGCTGAGTTCTGGCGACATCCAAATGCAGAGATATTCGGTCCTGTACTGTTAAATCATGATTCTAGTAAATATCAGATATTTTGTTATGTTGGCAACACCCATGAAGATGATCTTACATCTCAATTTAAACAAAAAGCTACAAAATGGATAAAAACAGATAAAATTGATGATGCAACTTTGGCAGAAAAAATTTGCCAAGATAAAATTGATATTCTTGTAGACCTAAATGGACATTCTCCTAAAAACCGCCTTATGGCATTTGCCAGAAAACCTGCTCCCATACAAATTAATGCGTGGGGATACCCACTAGGTACAAAAATGGCAGCTATGGATTATCTGTTTTCAGACCCGATTTCCCACCCAAAAACTGAACGACATAAATATACTGAACATATCGTTGACCTTACATGTGTTATTCACATGAACTCTGATACCGTATATCCCCAAATAACTGATCCACCTTTTTTTAAAAATGGTTACATCACATTTGGCGCATTTAACCGTTTAGAAAAATATACCAAAAAGATTTTTAAATTGTGGGCTAAGATACTACACAGGGTTCCTGGCTCAAAATTATTAATGAAAACAGAAAGATTAGACTCTTTAAAACAACAAAAAAATATTCACGATATTTTTGAGAAAGAGGGAATTTCTACAAAACGTATTACCTTACTAGGTAAAACATCAAAAACAGAACATCTTTTAGCCAATAGTAAAGTTGATATAATGCTTGATCCATTTCCCCATAATGGAGGCATAACTACTATAGTATCATTACGAATGGGGGTTCCTGTGCTAACATATGAAAAAGATACTCCATTCAAGGTAAGTGCTGCTATTTTACATGTTTTAGGGCTAGATGATTGGCGGGCTAAAAGTGAGGCTGATTATGTTAATTTAGCAATTAAATTTGCAAAAAATAAGCAAACACTAAAAAATCTTCGCTATCAGTTACGTGACAAAGTTGACCAATCAGCCCTTGGTGACTCCAAACTATACACTAAAGAAGTAGAGTCGATATATCGCAAACTCTGGTATAAATGGTGTAAAAGTCTATAATATTTAGCTAAAATATAACTTGGTTACAAAAGAGTAGAGACTCTGTTTTATAATTATTCTCAGGATAACAATAATTAATAGTTACATATAATTGGATTTTTATATGAGAACACTTCTGATTCTGCCTAAATTTGACGATAGTGACCTAAACAATTATGATATGCCCCTTGGCATCCTGTATATATCAGCAGTAATTAAAAAAGCAGGAAAAGATCTTCACACCCTTAATTTAAACCATATAGAAGGTAGTGTTAAAGAAGCCGTTACTAAAGCAATAAATGATATCAACCCTGATGTCTGTGCATCTGGTAGCATCTCTGTATACTTTGAAACTGTTCATGCAATTTTTCAAGCTGCGCGACTAGCAAAACCAAATATTATAAATATTGCGGGAGGAGGAATAGTTAGTGCTGACCCTGAGATGGCTGCTAACTTGTTGGATATTGACATTGGGGTTATTGGTGAAGGAGAGCAAACAATCATCGAAATCCTTGATGCCCTTAGCAATAATACTCCTCTTGAAGAGATAACTGGCATAGTTTTAAATCGTGCCAACAAGCCTCCTCTTTTGACAAAAGATCGGGTTGTCAACAGGGATTTAAGCGATATACCTTGGCCAGACTTTGCAGGGTTTCAGTTAGAAAAACTACTAGACTTACAAGCCCCACAAACCAACTATGTATTCAACCTATACAATAAACCAAAGGCTGTACCTATTATTTCCAGCCGTTCTTGCCCTTTAAGCTGTACTTTTTGCTATCACCCTAATGGCAAAGTATATCGGGAGCGAGAACTAGACGATTTTTTTGCCGAATTAGACCATCTAATTGCAACATACGATATTAATATCATCATGGTACTTGATGAGCTATTGTCCCTTAAGAAAAAGCGCCTTACAGCTTTTTGTGAGCGTATCAAACCTTATGGTTTACAGTGGCTTTGCCAACTCCATGAAAAAAGCATTGATAAAGAAACCTTGGGACTGCTTAAGGAGTCTGGTTGTGCTTTTATAAGCCTTGGTATCGAGAGTATGAGTGAGCCAATCTTAAAGAGTATGAAAAAACTTACCACACCTCAAAAGCTTGCCAATGCTATTGATCTCATCTATGAATCTAACATCGGTCTGCAAGGAAACCTATTATTTGGAGATCCAGCAGAAACACTTGAAACAACAGCTGACTCCTTTGACTATTGGACAAAACACCCTGAGTACACGCTTAACTTTAATGTGATGCAAGTTCTACCCGGTAGCGAGATTTATAATAATGCAGTATCAAATGGACGTATTAAAAGCCACACAGAAGCATTTAAAAACCCAAAAGAGTTTAGAAATATTACCACAATGTCAAATGAGTATTTCCTTGCCCTATACGAGCGGATAAAGTTCTATAGCCTGACATTAATACATGTTGCTAAAACTGAGTTCTTTTCAATCAGCAAAACAGCTCATCCAGTTCTTGGCAATGGATACAGTTGTCATTGGCGGTGTAAAAAATGTAAAAATGTAAATAAATATGAGAATCTCTTCACTAAAGAGTGGGGTCTAACCCTCACATGTAGGCACTGTTTAGCCAGAGCTTATGTGCAGATGTGGAGCCAAAACCTTGTTATGAACCCTCAAGCTGATTTACAGCTTTCTCTGGCTGAACGCCATGAAGAGATATTCAAACTTACTGATTCTACAGAAGCTTACCAAAACTCGATAAAAGAGTACCACAAACTACTTAATGAACACTGCTTACCACTATCTAAAATAGCATCACAAAACAGTGACAAACCTTGGGCATGTGTTAAAGCTTATTTAAAAATTGGTAGGTATTTTCTTCAGCAAGGAGATATTAAAAACGCTAGTATATTGATTATGCACAATCTTTTAGCAAATATTTGGAACCCTGAAAGCCATGTAGCATTTGCTGAAGTTTTGGTGCAAGAAGGTAGCTTAGGTATAGCTCTGCTATACTATAAAAAAGCTATTGAATTAAGTAATGACCCGCAACTATCATGGATAGAGTCCCGTGATGAAATAGAAAACCTCATTAAAAATAGAGGTTTGCAAGATGATAAGGTAACATTATATTTTAACTCTTTTAAAAATTAAGAGTTGTTAATTTTTTCAATGTGTATCTAGCCACTTTAAAAAATTAGTTCAACCAAAATGAAACAAAAGTCTTACGGTTGGGATTGTTGTTTATTTCAGGGTCGGTATAAAATGAGTCGTCTTTGGAATGGTTAGATGATATCTCCTCTAGAACTACACCACCTTCACAACCAAAAGCGTGACGTACCCCTTTTTCTACTGTGACTACATCACCGGGATAACATTTTTTGCTAACTCCGTCTAATGTCACATCAAGGGTTCCGTGGAGAACATGGAAGGTCTCCTCTTTTTGTTTGTGGTATTGCTCTGGGTGAGATTGTCCGGGTAGTACAACAATCAATTTTTTACAATATTCGCGGTTGACTACAGTTATCATGCTAATGCCTATTTTGGCAAAATTTTGCAAACCGAAATGGTGGGATATCTCAAGTTGCGACTCTTGTGGAATAATTATATTTCCAGCTTTTAAAAGCTCGCCAACTCTATTCACAATATCTTCAATTTGTTTTCTAATCTGCTCAATACGTGAGTTAGACTCTAATACTGGATCACCTTTGTTTATGGTTTGGGTCGCATAATAGTGATTATATTTAGACCAATCATTAGCAGTTATATGCCCTGGCATGGTGGGAATAGCCATAAAAATATCGTCATCTTTTATGCGCTCCCCAGCTGTAATATCATTTTTGGCATAAATGCCACGACGTAGAGATATAAGACTATCAAGGGCTTTTTGTGTTGGTTCAATTCGTCCATTAGTAACGCCGCAAATATTGAAAGCTTTTTGCGCTGCTGTTAACCATGCATAAACTTGCTTGGGGGTTGCTGAATAGGCATTGATTTCATATTCAGCAGTTGGCACACCAACATGTTTTTCGAAAACCTTACATCCCTTAGCAATAGCAAGCCCTATTATATCACTCTCGGCTGGGTCTTCGTGTGTGGAATAACCTACTGGTATATCTGGATAACGCTCCATGAGAAAATCAATTTGGTTAAGTTGTAAATTTTCAATGGGTGTTGGATATTCAGCGACACAGTGCATCAAGGTGAATTTGATATCCCTATGAGTCATAAAACTCACTACATTATCAATATCTTCAGTTTTTATTCCTGCTGTGGAGCCAATAACAGGAAAATCACATTCGCTTATACGTTCCAATAAAGGCCAGTCAGTAAAAGAGCAGCTTGCAATTTTGAGTACATCAAAGCCGTCTTCAATTATTCTATCTACAGATTCAGGATCAAATGGGGTACAAATAGAGAGAAAACCGCAGGCTTTTATCTCCGCCACTAATTTACGAGTACCTTCTCTACTTAGGCTGGTTTCTGAAAACCGCTTTACATATTTGATATCCATCCTATCTTTATAATCAGGGTGGATAAAAGTATCCAACTGCCGATACTGCATTTTAAAAGCAAAACGGAAAGGAAACCCCTTGCAAACCTTAGCAAATTCGCGAATTACATGTAGGCCATGCTCAACACTTCCCATGTGATTGTTGGCCATCTCTAGAATAAAAAGTCGATCTAGATTTAACTCGCTCATATCTTTTGCCTTTGTTTACTATTCATTTAATATTAACAATTCATTGCATCAATTTTATTCTGTTACTTTGATAGCGATCTTGGTGATTGCACACAGATAAATTGCGTAGTCTATAAAATCATTTCTAACTTACCTTATTTTATAAATTTTCACAATATGTAGTGTAGAAGATGGCAAATACTTAAACATCTTAAAATGAGGGGGGAATATGTATCTCTTTTATCTGTAAAACACAGCTTGAAATTTAGCCAAAGGCTGGTATATCTCGCTTTAGGGTTGGCTCGTCATGTATAAAGCTAATTGATATCTGGCATTTTAAATCACCATCACCTTTTTTTGGTAACTTACCATCTATCTTGGGGGTAAAAGTCGCTTTTTTAAGTTTTTTAATGAAGTTATCAACTTTATTGCATGGCAGATCGAAGCTTATAGTTGCTAAAATGTTAGAAAAAAGCGTGTGGTCTATTATCCATCCTTCACTTCCAACAATTGCATTGCGTACTTGATTTATAGCTTTATTACGTTCGCATGTTGTGAAAACAGATACTCTAAAAAATTCCATTAGTAAGTCTTTATATTATTAGTGACGGTCAGTAATAATAATACCTTCTCGTCTAGGGTCTGTTCCACCACGCATTCCATTTTTATCAATTTTTATTACATTTAATCCGCTCTCCATAGCTTTTATTTTCACCTTGTGACCCATTGCTTCAAGTGGTTCTTTTAGAGCTTCTATTGTGGTTCCTGCTTCAAGTATTGTCACACCATTGGTATTGCCAAAGTTAGGAGCAGAAACCACCTGTTTTGGGTCTAAGTCCCACTCTAATAAACTCCAAATTGTGCGAGCAACATAGCCTATAATTTTTGGGCCACCAGGAGAACCAGCAACAATGCTTAATTCTCCATTTTTATTAAACACCATTGTTGGGGTCATGGAACTTCTAGGTCTTTTTCCTGGTTCTACCCTATTTGCTACTAACTTATTATTGTTGTTTTTAGACTGTTTAGGAGTAGGCAAAAAGCTGAAATCTGTTAGTTGATTGTTTAATAAAAAGCCGTTGACCATAATTCTAGAACCAAAACCATTTTCAATAGATGTAGTCATAGAAACTGCATTACCCCAGCTATCAATTATGGAGATATGAGATGTAGATGGGTGGGAGAAATCTATGCTCTCACCTCTATTAATTACTAAAGCTTCCGATATTTTACCGGGTTTTGCTCTGCCCATATCCTTATCTAGTTGAATAACTGCGGCCCGTTTTTGCAAATACTCTTTATTTAATAGGTGCTGTACGGGAACTCTAACAAAGTCTGCATCGGCTACATATTGGTTGCGGTCAGCAAAAGCCAGCCTTTGTGCTTGGGTAAATAGATGAACTATCTTCGCTGATTCTGGCTTTTCTTTTTTTACATCAAATGTTTCTAAAATTCCCAACATCTGCAAAAGAGCAATACCACCTGAAGTGGGAGGAGGCATAGAACAGACATTGTTTGATTTGTAATTGTTACATATTGGTTCTCGCTCAATAGCTTTATAAGCTTTAAAGTCTTCTAATGTAAGATCTCCAGGAGGGCTTGCATTTTTAACTGCTGCAACCATATTTTTCGCTAACTCACCCTCATAAAAAGCCTGAGAACCACCATGGGCAACATCATGAAGTGCTTTAGCTAAAGGAACGTTAACCAAACGACCTTTAGGGGTTCCATCATCGTTATAAAAATAACGATTGGCAGTGGGGTTGTGTTTTAAATAGAGGTCTTTTTTTAATTTTTCTTTTAAGCGAGGAGAGACAATAAAACCTTTTTTAGCTAACTTAATGCTAGATGAGAAAAGCGAAGACCAAGGGGCAACACCATGTGTTTTGTGGGATTTTTCCAACATGGCTAATAAACCAGGAACACCAACTGATGGCCCACCTACAACTGCCTGATAAAAATTTTGTGGTTTTCCGCTAGGAAGCAAAAAACGGTCTGCTCTAGCTGTTAAAGGGGCTGTTTCACGACCATCAAAAGCGTGAAGTTTTTTTGCCTTATTGTCCCAGTATAGAAGAAATGCACCCCCACCTATGCCAGAAGATTGCGGTTCTACCAACGTTAAAACCATCTGTACAGCAATTGCTGCGTCTAAGGCGTTGCCACCATTTTGTAAAATCTGGTAACCAGCTTTAACTGCTTTTGGGTTAGCAGCAACCACCATAATACCTTTTTTAGAAGCTCCAACATCATCACTAAGAGCAACATTTGTTGAGAATATAAGCAGCAGGCCAATAAATATAACTAGGCACTGTTTTTTCAACATAACATGCTACTCCAAATAATTTAATCTAGAATCAACATTCATTGCAGTAAGAACAATAGCTGAACCTAGTTATAATGATAGATATAATCTGCTCTACTCTTTGATTCTCCACCCCTGCTCTACTAAACTTACTGATAAGAAAAATAAAGCAAGCACTGCGCCAATTGCAGCGGAAGAAGAGATATAAACCGCAGTTTGCCCACTGTCGATCATCGCATATCGAAACAGATCCACCACATAAAATATTGGATTAAACAGTGCTGCCGTACGCCAACCATCTGGCAACATGGAGATAGAGAAAAATACTCCACCAAAATATACCATTGGGGTTAAAATAAAATTACTTATAACAGAAATATTATCAAAACTACGTGCCCACATGCCCGAAATAAAGCCAATTAAACCAAATATTGCTGAAATAACTATCGATGCAGCTGCAAAAAGCAGCGGGTGAGATATTGAGTATGGGAAAAAAAACCAAGCTACCATTAAAATAACGCTTCCAACCATAATTCCACGAACAATAGCTGCAGCAGTAAAAGCTAAAACAATCTGTAGTGAAGTTAGTGGTATAGCCAATAAATCAGCATCTAACATACCTATATAACGCATTTGAATGAGAGATGAGCTGGTATTTTGATATGAGTGTTGAATCATACCCATTGCTGCTAAACCAGGTATAAGATATAGAATGTAAGGCACACCGTTAGTCGCACCAATTTTATCCCCTAAAGCTCCACCAAATACAATAAAATAGAGCATGGCAGAGATTAATGGAGCACCCACAGTCTGGCCCCATACTCGCAAAAACCTATAACTTTCTCGTTTAAATAACGCCCAACAACCGTACCAATTTATCATGATTTTTCAGTTAGTTTGAGGAAAACATCTTCAAGTCGCTCTGGTTCAATACGAATATCCTTAACCTCTTCACAGTTATCAGTCAACCATGCAAACAACTGTTTGGCAGATTCACTATGATATTCACCAGTAACAGATAGACGGTCTTCACTGTAGTTAAGAGAACCAAATGTTTTAGGTAGAGACAGCTCTTTTAAAAAATTAATCTCAAATCGACGGGAACCAAAAGAGTCTAGTAATTTTTGCGTGTTTTCACAGGCAATTATATTGCCATCTCTTATAATAGCCACCCTATCTGCCAACATTTGCGCCTCTTCTATGTAGTGAGTCGTCAAAATAATTGTTGTTCCACTCTCATGTAGTTCTCGAATAAATTTCCATAAAGAGTGCCGTAATGAAACATCAACACCTGCTGTTGGTTCGTCTAAAATAAGCAGCTTGGGCTTGTGAATAAGAGCTTTAGCAATAGTCAAGCGACGCTTCATACCACCAGAGAGATCTTTTGAGTTTCTGTCTTTATATTGACTAAGATGGAGCTGTTCAAGAAGGTGGTCTATCCACTCTAAGTTATTGGAAAACCCATAATAGCCAGAGTGGTTTATTAATAACTCTTTGACGGTAAAAAAAGAGTCCAAAGCTATTTCTTGAGGTGTGTAACCAAGTAATAACTTTGCCTGCTGGGATAAATCATCAATGTTGTTGCCAAAAACCTCTACTAAACCAGAACTTTTTTTAACAACTTGAGCAGCAATATTTATTAAGGTTGATTTACCAGCACCATTTGGACCAAGAATTGAAAAAAATTCACCAGATTCAACCTGTAAGTCTATGTTTTTAAGTGCATGGACATTATTGGCAAAAAGCTTGTTAAGATTAGAAATTTTAAGTGCAGGAGTCATGTATGTATTATTATATCCAGTTGATTTAACTTAGCGACTGCAATTGGTGACACATGCATGTTTAATATATATATCTGGTGTATTTGGGTAAATTGCCACCAACTTATCGATATCCAGAGTTTACCCTGATATATAAGGTGAATCAATAGTATGCTATAGATGTGTGCTACCTTGTGTGATTTTAGGGTTTAAATAGTGAGGCTCTATAACGTCTTAAGACTACCTCTTTTACACCTAAATTAGCCAACATTTTATCTCGAGCTTTTACCGCTTTATTACGGTTAACAAACAGCCCACTACACACCCTGAAATAAGGCTGACCCTTTACAGTTGTTGGCAATAAAAAAGCTGGCAGATCGAGTGCTTTTATTCGTTTAACATAACGTTCAGCTTTTCTTTTCTCTGAGATTGGAAAAATGCGAACATAGGTTAAATAACCTGATTTTGCCAATTGGTTAACCTTTTTTAGGCGTTTTTTTGCAAAGCTATTATCAGGCTCAATTTTTAATATTTGCTGTAGTTTTTCTTTAGCATTATTGCCAACAGGAGAGAGAAGACGACCATTTCTAACATCATTTTGCACTTGGGTTAACAAACTAGCAACAGATATTTTATCTGTGTTAAGTGTGCTTTTAGCTTTATTAGATACAGTGCTAACCACCGCTTTTTCTCTATTTTTAACTGTTTTTTTGCCTGATGATGTTGTTTTTTGTTTGGGGGTAACAGCAATTGGCTCATAGGTGAGTTTTTTTGGTTTTGTACTTTTTTTAGCTAAGCTTTTACTGGTAGTTTTGCTTAGTTTTTTTAGATGTACCAACCCAACCCAATCTCGGTCTTTTAATGTCACACGACCTTTTTTTTGCTCATACCCTGGGGCAGAAATCCAAAATTCATATTTTCCAGGTTTCATTAACATGCCAGGAGTATATTTTTCTGAACCATCTAAAAATTCAACTTTGGCATTTTGTGGTTCAGTTAACACAGTTAACTTATACTCTTTTGGACGTAGCTTTATTGTCATTATAGTTAAATGACCATTTTTGGCTTCAAAGCTTCCCATCCATTCATGATAACCAGGTTTATTTATCGTAACTTGGTGCATACCTGCAGGAATTTTATCTAAAAATTGTGGTGTTACTCCTTTTATCTTACCATCTATTGACCACTCTGCCATTTCAGGAATACTGCGGATATCAAGAACCCCAGGTATGCTATCAACCATTGTAAGATGAAGTTTTTGCCCTTTTCCTGCTTTAATATCTACTGTTTTTTTTCGTACGGGATAACCCTCTTTTTCTAAGCTTATGGTTAGTTTTCCTACTGGTAGTTTAGCTAAGTATGTTGGGGTCGTTCCTATTAGCTTATCTTCTATTCTAATTTTAGCTCCAGAAGGATAAGTGGCTACCCATAGAGAGCCAGTTTGTTTCAGTTCTTGGGATTTACCAAAAAATGGGGCGGCTGTTACCTCAGCTATTATAGAAACAGTTGGCAGAACGCCAACCGCCCAAAAAAAAGCAGTAAAAAAAATGTAATGTACCATCATATTTTTTTTAAAATGCATCTTAAGTACCCGTAACTAGCATAAGAAGTTTATCTTTCTGTTAGCGCAGGATCTATATAACTAATAAAAGGTGAAAAAAGATACTCTAATACAGTTCGGCTTCCGGTATGAATTGCTGCTTGAACCATCATTCCTGGAAACAGGCGATATTCTAAATCACCCTTTTTAAATTTTGCTTCATTGGTCACAATGCGTACTTTATAATATGGTATTCCATCTTCTGTCACCAGGGTATCTGGGCTAATTTGAGATACAGTACCTTCTAACTTACCAAACCTTGCAGAATCACTTGAGGTAAGGCTTACCTTAGCTTTTTGTCCCACTTTAACATAACCGATATCCTGTATTGGGAGTTTAGCTTCAATTACCAACCTATCTCCACCCGGTACAATTTCTAAAACTGTTCCACCCGGTTGTAACACACCTCCTTCGGTAAATACCAATAATGTCTTAACAACCCCATCAACTGGTGAAGATATTATCCTTCTTGAGAGACTGTCAGAATATTTCCTTAAACGGGCGTCTAACTCAGAAACTTGGCCTCGAATTTCTGATAACTTTCCTTGAGCCTGTTCTTGAAATTCAAAACTAGCACTTGCCAAAGTAGAGCGAGACTCTTTTAACGCTGCACCAGCCCTTAATAAGGCCATACCGTCCTCTTCAATTGAGCTACCTATTATATTAGTCTCTTTTAGTAAGTCCAAATGGGTAAAGCGGTTGGTTATATCTCTACTTAAAAGCTCTTGGCTTATGTCCACCTGCTCTTGCACTAATTTTAGACGTTTTTTATTATTTCTAATTCTGGTACTAATTTCTCGTACCTGCTGCTGCTGTTGAACTATCTGCTCTTTTAAACCAGCTATATTCTCAAAGTGACCTTTTTTACGGTTATTAAAATATCTTAAAGTTCTCTCTACTTTTTTAGGAAAATTTTTTATTAAATCATCATCAAATTTGGGTGAGTTTCTTCCTGTTGCCTCTGCTTCTAAACGAGCGAGATCCAATCGCAATGTTATAAAACGTGCCTGGATCTCTTCCACATCAGCTCCAGAAGATACACTCTCTAGCTCAACTAGATGTTGTCCTTTTATTACTTTGTCACCCTCTTTAACCAATATATGACGAACAATGCCTCCTTCTAGGTGTTGAACTTGCTTCACCTGAGAAGATGGAATAACTTCACCTTGGGTTAAACTGACAATATCTAATGTACCATAATAGGCCCAAAACCAAAATCCAAGAGAAGAAAAGATACACAACAAGGCCATAATATGATGCCCTGCCCCTACCCCATCTTCAATTGAGTCTTCACTTATTTTGCTTTCTATCTCACTCATTTTTGCCTCTTAAGCTAGAAGTGCGATAGGTTAATTTTGGCGTTGGTTTTTGGTCAAGATCTAAGACCATGTCTGTGCCACTGACCAAACCAGCATCATGAGAAAAAATAATGACACTCTTTTTGTTGCGAATGAATGATCCTAGTACGTTTGATACTGCAGTACGACCACTTGCATCCATGCCTTCCATTGGTTCATCAAAAACAGCTATTTTGTTGTCTGATGTAAGAGCGCGAGCCAAAGCAAGGCGTTTTCTAACTCCTGCTGCTAAGTTGGCTCCATCATTTATAATTTGGGCATCTAGCCCTTTTGGGTGGTTGTGTAAAAATTTATTTAATCCTGCCTCTGTTGTTACAGCTATTAGTTGTTCTTCAGTAATTGATGAATTTAAGGTCATCAAGTTCTCTCTGATGGTTCCATCAAAAAAATCTGGCTCCTGTGGTAGATATGCTACCTGCTTTCGCCACCATGATAAGCTTATCTGGCTCATGTCTATGCCATTAATTGAAATCTGGCCACGGGTTGTTTCTAAAAGCCCCATGAGAATACGAGCTAGAGTTGTTTTACCTTCACCATTACCACCTATAACCAATAGAGATTGACCATGGGGTATCTCAAATGAAAGAGACTCGAAAATTGGGTTTTTTTCATTTAAATGGGTGAAAGATACATTATCAACAAACAGACCACCATCCAGGTTTGGCAAATCTCTCCCTTTTTGATGTTCATGTTTAAGCTTAGAAAAACCAGAAAGCAACTCAATTGCCCGTTTAGCTTCAGTTAAAGATGAACCAAGTTGAGCAAAAGCAATTATGGGGGCCATGGCGCGAGCAGCAAGAATGTTAGCACCAATCATTAACCCCATATCCATTTCACCAGCAACAGTCAACTTTGCACCAACTCCAATAACTGCCACCCCCATCAATGCACCAATGGTTTTTGTTAAAGATTGCAAAAAGGTACGCCGAGACTCTACTTTTCTACCTTCACCAATAGCTGTAGTCTGCTTTTGTTGCCAGCTATCAAGTAATTGGGGTTGGGCATTAAAAGCACGTGCCACATCAGGGCATCGCATACTAGAAACAGCCATTGCACCTGCTTCATTAGCAGCTTTAGCCTGTTGTTGCAGAGGGGTTTTTAAAGGAACATGGCTTATAGCTGCAACAAAAAAAGCTGCAACAATGAATATAGATGCAACTATTGCAACCTCGACTTGCAACAGATAGAGCACACCGACAAACATAATGGCAAAAGGTAAATCTAAGATAGTAGAAAGAGTGTTAGGGCCGTATATTTTGGCTATTGTTCCTGGTGATGTAGCTATTTCTCGCCTTTGCCCAGAGTTAAGGTGGTTTAATAGCGCAGACCTAATAACAACTATTTGAGTAAAAACCATCATCAGCAGTTTATAAGCAGGGCTTACAGTAACACCTTGGGCCAACTTTAACCGTAACTGACGAAAGAAAAACTCTAGAACTATAGCGAATAGTACACCAACAGTTAGTGTAAGAAGAGTGGCATCAATTCCATGGGAAACATAGCGGTTTAAGACCTGAATAACATAAATTGAGGTAGCTAAACCAAGAAAATTTATAAAAAAGGATATTGCTAGCAACTCAAAAGTAAAAAGTGGTCGATTAAACAGTTGCCGTAAAAGTGCTAACACGCATTAAACCTCAAAAAAGAGTTGTTTTCACCTGTATGTTCGATGGTCACTCTTTATTTTTTACAAAACCATCATTTAGAAGATCAGTTGACAGCACGCCCATTGACATCATGAGAGAGTAGAAGGCAATTTTAACATCTGTTTCAGCAGAGTAAGCATCGCTTCGTGCGTTTATCAATGCTGTCTCACCATTTAGAACATCTAATAAAGTACGTTTGTCTAGTTTACGCTCTTCACGTGCTAACTCAAGGAATTTTGCAGCTAGATTTGCCTGACTGTTTAACAGCGCAGCGTTTGACCTAGCAGTATGAAGATTGCTCCAGGCACTACGAGCCTGCTCTTCAATAAGCAATAGGGTATCTCCATGACGACGTTTTGCTGCATCTCTATCTCGTCGTGCTGCCCTTACAGTATCAACACCACTTAAGCCTAAATTAAAGGGAAAGGATATTTCTAATTTACCTAGGCTATCCCGCACATACTCGTTAGTACCAGAAACTCCACGCTTCATTTTGTAATCAAAAACAGCGTTTAAAGTTGGAAAAAAAGTTGTGCGAAATATACTTTTACTTTGGGATTCAAGCATATCAGTTAAAAAAGCTAACTGCCTTGCTTGAGGGTTGGCTACAATAGCACGTTTTACGACTTCTTCTACAGTCTTTGGTAAAATACTATAGTCAGGTATAGGAACCTCAAGGTCTGCTATCTCATCTGCTGGTCGCAAGAAAACTGCTTTAATATGGTTTTCTGCTAACAACATAGCCCCTTTAGACTGCACTAAACGGGCCTCTGCCCCTGCTAGTTGAGTTTTAACCTGTAAAACGTCAGCAGAATAACCTTTACCAAGAGACACACGGATATCTTCTACTTCACCTTGACGTTTAATATTATCAACAGATTTTTCAGCAAATACCACCATTTTCTTAGTGCGATCGAGGTTGTAAAAGGAGCTTATAGCATCCATTATCAAACCTTGCCGTGCTAGGTCCAACGCCTCTTCCATCTGGTGTTTTTGTTGTTTAGTTACATCAATAGTGGCAGATGCCTGCCCCCAATCTAATAACCGTTGGGTTACAGATATATCAAACTCACGAGCTTCCATGTCTGTGTTGCTGCCTGGTGCTTGCTCCATTAGCATCTCATGACCATAATTTGCTGTTAAGGTCAACGCAGGAGCCCAATTAGTTGCTTTACTCTCTTTAACACGGCTTTTACTGGCTTTTAAATCAGCTTTAGCGGCTAAAATTTTGTCATGGGTATCTAAAACCTTATCAATGGCTTCTTGTAGAGTCTCGGCTTGCAGTACAGAAACAGTAGTAAAAACAACTGTTAACTGGAAAAAAATTATGAAAGGGATAAGTGACTTATTTTTCATCATACCATAATCTTATATTTAACTTATCAAATAACAGAATAATTTCAATCTACGACCATTCATTGTAACAATACATCACAAAAATAACAATAATTGATTTAGGAAAATTTAGATATAAACAGGTGGTTTACATTAATTATTGTTGAATTATTTGCCAACCAGCATAAAAGCAGACCATACATATGGGTAACCCCACTGGCCGGAGTCCATCATCTCCAAGCGTGCTTCTCTAAGTGCAACATGGGGGGTTTTCCCCTCATTTAGCCTACTATACAAGCCAGTCATTAAAGCTTGAGTACCAGCATCACTAACCTCCCATAAAGAAGCAATTACAGACTCTACCCCTGCCTCTTGGAATGAACGCCTTAGACCATAAACACCTTCACCTTCATGTATTTCACCTAAACCTGTCTCGCAAGCAGAAAGCACTGCAAGTTGTGTACCAGAGAGATCTAAACCAAGCACCTCAAGAGCTGTAAGAACACCATCATTTTCAGTATCTATCTCACCTAAAAATTGTGCATTGCCATTTATGCCGGCAAAGGCCAGACCAGAACGCAACAGTGGGTTGTCTCCAGGGGGTGGCATTTGCAGCGCTGCACCACGAGCCAGCTTAAGAAGTCGCTTACGTAAGCTATCATCTGGTTTGAGGAAAAAACCATGGGTTGCAATATGGAGAATTTCGGGAGGATTATTTACAGACTGTACAACCACCTCTTGGGCATCCATTTTTATAAAAATCTGGTTCTTTTTACTTTTATTTGCAACCTGCTTCATAATGAGCTTACCCTCTTTTTCTGCACCGGGAAGAGGGTCAAACTTAAGCCCTCGCATACCAGAAAATGAGCGTAGACCAGAAGATACCGATGCTGCCCTTTTGCCTTTAATTTTTTTAATTGTTTGTTGATCACCAACCCTGTCAGTATCATAGTCTGGACCAGCCAAAATCATTAGACCTCCCGTAGCTTTGGGAATATCTATAGGAATAAGATCACGGCTTGAGGTAAGAATATGCAAATCTAAACTTTTTGCCAGATACTCCTCATCTTCGTTTACAAGAGCATTAAATGGCAGGATATTCAGCATGCCATCAGGGATAAGATAAACAACTTCACGATCCCCCAATGCCTCATTTAATGGCATCCAAACCATATCGTAAGCCTGCATACCAATCTCTAATAGCTCGTCATCATCAGCATCTTCATCTTGTATAATGGTTCTGTAGTCTCTAATAGCAAGATGGATTGCCTCCATATCATTTTCAAAGGTTACAAGAGAATAGTTAGGCTCTCCATCTTCGATAGTAAGCACCGCAGCCATTAATCGGCTAACACCATCATCTTTGTATACTAAATAATCTACTAGAGCAGCTTCGGGTGGTAGGTTAGCTATAATCTCTTTTGTGGTAAGTTTACTTACAGACCGACGAAACCGCTTGCTAGCATCACCTAGTTTCAGCTGTAACATATCCACTTGGTTTTCAAGTTCATGGAGAGCTTCTAGATGGTGGCCTTTGGTGTCTTCTCTTGGGCCAGAAAGTGTCAGTGCTGCTAACTCTTTACGGGTTAGGGTTAATTGTTTTCCTAAGGCATCAAGCTCTGGGTTTTTAGCTAATTTGGCAATTTGGCGAATTTCTGAAGTTACTTTAAGCATCAAACCCTTACGTTGCAGACCAACTTCAAACACCTGTTTTCCGCTTTCTGCATTGTCTTTAAGCTTGGTCAATAGAGCCAAATAGTTGACAAGCTCAGGTCTATGTAGCCTCACATATCCTTCTCTTGCATTATCACCTGTTGCCCATAACATACGGTTTAAAAATTCGGTACGCCTATCAAAACCCATTTTACTTATTTTATAAGATTGCTCTAAGTCTCCTTTGTCACTATACAGCCCCGCCAAAGTATTTACTGTTTCAAATGTATATGGGTGTTGAGGGCCAAGAACTTCATCATCAAGTTTTAGAGCCTCTTGCAGAATTTTTTCGGCCTCATCAAAACGTTTCATCTCTCTATAAAGTGCACCTAAATCGTGCATAGAGCGCAAAACATCCATATGTTTAGCACCTAAAAGCTTTGTTCTTAGGTCTAACGCTTTAATAAATAATTTTTCTGCCTCTTCAAACTTACCTTGATGATGCCTTACTCTTGCTAAGTTATTCATACCCTTAAGAGTTTTTTGGTGTGATTCACCTAATGTTTTAACCCAGCTTGTAAGAACTCTCTCAAATAATGGAGATGCTTTGTTATAATCGTTTTGCAACAGGGCTAAGTAGGCTAAATTGTTAACAAAAGCGATAACATCTGGATGTTCTTCTCCTAAGGTCTCTGACGCGCTCTCAATGGCTTGGTTATACAGAGGTTCTGCTTTGTCAAAAATTCCTTGGCTCTCATAAAGAAGTGCAAGGTTGTTCATAAATGCCAAAGTGGTTGGGTGGTTATCACCCATTTTTTTTCTGGTTATACCAACAGTTAAGCGCAACAGTGGTTCTGCTTCATCGTATAGCCCAGCATTTTCAAGGGTTAAACCCAGGTTATTCATAACATTTAAAGTCGCTTGGTTTTCATCACCAAATATTTTCCTATATCCGGCTAGAGAAGCTTTATAAAGCTCTTCAGCCTCAGCAAACTCGCCGTTGCGACGCAGTATGCTCGCAAGCTTATCTTGAGCAGAAAGAACATTAGGGTGTGTTTCAGTATATTTCTTCTGCTCATGGGCTAATACTTCTCTTATTAGCTTTTCGGCCTCGGCATTTTTACCAATATCTTCGAGAACTCGCACTAAGCGTTCTTTTGCATCAATCATTACCCTTTGGTTTTTATCAATACCAGAAGCTAAAACACCATCTAATAGGTCTTGGGCTTCCTTATATTTTCCAACCCTGCGCATTAGCTCTGCTCTCTCTACCCTAGTGTTTAAAAGAGCAGGGTCTTTTTTGTTCAAGCTTAATTTTTGTACCATTTCAACCCGTTTATAAGTGGCAATACCTATATCTAGGTTGCCCATACGGTCTTGAACTGTGGCTAATAGGGTTAAACATTCTGCCAACTCGCTAGCATACGACCCTAAAGTATTTTTAATTTTATGACAAAAACCAGAAAGCAGGGTTTGTGCAGCTTTGTCCTTGCTTAAATTTATATAACTACGAGCAAGATTTAAACCAGCTTTTATACTGTGATGATGTTGTTTTCCCACACCTTTTTTATCTATATAGCGTTCATATATATCTTTACGAATTTT